>NZ_BAAAYL010000001.1:5865737-6174460 GCF_039536205.1 Streptomyces sannanensis | reverse complement strand
AGTGGGCACCTCACCCGGCCGCGGCGCGCCTGTGGCAGGAGTTCCTGTACAGCCCCGAGGGCCAGAACCTGTGGCTCAAGGGCCACGCCCGCCCTGTTCTGATGCCCGCGATGCAGCAAGCCGGCACTCTCGACGCCGATTCCGCAGCCAAGCTCCCGCCGGCGCCCGGCAACGGCACGACGGCCTTCCCGACCGAGGCTCAGATCAGCAAGGCCAAGCAGGCTGTTGCCCAGGGCTGGGCCCAGGCGGTCGCCGAATGAGTGCCGTTCAGACGGCCGCCAGGGGTGACAGCCTGCCCCGCTCCTCCGGCGGCACCACCAGCCACGGGGCCGCGCGGCGGTGGCGCCTTCCACGCTCGGCACGCTGGCTGGGCGTCCTGCCGCTGCTCGTGTTCGCCGTGGTGGTGTTCGGCCTGTCTGCCGGGACGATGGTGTTCGGTGCGTTCACGACGCCAGAAACCATGCCGGGCGGGGCTCGCTTCACCGGCGCCAACTTCATCGCCTCGCTGCACGGCCCTCACCTGGCCGCACTGATCAACAGCGTCGAACTGTCCGCTGTCTCCGCGCTGATCGCAGCTGTCGTCGGCCTGCCGATCGCCCACGCGGTGGTGACCTCGAGGTTCCGTGCTCTGCGCGAGGCGGCGCTGGCCGGCGCGGGCGTCCTGGCGAATGTCGGAGGTGTGCCGCTTGCGTTCGCGTTCGTGGCGACGCTCGGCAACGCCGGGGTGCTGACGACCCACTTCGCCCTGCGCAGCCACGGCTGGAATCTGTACAGCTTCTGGGGGCTGACCTTGGCCTACCTCTACTTCCTGATTCCGCTCATGGTGCTCACGCTCGCCCCCGCTCTGGACGGGCTGCGGCGGCAGTGGCGGGAGGCCGCCCGCAACAACGGCGCGAGCGCCTTCCGGTACTGGACGCACGTCGCGCTGCCCATTCTCATGCCGTCGCTGCTCGGCGGCTTCGTCCTGCTGTTCGGCAGTGCGTTCAGTGCGTACGCGACCGCCGCCGCGATGGTCGGAAGCTCGGTACCGCTGGTCACCATGCAGATCGCGGACGCCCTGTCCGGCGACGTCCTGGTCGGCGAGGGCAATGTCGCCCTGGCGCTCGGCGTCGACATGGTGCTGGTCGCGGGGCTCGTCATGGCCGTCCAGCTGCCGCTGCAGCGAAGGAGCGCGCGATGGCTCGCTTGAGAAGGCCCGAATACGGGCGTGGCGCCGTGTGGCTGCTCACCGGCGTGTACTTCCTGGTCCCGCTCGCATGCGCCGTCGCCTTCAGCATCGGGATCGGCGGCCCGCGCCAGGGCATCGGCTTCGATGCCTACACCGGGATCTTCGGTGCCGACGGCTTCGCCGACAGTCTGGCTCTGACCCTGAAACTGGCCACGGCCACCATCGCACTCGTCCTGGGCCTGCTCGTACCCGCCTTGGTCACGGTCCGGCTGGCTGCGCCGCGCCTGCGCACGCTCGTCGAGATCGTGTGCCTGCTGCCGCTGGTCGTACCCGCTGTCGCCCTTGTCGCCGGGATCAGCGCGGTGTTGCGCTGGGGACCGGACCACTTCGCAGGCACCCCGCTCTTCGGAGCCCTGGTCGCGCTCCAGAACCCGGAGTTCCCCTTCGTCCTGGTGCTCGCGTACGCCCTGATGGCGCTGCCGCTGGCGTACCGCACACTGGACAGCGGGCTCACCGCCATCGACCTGCGTGTACTCGTCGAGGCCGCGCGGGCGTGCGGGGCGTCGTGGCCGCGCACCCTCTTCCATGTGGTGCTGCCCAACCTGCGTGGGGCGCTGCTCAACACCGCGTTCCTGACGCTGGCCCTCGTGCTCGGTGAGTACACCGTCGCCGCGGTCCTCGGCTACCAGCCGTTCGCCGTGTGGATCGTCGCCCTCAGCGGCTCGCACGCACAGATGTCCGTTGCCGTGTCCATGGTCGGCCTCCTCGGCACCTGGGTGCTGCTGCTGGTGATCGCCGCCGCCGGGCGGGCTCGCCGTCCCAAGGAGTCTCAATGACCAATGTTCTGACCGATCCGGAAAACATCACCCCGACGCGGGCCGGTTCAAGCGTGGAGTTCCGCGGGCTGCGTCGAGCCTTCGGTGCCACGACGGCGCTGGACGGGCTGGACCTGGCGGTCCGCCCAGGTGAACTGCTGGCCCTGCTGGGCCCTTCCGGCTGCGGGAAGACCACCGCACTGCGCACGGTCGCCGGTTTCGAGCGACCTGACGCCGGCGAGGTGCTCGTGGACGGCCAGGACGTCACATGCGTCCCTGCGCACCGCCGCGACGCGGGCATGGTGTTCCAGTCGTACAGCCTCTTTCCGCACCTGACCGCCGTCGACAACGTCGCCTTCGGAATGCGGATGAGCGGGGTGGGCAAGGCCGCGCGACGGGCTCGCGCCGCCGAACTCCTGGAGCTGGTCGGACTGCCGCAGCACGCCGCCCGCTTCCCGTACCAGCTGTCGGGCGGCCAGCAGCAGCGGGTCGCGCTGGCCCGGGCTCTGGCACTGCAGCCACGCGTACTGCTGCTCGACGAACCGCTGTCGGCGCTCGACGCACAGGTGCGGTCGACGCTGCGTGAGGAGATCCGCCGCCTCCAGCAGCAACTCGGCATCACCACCCTGTTCGTGACTCACGACCAGGAGGAGGCCCTCTCCATGGCCGACCGGGTCGCGGTGATGCGCGCCGGGAGACTGGAGCAGTGTGCCCCTCCGGCGGAGCTCTACGAGCGCCCCGCGACCGCGTTCGTCGCCGAGTTCGTGGGCGTGATGAGCCGAGTCCCGGCCCGGGCCGGGACGGACGGCAGGACCGTGCACGTGCTCGGCCGCACCCTGCCCGTCCAGGGGACGCTTCCGGGCTCCACCGAGGTCGTCCGGGGCACGGGCCATGTCGACGTACTGGTACGGCCGGAGGCGGTCGGGGTCACGGCGGACGGGAACGGCACGTCCCGGATCGTGGGCGCGGCGTTCCTGGGCGCGACGACCCGAGTGACGGTACGACTGGCCGGCGGCACGGAGGTGATGGCCGACGTACCGAGCTCCTCCACGGCCATGCTCCCGGTCGGCGCGGCGGTGACGCTGACGCTGCCGGACCGTCCGGTGCTGGTGGACCGCCACCGCGGGTCGGACGGCGGTGGCAATGGGAGCTGACGGCTCCTGCCGACGTTCGACCGGGCGACTCGGACCCACTCGACCCGACCCAGCTGACGCCCTCGGCATCCGACGCGGACAGCGCTCGCTGCCGCCGGTTCGCCACACACCGGAGAGAACACCATGAACCATCGCATCGCCGCGCCCGCCCTTCCCGCTGCCGTGCTGTTCGACATGGACGGCACGCTCGTCGACACCGAGCGGCTGTGGCGGGCCGCGGTGGAACAGGTCGCAGAGGGTATCGGACGGCCGCTGACTGACGCCGACACACCCCATGTGCTGGGCCGTCCCGCCGCGTACACCGCCGCTCACCTGCACCGCACCGGCGGCCCGGCGGCCCCCGACCCCGGCCTTCTCTCCGCCGCCCTGGATGCGGCGTTCGCCGCCCGTGTCGCCGGCGAAGTCGTCCCGCGCCCGGGGGCACTGGGCCTGCTCGACGAACTGGCCGCCGCCGGGATCCCCACGGCGATCGTCTCCGCATCTCCGCGCCATGTCGTCGACCTCGTGCGCAAGGCCCTGGGGGAGGAACGGTTCGTGTTGACACTCGCAGTCGAGGACACCCTCCGCACGAAGCCGGCACCTGACCCGTATCTGGCAGCAGCCGCCGCCCTGGGCGTCGATCCGCACGCCTGCGTGGTCGTCGAGGACTCGCCCGCGGGTGTCGCCTCGGCCGAGGCCGCCGGCTGCGCGGTGCTGGCCGTGCCCTCGACCGTACCGATCCAGGACTCGGCAGGGCGGACAGTCCTCGACTCCCTGGAGCGGGCCGACCTGGCCCTGCTCGTGTCTCTCCTCACGTCCACGGAAAGGATCTAGCACCATGGACGACATCCGCCACGTCGTGATCCTCATGCAGGAGAATCGCAGTTTCGACCACTACTTCGGCACACTGAACGGTGTGCGGGGATTCGGCGACCGTCAGGCGCTGACGTTCCCGAACGGCGACAGCGTGTTCCACCAGCCCACCCCGTCGCGTACCGACGGCGGTTTCCTGCTGCCCTACCGGATGGACTCCACGAAGTACAACGCCCAGAACGCGGACGGCCTGCCGCACGACTGGGAAACCGGTCACGATGCCATCAACAACGGCGCGATGAACCGCTGGACCTCGGCCAAGGGCGAGCAGAGCATGGGCTACCTCACCCGTGAGGACATCCCCTACCAGTACGCCCTTGCTGACGCATTCACCCTCTGCGACGCGTACTTCTGCTCACTCGCCGGACCCACCAGCCCCAACCGCCTCTACCTGTGGACCGGCACGGTCGGTCCGGGCCGTGACGGCACGACCGGCCCGTGGATCGACAACACCCCGATGCCCGACAACCCGGTCTGCGACTGGACCACCTACGCGGAGCGCCTGTCTGCCGCCGGTGTCACCTGGCGCGTCTACCACACTCCCGGCGTGGACGAGCGCCACGGCAACTACGAGGACAACGCCCTCGAATACTTCGCCCGGTTCCACTCCTTCGACAAGGACGACCCGCGCTACATCGACGCGATGACGCAGTGGGACCTGTCGGCGTTCGACGAGCACTGCAAGAACGGTACGTTGCCCACAGTGTCCTGGCTGGTCTCGCCGTACCTGTTCTGCGAGCATCCGGCAGCCAGCCCCGCCTACGGCGCACACTGGGTCAACACGGCTCTTCAGTCGGTATTCGCCAACCCGGACGTGTGGCGGCACACCGTCTTTCTCGTCATGTACGACGAGAACGACGGCTTCTTCGATCACGTCATCCCGCCGTTCCCGCCGACCGGAACCCCTGAGGAATTCGTGGACGGGCAGCCGATCGGGCTGGGCAACCGCGTGCCGCTGTGGGTGATATCGCCGTGGTCGCGGGGCGGCTGGGTCAACTCCCAGGTCTTCGACCACACCTCCGTGCTGCGCTTCCTGGAGGTCGTCACCGGAGTGCAGGAACCCAACATCTCCCCGTGGCGCCGCGCCGTGTGCGGCGACCTCACGAGCTGCTTCGACTTCACCCGGCCCGATTTCTCCGTTCCCGCCCTGCCGGACACCCACGCACTGAGAGAGCAGGCCGACGCGGCGATGGGGCTGCCACCGGTGGAGCTTCCGGCGCCCGGCACACAGATCATGCCGACGCAGGAGCAGGGCGGTCCGCGGCCGCACCGGCCCCTGCCGTACCGCCCATGGGCCGACATCGCGGTGGACCGCACCACCGGCAAGGTCACCTGCACACTCGCCAACGAGGGCACGGTGGCCTTCCCCTTCACGGTGTTCCCGAACATCGCCCGGCCGTTCACCGGAACGCCGTTCACCGTCGAGCCGCACAGCACCGCCGGCTATGTGTGGGACGCGGTACGCACCGCCGGGCGCTACGACTTCACCGTCCACGGCGCCGACGGCTTCGTCCGCCGCTTCGCCGGGACGGTGAAGGGATCGGATCAGGACGACAATGCCGTCCCTCGGGCGACAGCGGTCCTGCGGGGCGACAAGCCGGAGAACGCATCGGTCGAATTGCTGCTGGCCAACGACGGCGGGAAGGCTGTGTGCTTCACCATCACCCCGAACGACTTCGGCGGCGAGGTACGCACGCAGCTGGTCGGCCCGCGCGAGAAGGCCGCCCTGATGTGGCCCACGGACGGAGGACGATACGACATGACCGTCGCGGCCGACGACGGCACGGGCTTCGCCCAGCGATACGCCGGGACAGTGCACGCCGCCAAGGGCTGGTGCTGACCGGAAAGCTTCACCGGCTCGCGACTCCCCCAGCTACCCGCTGGGAGGTGCCCCCAGGCACGGCACCTCTCCCCCGTAGCCCTTCGGGCACAGGAGGTACCCCACCGTTGTCGCATCGCGCGAGTACGGCTGAGTACGAGCTGCGATCCTCTGCCTTGCGATGCACCGCACCGGACATCGCGAGCTTCCCGGTAAACCTTTCCGGCCACAGCACTAACGAGCCGCAGAAGCATCTTGCCGGGCCTCGTGTGGACGACCAGCGCCGACCACCGGAGAGCTGCCCATGATGCGCCCGGTCGACCGGAGGGAGCGTCTTTCCCAGGACAGCCCCCGCTGCGCGGACGCCGCCCGCGACCACCGTCACCGAGGCCGCGCTCATCGCCCGCCGGGGCAGCGCCTGTCTGGACGGGATCCTGGTCACCTGCTCCGGCCATCGCGTGGTGTTCACCACCGCTGCGACTCCGGACGCCACCCCCGTCAGCCGTGACAGTCACGCGTGCATGCCGGCTCCCCACCCGGCGTGTGGTGCTGCCCGGTGCTCGTCTTCTGTCCACCGGCGCGTACGGCGCACTCGCCGCCCACCTTCTGAGCGACTCGTCCGCCCTCTGACCGCCGGGTGTCGCAGCAGCTCTCACTGAGCGCCGTCAGCGGAGTGCTCGGCCCGCTCGTGGCCAAGGACTGTCCGGGGGTCTCCGCAGCCTGGGGTCTCGCCGTCGCGGCACTGGCCACCGGGCAGGTCGCAGGTGCGGGAGTCGCCACGTGGATGCGCACACGCAGGCCCATCGCCGCCGCCACCCGGGCGACCTTGTGGCT
Source organism: Streptomyces sannanensis (assembly GCF_039536205.1). Lineage (GTDB taxonomy): Bacteria > Actinomycetota > Actinomycetes > Streptomycetales > Streptomycetaceae > Streptomyces > Streptomyces sannanensis. Next base: position 6,167,818 of record NZ_BAAAYL010000001.1, on the reverse strand, counting down.
GTTCGCCGGCCCGACAGCGGCAGCGGTGCCCCGTACGTCGCGCTCGCCGGCTGTGCCGCACCCCAATCGTGGGCGTGACCCTCGCGGCCTTTCCTCTCCGGATGTACGCGGCCTTCGCGCACCGCTGGAACGGTGAGAAACAGGGAGCGCGGGGCACGGCCCCGAAGCGGGAGTGGCCGCAACCCGTTCGGTCGATCACCGCAACCCGATGGCAGCAGGACTCCGCTCGGGGCCTGCGCCCGCGCTTGGCGGATCAGGCCGGGAGTCCGGCGGCGAGGACTACGGGAATTCAAGGACCACTGCCTCGCGGACGCGATCGACTTCGAGTGGCAGCCCGATGGGGGACGGCACAGACTGAGTGCGCAGCTTTCCCGACCAAGCTCATGACCTCGTTTTTTCCAGAACGAGGGCACCGGGTGCGACCGAATCGGCCGATGGTGGCCGACATTTCCTCAGGAGCTTGCATGGTGGAAAAATCCGTCGAGGTCTTGACGTCCGAGCCCGGTGACCCCGGAATCAGTCAAAGCCTGTCTTCAGATGCGGCGACCGACACCGAGACGGTTCTGGCCGAGGTGCTGGCACACGTCGTGGGTGTCGAACAGGTGTCGGTCGACAGCCACTTCTTCGACGACCTGGGGGCGAACTCCTTGGTCATGGCCCAGTTCTGCGCACGGGTCAGGAAAAGGGCGGACCTCCCCTCGGTGTCGATGAAGGACATCTACCGGCATCCGACGATCCGAGACCTGGCGACGGCGCTCTCGAACGTCGCATCCAGCGCCGTCGAGTCGTCGGCCCCGCCGCCGGCCGAAGTGGTGAAACCGGTGAGCACGCCGCAGTACCTCCTCTGCGGAACGTTGCAGTTGCTGTTCTTCCTCGGATACACGTTCCTCACCGGACTTGTCACCGCCCGGGGATTCGAATGGATATCTGACGGGTCGGGCCCGATCGGCATCTATCTGCGCTCAGCCCTTTTCGGCAGCGCGGCCTTCTTCGGTCTGTGCATTTTCCCGATCGCGGCCAAATGGATTCTCATCGGCCGATGGAAACCCGTCGAGTTCCCGGTCTGGAGCCTCGCCTATCTCCGTTTCTGGATCGTCAGGGTGCTGGTCCACGCGAACCCGATGATCTTCTTCGTCGGCAATCCGCTGTACGTGCTGTATCTTCGGGCCCTCGGCGCGCGGATCGGCAAGAACGTCACGATCCTTTCGCGTACTCTTCCAGTCTGCACCGACCTGTTCACGGTCGGCGCCGGTACGGTGATCCGCAAGGACTCGTTCTTCCTCTGCTACCGCGCGCACGCCGGACGTATCCAGACCGGCCGGGTCACTCTCGGCCGCGACGTGTTCATCGGCGAGAAGACCGTGCTCGACATCGACACGTCGATGGGCGACGGGGCGCAACTCGGACACACCTCGGCGCTGTACAGCGGGCAGGCCGTCCCGGACGGCCAGCGGTGGCACGGATCCCCCGCGCAGCGCACCGAGGTCGACTACGTCAGGATCCCGCCCGCGGAGTGCGGCACGCTGCGCCGGGCCGGATTCGGCCTCGCCACCCTGCTCCAGCTGTTCTTCCTGTACATCCCGCTGGCGCTCGGTGGCTTGTACATGCTGCTGACGTTGGTTCCGGCGCTGAGCAGCCGGCTGGGCCCGGGCTCGGCGGAGATCACATCGCCGGCTCTCTACATCGACGCGCTGGTCCTGTCCTTCGTGTTGTTCTTCGGCTTCCTCGTTGTGGGTCTCGCCCTGCTGTTCACCGTTCCGCGCCTGATGAACCTGATGATCAAGCCGGACACCGTCTATCCGCTGTACGGGTTCCACTACGCGACACAGCGGGCGCTCGCGCGCATGACCAACCTGAAGTTCTTCAAATGGCTTTTGGGTGACAGCTCGTTCATCGTCCACTATCTGCGCGGCCTTGGATACGACTTGTCCAAGGTGGAGCAGACCGGGTCGAATTTCGGTACGGAGTTGGCGCACGAGACGCCGTTCCTGACTTCTGTCGGCAGCGGAACAATGATCGCCGACGGCATCTCGATCATGAATGCGGACTTCACGAGCACGTCCTTCCGGGTGTCCCGGGTGTCGATCGGGCAGCGCAACTTCATCGGGAACAACATCGCCTATCCCACAGAGGCCAGAACGGGCGAGAACTGCCTGCTCGCCACGAAGGTGATGGTTCCGATCGACGGCGAAGTCCGCAAGGGCGTGGGCCTGCTCGGCTCACCGTGCTTCGAGATTCCCCGGTCGGTGGAGCGCGACGGCCGTTTCGACCATCTCCGGACGGGGGAAGCGTTCCGCCGCAGCCTTGCCGCGAAGAACCGCTACAACATGCGCTCGATCGTCTTCTTCCTGTTCGTGCGATGGCTGCACGTCTGCATGCTCACGCTGCTCGGCCTCGCAGCCGTCGATCTCTACGGTGTTTTCGGAAATGTGATGATCGCCACGTATACGGCACTCTCCCTCGGATTCACCGTTGTCTACCTCGTACTGGTGGAGCGGGGCATCGCGGCGTTCCGCGCGCTGCAACCGCGGTTGTGCTCCATCTACGACCCGTACTTCTGGTGGCACGAACGTCTGTGGAAGGTTCCCGACGAATACCTCGAAATCTTCAACGGAACCCCGTTCAAGAATCTGATCTGGCGCATGCTGGGCGTTCGAATCGGCAGCAAAGTCTTCGACGACGGCTGCTATCTGACGGAACGGACGCTCACCAGAATCGGCGACAACTGCACGCTCAATGCGGGAAGCAAGATCCAGTGCCACTCGCAGGAGGACGGCACCTTCAAGTCCGACCGCAGCACGATCGGCGACGGCTGCACCATCGGAATCGGCGCCCACGTCCACTACGGCGTGACGATGGGCGACGGTGCGGTGCTCGACGCCGACTCCTTTCTCATGAAAGGCGAAGAGATCCCCCAGCACGCACGGTGGGGGGGCAACCCGGCCACGGAAATGCGCGATGCCCCGTATCAGCCCGCGGCGGTCAGCGCTGTGGCGAAGCAGAGGAGTTGAGGGAAGGTCCCATGGGAACGCACATGGAGGACGGCCGGGAGTTCTGGCGCGGTGTACTCGTCGCCGGTGGATTCACGACGGTCCCGCGATGGACGCTCACGCCGGTGACGGGCGTCGACGAGTACCGGGCGACGGTTCCGGACGACGTCGTGGAGGCGTTGGGCCGGCTGGCGGCCGACCTCACGGTGCCGTTCGGCTCGATACTGCTGGCCGCGCACGCCAAGGTGCTCTCCGCCCTGTCCGGCGAGCACGAGGTCGTCACCGGCTACGTCGCCGCGGAGGGCGGCCGGCCGTTGCCCTGTCGGCTGACGACCGAACCCGGCTCGTGGCAGACGCTGCTGCTGAACACCCGTCGGGTCGAGTCGGAGCTGCTCTCCCACAAGGACTTCCCGGTCGACGACCTCCGACGCGACCTGGGCCTGCCCGAGCCGTCGCCGGAGACCGTGTTCGACCCCACGGACGTCGGCGGCGACCTCGCGGAGAGTTCCGTGCTGCGGCTGGGAGTCTCGCGGGACGACGGCCGGCTCGTACTGCGGCTGCGATACCGGACCGACGCGCTCGACACGGACAGCGCCGCCAGGATCGCCGGTTATCACGTCACCGCGCTCACGCTGATCGCCGCCGATCCGGACGCCGAGCACGGGCGGCAGAGCCTGCTCTCCGCCGAGGAGCTCCGCTTCCAGATCGAAGGGCTCGCCGGACCCCGGCGAAAGCTGCCGGACCGCCGGTTCCACGAGCTGTTCGAGGAGCGGGTCAAGGCCCATCCGGACGCCGTCGCGGCAGTGCACGGCGACCGGCAGCTGACCTATCAGGAACTCAACGTCCGTGCCAACCGGCTGGGACGAGCCCTGCTGGCGCGAGGACTGCGCCCCGAAGGTGTCGTCGCGGTCGTGACCGAACGCAACCTGGACTGGATGGCCGCCGTCCTCGCCGTCTTCAAGGCCGGTGGCGTGTACCTGCCCATCGAGCCCCATTTCCCGGCCGACCGCATCGCGACCACGCTCTCCCGTGCCGGGTGCCGGCTCGTGCTGACGGAACCCGGCAGTACCGCCTGGCTCGACCAGGCCCTCGACTCGCTGTCCGGAGTCCGGACACTGTTCATCGACACGACCTCTCAGGAAGGCCATGCCGACGATGATCTCGGCGTGGACGTGGCGCGGGACCAGCTCGCCTACATCTACTTCACCTCCGGCTCCACGGGTGAGCCCAAGGGTGCGATGTGCGAGCACGCGGGCATGCTCAACCACCTCTACGCCAAGATCGACGACCTGGGGATCAGCGAGGGGCAGGTGGTTGCCCAGACCGCACCCCAGTGCTTCGACATCTCGCTGTGGCAACTGGTTTCCGCGCTCCTGGTCGGTGGGCGGACGCTGCTGGTCGAGCAGGAGGTGATCCTGGACGTCCCGCGGTTCCTCGACCGGATCACCGACGGCCGGGTCTCGGTGCTGCAGGTCGTGCCGTCGTATCTCGAAGTCGTCCTGTCCTGTCTGGAGCAGCGCCCCAGCCGACTGCCGGACCTGCGGTGTGTCTCGGTCACCGGCGAGGCGCTGAAGAAGGAGCTCACCCAGCGCTGGTTCGCGGCCCAGCCCGGGATCAAGCTGGTCAACGCCTACGGGTTGACGGAGACGTCGGACGACACCAACCACGAGGTCATGGACCGGGTGCCGGACCGGGAGCGTGTCCCGCTCGGTCCTCCGGTCAACAACACGCACATCTATGTCGTCGACGAGCATCTGTCACCGGTGCCGCTGGGCGCCCCCGGTGCGATCGTCTTCTCCGGAGTCTGCGTCGGCCGCGGCTACGTCAACGACCCCGAGCGCACCCGGGCGGCCTTCATGCCCGATCCGCACCGGCCGGGCAACCGCCTCTACCGAGGGGGCGACTACGGTCGCTGGCTGCCCGAGGGCAAGCTCGAGTTTCTCGGCCGGAAGGACACCCAGGTCAAGATCCGTGGCTTCCGGATCGAGATCGGTGAGATCGAGAACACCCTGCTGCGGGTGCCCGGTGTCCGCGACGGTGCGGTGGTGGTCGCCGAACGGAGCGACCAGAGCAAGCACCTGGTGGCCTTCTACTCCGGCCCACGGCCGGTCGAGACCGACGTCCTGCTGAACCGCCTGGGCGGATCACTGCCGGAGTACATGGTCCCGTCCGCCTTCCACTGGCGGGAAAGCCTGCCGCTGACTGCCAACAGCAAGATCGACAGGAAGACGCTGACAGCGCTGGCCGGAGAACTAGCCGCCGTCGAGGGCGACTACAGCCAGCCGACTACCCCGGCAGAACAGCGGCTGGCGGCCGCGTGGGCAGAGGTGCTGGGCATCCCGTACACCCGGATCGGACGGCGTGACCACTTCTTCGATCTGGGCGGCACCTCGCTGTCGGCCGTGAAGCTGGCGATCGCCCTGGACCGTGCGGTGTCGCTCAAGGACGTCACCCGTCACCCGGTCCTCGCCGATCTGGCCGGACTGATCGACGCCGGGCCCGAGGGGCGCTCCGGACTTCTGCACGCGCTCTCGGGGTCGAACAGTGCGCAGGCCGGTGCCCTGGTCTGCTTCCCCTATGCGGGCGGCAACGCGGTGAACTTCCAGCCGATGGCCAGGGCGCTGTCGGGCAGCGGGCCCGCGGTCTACGCCGTCGAGTTGCCCGGTCACGACGTAACCGCCGAGCGCGAGCCCTTCGCGCCGATGGCACAGGTGGTCGAACAGGTCGTCGCCGAGATCACCGAGCGCGGCCTGACCACGGTCATGCTGTGGGGCCACTCCTCGGGCACCGCGTTCGCGGTGGAGACGGCCAGGAAGCTCCAGGAACGCGGAGTGGACGTCCAGCGGGTGTTCCTCGGGGCGCAGCTGCTCGGTGACGCCGTCGGCCGGCGTGCCGCGATCACCGAGCTGACCGGGCCGAGCGACGCCGAGATCGCCGCGAGGCTGAGCGCGGACAGCGGCTACACCGGACTCGGTGAGCTCGACGCGCCGCATGCCGAACGTGTCGGCGCCGCCTATCGGCACGACTGTGTGTCCGCGCACCGCTATTTCGCCGATGTCCTGGACGCACCGCCGACGGTGAAGCTGTCCGCGCCGGTCACCGTGGTGGTCGCCGCGGACGACCCGAGCACGGCGGATTCCTCGTCCCGACACCGCGACTGGCAGCTGCTTGCCGAACACGTCGACCTGCACGAACTCGCGAACGGCGGCCACTACTTCCTGCGAACCCGTCCGGCAGAGGCGGCAAAGGCCGTGCTGCACGCCGCCGAACTGCTGATGTCTTCCTGAGCGGCAAGAGAAAGGAAACCGAGATGTCGTCCACATCCCCGGCGTCACTCCTCGACCTGGAGCTGCAACCGGGCAGACCGCCGATGCTGCGCGTCGAGACCACCGACGGTGCTCTGAGCTGGGCGGCCGAGCACCGGGACGCGCTGCGAGCCATCGTGGCCGAGCACGGTGCGGTCCTGGCCCGCGGTCTCGGGCTGCGCGACGCGGCCGAGACCGGTGCCGTCTTCCGGCGGCTCGCCAACGGCCTGATGACCGAGAAGGAGTCCTTCGCACCCCGGCAGATCTACTCCGACGGTGTGTACTCCTCCTCGAAGTGGCCGCAGAACCAGCCGATGTGCATGCACCACGAACTGAGCTACACGCTCGAGTTCCCCGGACTGATGATGTTCGCGTGCCTGGGCGCGCCCGCCGAGGGCGGGGCGACCGCGGTGGCCGACGCGTCCACCGTGCTCGAGGCGCTGCCCACCGAGCTGACCGGGCGGTTCGAGCGGGAGGGCTGGCTGCTCACGCGCAGTTACAACGACGAGATCGGAGCGTCCTTGGCCGAGTCGTTCGGCACCGAGGACCGGGGCGCCATCGAGCACTACTGCCGTGCCAACGCGATCGAGTTCGAGTGGCAGCCCGACGGTGGACTGCGCACCAGGCAGCGGCGCAGCGCCGTGGTGCGCCATCCGGTCACCGGCCGGCGCTGCTGGTTCAACCAGATCGCGTTCCTCAACGAGTGGACGATCGCCCCCGAGGTGCGCGAGTTCCTGCTGGACTCGTACGGCGCCGACGGGCTGCCGTTCAACACCTGCTACGGCAACGGCGACGCAATCGGCGAGGACGTCGTGCAGCTTCTCAACAAGGTCTACGAGGACAACACCGCACGCGAACCCTGGCAGGCCGGCGACCTGATGCTCGTCGACAACGTCCGTACCGCGCACAGCAGGGAGGCCTTCGAGGGGCCCCGCGAGGTACTCGTGGCGATGGCCGACGCGGTGCGCCTTGCCGACTGCTCCCCCACTGTCGAGGTGACTGCCGCATGATCACCATGAGATCCACTTCAACGAAGTCCGCCATGCCCGAGCCGGTCACCGTGCCACCGTTCGCGGTGATCTCCGGTGCGCAGGTCCAGCGCGCGCTGCAGGGACGCGAGAAGCAGATCGTGGAGCTGGTCGAGGCCACGTACCGGCTGCACGGCGCCGGTGATTCGGTGAACCCGCCCTCCTACTTCCTGCGCTTCCCCGATCGTCCGTCCTCCCGGATCATCGCGCTGCCGGCCTCGATCGGCGGGCGGGTACGGGTGGACGGCATCAAATGGATCTCCAGCTTCCCCGGTAACGTGGCGTCCGGCATCCCTCGGGCCTCGGCCGTGCTGATCCTCAACGACCATTACACCGGCTACCCGTTCGCCTGCCTGGAAAGCTCGATCATCAGCGCGACCAGGACGGCCGCATCGGCGGCCCTGGCGGCCGACCGGCTCAGCCGCGGCCGTCAGCGCCCGACGCGCGTCGGATTCGTCGGGACGGGCCTGATCGCCCGCTATATCCACACCTTCCTGGTCGGCACCGGCTGGTCGTTCGACGACATCGGGGTGCACGACTTGTCCGCGGACAGCGCGGCCGGCTTCCGCTGTCATCTGGAACAGTCGGGCGCCGACGGCCGGATCACCGTGCACGACAGCGCCGAACAGCTGATCCGCTCCAGCGACCTGGTGGTCTTCGCCACCGTCGCCGGTGAGCCGCATGTGCACGAGCTGTCGTGGTTCGAACACAACCCGCTGGTGCTGCATGTGTCGCTGCGCGACCTCGCGCCGGAGATCCTGCTCGCCTCGACCAACGTCGTCGACGACATCGAGCACTGTCTGAAGGCCGACACCTCGCCTCATCTGGCCGAGCAGCTCACAGGCAACCGGGACTTCCTGCTCGGCACCCTGGACGACGTGATGGCCGGGCGGGTGACGGTCCCGGAGGGCCGGCCGGTGGTGTTCTCGCCCTTCGGCCTCGGGGTGCTCGACCTCGCGGTCGGCAAGTGGGTCCACGACGAGGTGGCCCGCTCACAAGAGTTGCACGTCATCGACGACTTCTTCCACGAATTGCGCCGGTACGGCTGAGCCGCCGAGAGCGTCGACGGAGGCCCGGCCGGAATCGATTGAAACCGGTCCAGGGCCGACGGATGCTCCGGAAGTGCTCTGCCGTAGATGAGGAGACCAATGTGCCCGTCATTTCCGTTCCCCATGCCTTCAACGAGGACGAGCTCTATGTCGACCTGCGGTCGATCTTCGGGCGGTCGCTCTTCCTGAAGTGCGAGGGTTTCAACTTCGCCGGCTCGATCAAGATGAAAGCCGCGATCGAGATGGTGGAGAGCGCCGAGCGCGACGGGGTCCTGACGCCGGACTCGATCCTGGTCGAGTCCTCGTCCGGAAACCTCGGCGTGGCGCTGGGCATGATCGCGGCAAGCAAGGGCTACCAGTTCCTGTGCGTGACGGATGCCCGCTGCAACCTGTCGACCAGGCTGATGATGGAGGCGCTGGGCAGTCAGGTGCACATCATCGCCGGACAGGAGGCCAACGGTGGCTTTCTCCAGGCTCGCATCGACTACGTCCGCGCTCTGTGTGCCTCCGACGACCGGTACGTATGGCTCAGCCAGTACACCAATCCGAACAACTGGAAGGCTCACTACCGTACGACCGCGCCGAAGATCGCCCGGCGCTTCCCGCGAGTGGACGTGCTGTTCGTCGGGGCCGGAACCACCGGAACCCTGATGGGCTGCGCGCGCTACTTCCGGGAGTGGCACCGGCCGGTGCGGATCGTCGCGGTGGACAGCGTCGGCTCGGTGATCTTCGGTGGCACGCCGGGCCGCCGGATGATTCCCGGGCTCGGCATGAGCATCCGTCCGCCGCTGCTCGACGAGTCCTATGTGGACGAGGTGGTACGCGTCAAGGAGGCGGACACCATCCGTGCCTGCCATCGGCTGGCCAGACGCGGCTTCCTGTTCGGCGGATCCACCGGCACGGTGGTCAGCGGCGCGATGAGCTGGCTGGCCCAGCACGACGATCGTCAGCTCACCGCGGTGGCCATCGCCCCGGACCTCGGCGAGCGCTATCTCGACACCATCTACCAGACCAACTGGCTGGAGGACATCTACGGCGACGACGAACTCCCCCGCGCCTCCGGTACGGTCACCGGTCCACGGGCCACACCCGCAGGCCGGCGACCCAGGTGACGGCAAGCCGCCATCAACAGCGGGGCCGTGAAGCCCGGCCGGCGAAGCCGCGACCGCCGCCCCCAGGAGCGGAGACCGTCGCGAACTGGCCCGCCTCGACCTGGTCTCAGCCCAGGTCGAGGCGGGCCGGTTCGCGACGGGAGGCGATGCCCGGTTTCGGGTCCGTGTCGCGCGCCCGCTCCGATGCTGCCCGAAGGCGTGAAGGCCAGGCTGCTCAGGATGGGACCCCGGCAGCCGGAGACGGATCAGGCGCTTGTGACACCTGCAGTTCAGCGCTGACCATCAGATGGATCTGCGCGTCCGCCCAGGCACCGGCCGCCGCCTCGGCGCCCTGGCCGTGGAGTGTGTCCAGGAAGGTCCGCAGCAGTGCGGCGGCCCTGTCGAGGCCGGTCCGGGACAGCCGGCCGGCGGCTCCGCGCAGCCTCTCCCGTGCCGGGGCCGTGAGGTGGCGCAGACCGTGGTGGGCGGCGTCGGCGAGGGCGGAGAGCGCCTCGCCGAGGGCCTCGGCCAGCGGGTCGGCGGACGGGGTGAGCAGCGTGCCGGGAAGGGCTGTGGTGCCTTCTCCCGGAGCGAGATCGGGGACGGTCACCCCGGCGGGCGTGAGGAGAGCGATCGGGTCGACGACGATGCGGCCGCCGGAGCGGTGGAGGGCGCCGGTGACACAGTGGACCTCGCCGCTCAGGGCCTGGGCGAGGGCGTCCAGGGCGCCAGGGCACAGGGGGTCGTACACGGCGGACACATACGCCCGGGTGCCCGCCTCGTCCCGTACAGCCGCTTCCAGTCGCTGCTCGGCCGGGTCGTAGCCCACGCTCTCCACTTCGGAGATCGTGACGGCACGGACCGTCTCGGCTTCGACCCGCGGGCGGATCAGCCGCGGGGGCCGGCCCTCCCAGGACGCGGTGTGCGCGGCGAGGTCGCGTACGAGCAGCGGCTCGGGCAGGCGGGACCAGGCCGAGCCGACCGGGGTCACGCTCGTGGCGGCGAGGCGGCCGCGGGCGATGGAGAGGGTACGGGAGGCGCTCCGCCGGGCGTCCTCGCTGACCAGGCTGCCGGCCGACAGCGCGGCAAGGGTGGTGCCGAGGATGCGCCGGGACGCCAGCTCGTGTCCGGTCAGCGGGCTGTCGTGCGTCCAGGCCTTACGGAGGACCAGCACGATGCCCGCGTCGGCGTGCGCGAGATGGACCTCGGCGAAGGGCTCCTGCGCGGTGCCCCGGATGCGGCAGCCCAGCGCGGTGAGACGCACCCGGCGCAGCGGGGTCTCCCCCGCTTCCTTGACGCCCAGCACGTCGGGGGCGGTGTCCGTCCCTGCGGCCCGGTGGCGGGCGTGCAGTTCGGCGAGGAGCTCGGCGACACGCTCGGGGCGGTAGTGGGCGCTGCGGGCGGCATGGGCGGCGAGCTGGTCGGTGAGGTCCGCGAGCGCGGCCGCGGGCCAGTGCAGCGAGCCGGCGGTCAGCCGGGCGCCCGCCCGGCGCAGGGTGTTGACGAGGACCGCGTCCGCATGGGTGACCCCTCCCAGGAGGACGTCGTCGGCGAGGGCGACCGCGGTGTCCGTCCGCAGGACCGTGGTCCGGCCGCCTACGTCGATCCTGTCCGGGCCGGCCGCATCGGCGGCACGGAATGCCCAGACGGCCAGGGCCACCATCTCCCCGCGAAGTGCTTCGGCGGCATCGGTGAGGGCGTAACCGACCTCGCCGGGGACGGGGAAGCGCACGGTGCAGGTGGGCAGTTCGACCCAGGGACCTTCCGTGCGACCGGGGACGGGACGGTGCACCTGGGCGGTGTAGCCGCGCTCGAACGTGCGCCGGGCGGCGGCGAGCGCCCGGGTGCCCACTGCCATGGCCAGCGTCTCGTCGTCGATACCGCCCGGGGACCACTCGGCTTCGGCGGCGGCCCGGGGCTCCTCTTCTGCCGCGGTCCTCTGGTAGGCCAGCACCAGGCCGACGACATGCCGGCACACACCGGGCGCGCCGCAGCCGCACGTGGCGGTGTCCAGACCCGTGCCCGGTGGCAGCACCGCCTCCGTGCCGTCGCCGAACCGGCCGTTCACCGTGCCGTCCGGGCCGGTCGTGACGGCCGGCCCGGTGCCCGCGTCGAGCTCCTTCGCCGCCCGCTTGACCAGGCCCCGGTTGGCGAGTGCGGCAAGGGTGTCCGGGGTCAGGGCCAGCAGGTCCGTACGTATGATCGTGGTCATCGGCCCAGCCTCTCCGCGACGAACTCCGCGAGCCGGCCCGGTGTCATGGCGCCCACATGCGCGCCGGCCTCCGCGAGCCGGCCGGCCAGCTCACGGTCGTAGTGGGGGTTGGCCTCCTCGTCGAGAGCGGCCAGGCCGAGTACCGTCGTGCCCTGTTCGACCAGGGAGCGGACCGTACGTACCAGCCGGTAGGGGTCGCCTCCTTCGTAGAAGTCCGTGATCACGGCGAAGACGCAGCGGCGCGGATTGTCGATCAGGCCCGCGCCGTAGTCCACGGCCTGTGCGATGTCCGTGCCGCCGCCGAGCTGTACACGCATCAGCAGCTCCACGGGGTCGCTCACATCGCTGCTGAGGTCCACGACCGAGGTGTCGAAGGCGATGAGGTGGGTCTTCAGACCGGGCAGGTTCCACAGGCACGCGGCGGTCACCGCGGAGTGGATGACCGAGCCGGCCATCGAGCCCGACTGGTCCACCAGCAGCACCAGTTGCCACTGTTCGAGGTGGCGGCGGGTGCGGGAGTGGAAGTACGGGCGCTCGATCAGCAGGCGCCGGTGCTCGGGCTGGTAGTGCGCGAGGTTCGCTCGGACCGTCTGCCGGAAGTCGAAGTCCCGGGCCAGCGGCAGCCTGCTGGGGCGGCGGGACCGGGTGCCGTGGAAGGCGCGGCGGACCTCGGGGTTCAGGCGTTCCATCAGCTGACGGACCACGGACTCCACGATGCGCCGGGCGAGCCTGAGCACCTCCGGGTTCATCAGGTGCTTGGTGCGCAGTACCGCGCGGAGCAGGGTCGGGCTGGGCTCGACGCGTTCCAGTACCGCCGGGTCGGTGACGATCTCCTGGATTCCGTAGCGTTCGACGGCGTCCCGTTCCAGCCGCTCGACGGTCTCCTTGGGGAAGAGCCGGTGGATATCGTCGAGCCAGTCCACGGCGGTCACCACGGACGAGCCGTCGCCGCCCTCGCGTGTGGTCGCCGCGGGGCGGCGCACGCCGCGCCGGGCGAGGTCCTCGTCGCGGCCGTACAGCCAGTCCAGCGCGGCGTCACGGGCGGCCGCCGCCTCGCCCAGGGGGCCGGTGCAGCGCTCCGCGGGGGCGCCGAGGATGAGCCGCCAGCGTTCGAGGGCGGGGTCTTCGGTGGTCATCGCAGCAGTCCGTAGCGGTCGAGCAGCCGGTTCACGTTCTCCTCCAGGGACTTGGCCCGGGTGATCAGCAGCGGGTCCGCGCTCGTACGCAGCAGGGAGCGCGCAGAGCCGCGTACGTCGCGGCGCTCCAGCAGGCGCTGGGCGATGCGTTCGCGCTCGCGCGGCGGGAAGAAGGCGAAGGCCTGGCGCAACGCGGGCAGGGCCGTGAGGAATTCGGCGTCGCCCATCGCGCCGATGACGTCGTCGAGGTCGCCGACGAGGGATGCGACCTCGTCGCGGGCCAGCGCGAACAGGCCGGCGAGCCAGTCGCCCAGCGCGGCGACGGGCAGGGCGACGAGGCTGACATCACCCCCAAGCCCGTCCGGCGTTCGGGGCGGCGACACCGGGCTCGCGGCAAGGCAGCGTCGCAAGCCGCACGCCGCGCCGCGCAGATCCGCGGGGGCAGCCGGGTCCGCGCTGATACGAAGGGCGACCGCGGCTGCCGCTTCGCGGGAAACAGAGAGCAGTCCGGCCGCGTGAAGCAGCACGTCCCGCAGGGCGACGACGGCTCGCAGCAGGTCGAAGTCGATGCCGGACGTACCGCCGTGCATGCCTTCGAACAGCCAGAGCAGGCGTGTGGTGGCGCCGTCGATGACGGCGGCGAGCAACGGACCCTGCGCCACGCCGTACACCCGGTCGTGCCGCCACAGGCCGAGCGCCGCGGCGAGCACCTCGCCGAGCGGACCGGGCTCGCTCAGCTCGCCCACGCGTGCGGCGAGCGCGGCCAGCAGCTGCTCGGACAGTCCGCCCACGCCGCACAGCACGGCGTCGAACAGCGTCCGGGCGAGCAGGGCGGGGTTCGCGTCGAGATCCCGGGCCTGTTCGGAGAGGGCCACCGAGGCCGCCTCGTCGAGGCGTGCTCCGTACGCTCCCGCCTCGACCAGTGCGGCCTCCCGGCCGGGAGCGGGCCTCGGCTCCCAGCGTTCGGTGAACTGCGGGTCGGCGCCGTGTTCGGGGCCCGACGCCCGCTCGTACCCGGGGATCCCGAGGACGCGCAGACGGTGCAGGGCCCGGCTGCGCTCGAGGCCCGGGCGGGTGGTCAGATCGAGGGAGAACGGCTCGTGCGCGTCGAGTCGCAGTTGCGCGAGCCGTGCCGTCACGTCGTGGACGAGCGGCGGCGCGGGCGTGTCGGGGTGCAGTCGGCCGACACGCTCGCCGCTGCACGCGGCGACCATCTCGACCACCACGGGGTGGGTGCCCGCGGTGAGCGTGCCGCAGGTGGTCCACGGCAGCGGCTGGTCCAGGTCGTCGCTGATCAGGGCTCCCGCGAGACCGTCCAGGACGTCGGTCCTGGCAGGTCCGGGGTGGCCGCGCAGCGCCGTCAGCCCCTGGGTCAGGCCGCGGGCGGCGATCAGGTCCGCCGTGGACACCGGGTACTTGCGGGCGCGCAGCCGCCCGGCCACCGCGCGCAGCAGGCGGTCGGCGGCGGCCTCTGCGCCGTGCTCCCATACGTCCTGGTAGTAGCCGGGCGAGGGCATACCGGACTGGTATCCGGCGAAGGCGTCCAACTGCCGGAAGGAGTACGGCACGAGGAAGCTGCCGCTGAGCGCACCGGGCGGTGGCTCGGGCACATCGGGCAGGCCCTGCGCAGGCTGTCCGGCCAGGGCGCGCAGCGCCGGCTGGTGGAAGCCGCCGGTGACCACGAGCACCGGGCGCTCCCCCGCCTCGGCGAGGGCGGCACGTACCCAGGAGGCCATGTACTCCTCGCGGGCCTGGTCGCCCGCATCCGCTTCGGCGTCACCGCGTACCAGCTGGAAGTAGGTGTCGAGGCGCTCCCTCAGGCCTTCGTCCGTCTCGACCTCGAACAGCGTGTCCCACAGGGTGTCGACGGAGTCGACCGAGAAGTGGCGGCAGAGCCGTTCGGTGGCCTGCGCATAGCGGGCCTCCGCGTCGGCGTACCGGTTGGTGCGCTCCGCGAACGCCGGGTGCCAGGCGGGCAGATCGATGAACCGCACCTGGGCTCCGGCGGCCCGGCCCGCCCGGAGTGCGACCCACTCCGGGGAGTAGTCGCACAGCGGTGTCCAGGAGGTGGCGGCGCGCTGCTCGTCCCGGTAGTGGCTGAACGCCGCGATGGGCAGATCGTGGCCGAGCAGCAGCTCGTCCAGCCGGTCGTTCATATCGGCGGGGCCCTCCACCAGGACGTACGCGGGGCGCAGTTCCTCGATGGTGGCGGCCACCAGGCGCGCACAGGCCGGGGAGTGGTGGCGCACGCCCAGGAACGTCGCGGTCATCAGCCGTCCAGGAGGTGACGTGCGTCGTACAGGGCCTGCCACTGCCCGCCGCGGCGGCGCGGCACCTGCTGCTCAAGACAGCGGCGCAACCGGGCCAGGTCCTCCGGGCTGTCCTTCGCCGCGGTGCCGGCCAGGCAGGCGACCACATCGGCAGCGCTGCCCGCCTCACCGCGCAGGAACCAGCCGCGTACACCGACCGCGTGGGCGACGGAGACGGCCTCGGCGGTGCTCATCACCGCGGAGGGGCGGTCCGCCGCACGGCCGTCGTGCGAGGTACCTGCCCGCAGCTCGCGGAACGTACCGACCAGCACCTCCAGGACGTCCCGGTCGGGCGGGGCCTCGACGCCGGAGCGGCGCAGCAGCGCGCTCGCTTCGGCCTCGACGAGGGCGAGTTCGGTGTCGAGGTCGGGTATCGGGAAGACCGTCTCGAAGTTGAAGCGGCGCTTGAGTGCGGCACTCATCTCATTGACGCCCCGGTCCCTGGTGTTGGCGGTGGCGATGACGTTGAAGCCCTGCTTGGCGAAGACCATGCCGTCGGGCCCGTCCAGCTCCGGGATGGCCACCACCCGCTCGGAGAGCAGGGACAGCAGCGAGTCCTGCACTTCCAGGGGGCAGCGGGTGATCTCCTCGAACCGTACGATCCGGCCCTCGGCCATGCCGCGCAGCATCGGCGCGGGCACGAGGGAGCGGGTGGAGGGGCCCTCGGAGACCAGCAGGGCGTAGTTCCAGCCGTACTTGATCTGGTCCTCGGTGGTGGCCGCGCCGCCCTGCACCGTCAGGGTCGAAGTGCCGCTGACGGCGGCCGCGATCAGCTCGGAGAGCAGGGACTTGGCGGTGCCCGGCTCGCCCACCAGCATCAGTCCGCGGCTGGTGGCCAGGGTCACCAGGGCGCGGTCGACGAGGGAGGGGTTGCCGACGAACTTACGGTTGATGCCCGCGCTGTCGTCGCCGGTGATGAACCGGCGTGCCGCACGCAGGCTCAGTTGCCAGCCGGGGGGCCGGGGGTCGGAGTCGGCTGCGCGCAGGGCGGCCAGCTCGTCGGCGTACCGGACCTCGGCCGGGGGCCGCTGGAGCTGTTCCTCGGTGGTCTGTACGGTCACTTGGCGGTCAGCTCCGTCAGGTCGGCGAGCAGCTCGGAAACAGTCACAGGGTCGAGGTCGCCGAAGCGCAGCAAGTCGGTGCGGCTGGACCAGTAGTCACCGGGCCGGGTGTCGAGCCAGACGGTCTCCAGCGTCTGTTCGGGGAAGGCGTTGATGGCGCCGACCGCGACGCCCACGTCCGGGGCGATGACCAGATAACGGTCCCGTCCGAGGCGCTTGGATATCCAGCGCTCGATTCCGTTGTCCTCGGGCGTGCCGCGCTGCCAGCCGCGCCGCTCCAGGCCCACCAGCTTGCCCGTGGGCACGGTGATTCCCTCGAAGCGGGTCAGCCGTGCTCCGGCCGCCTCCTCGTCCGTCAGGTGGTGCACGGTCCGGCCCAGCTGCGGGAAGGGCTGGAGGATCTCGTAGTCGGCGAACAGCTCGGACCATGCGGGGAGTTCATTGCCCAGGTGCAGGGGGTGCGGCAGGCTAACGGTCGCGCCTGCGGGGAGTTCGAAGACGTCGTCCTCGACGTCGGCGAGGGTACGGTCCTCGGCGACCCGGAACGCGGTGGCCGTGCCGTCCTCCGACTCGCTCAGCCACACCAGGCGGCGCACCAGGTGCCACAGCAGGGGGTGCTGGACGAAGAGGTCGCGGAATTCCCGCGCCGTCCAGGAGCGGCCCCGCACCATGGCGGCCTCCAGTCGGCGCACCTGGTCGGAGGCGATGGTGCGGACGTCCTTCTTGAGTGCCATGAAGCGCTTGCGCTCAGCGGGGGCGAGCTCCCCGTCGTCTTGTGCGCCAGCCTGCGGCAGGTCCTTACGGCGTTTGCCATCCTCGTCCAGAACATACGGCCGGAGCTGTTCGTCAAAGCCCACGGTGAAGCGGCGGGTTCCGTAGTCGATGACGGTGGAGCCGTCGGCGTTCAGGCCGAGGTCGGGGACGAGGCGGTCGGCCAGCTGCGCCGAGGTGAGGCCGAGCCTGGCCGCCACCTCGGTGATCTTGTCCTGAGCTCGGGCCTTGAGGCCCTTGAACTTCACCCGCTGGGCGACTCCGTGCAGATGCAGCAGAGCGACGTCCGTGCCGATGGACGCGAGGACGTCCAGACCCTCCACGGCACGATGGTGGGCGCTCTCACCTGGCCAGGCGCGCACGAGAGGCGTGAGCCGGCGGACCGTCTCGTCGTCGCCAAGCAGTCCGAGGGCGTGCAGCGCCCAGCTCTCCTTGGCCGGCATGCCCGACTTGCGCCACTGCTCGAAGAGGCCCCAGGCAAACTCCGCGAGCGATGCGGGCTCGCAGCACTCGAGGAGCACGGGGACACCCGGGTACGGCTCACCGGGCTTGGACAGGGCCAGCATGGTGATCGCGTGCCGGACCGATGCGACAGGCAGCGCTCCTCCGGTCCGTACCCGGATCTGCGGCAGGAGCATCGGCTCGGCCCATTCGGGGATCTCCGGCATGTGGGCGGGCAGCGCGTTCTCCAGCGGGTCGACGGAGAGGAGCTCGTCGACAGCGGCCGCGGCCTGAGGACCGTACGAAGCGGCGGCGGCGCGTACGGTGTCGTTGCCATGGACGGTGGCGACGGTCCGCAGCGCCTGTTCCGCGGCGAGCCTGGCGTTGCCCGGCTCCCCCACCACGTCGGGCACGAGGAGGGCGGCGACCTCGGCTCCGTGCCGGGCGAACCAGGTACGGGCCGTGGCGCCCGCCGACTTGAGCCTGACCGCCCAGTCGGCCATCAGTCGGGCGACCTCGACGGACACATACGGCAGCAGCAGCGGGCCGATACCCGACTGGCGTCGGGCGGCACGAAGCAGCGCCGGAAGGATCGCCAGTTCGTACTTGGCCGCGACAGGCTTCAGTGCGTAGTCGGCGTCCCAGAGGTCGTCGCTCGGGTCCCAGTCCGTCAGCAGCGGCTGAATCAGTTCGGCCGGTGCCGCGACGATCACCCCGGCGGACCGGACCGTGCCGCGCTGTATCTCGTAACGCAGGAAGGAGGCGTCCCGTGCCTGCTCCTCGGTTCCGTGCCAACGGTCGTAGTAGGCCCAGGTGGCCCCCCACTCCTCACGCTCGCCAGGTGCCCAGGCGATGCGCGGCTTTTCCTGCGCCGTCAGCCCGCTGACCACCTTCGGCTCGGCAGCCGCGCGCTCACGTGTCCACGGCGGGGTGACCAGCACTTCGGGGAGCATGTCGAGGGGTGCTTCCTCGGCGTGGTCGAACTTGTCCAGGCAGTGCTGGACCACTGCGGCGGCCTCCGGGTCGAGCGAGGGCAGCACGGTCCTGGCCAGATCCGGGTTGCCGGCGATGTGGGCGGCGAGCAGGTGCTCGAGCGCCGGGCCCCGGTCGGCCGCGGCCAGTAGGCGCAGGGCGCGCGCCGGATAGCGCTGTGCGGCTTTCACCAGATCGGGCCACACGTGCTTGTTGTCCGAGGAGCGCAGCAGGATGTCGAACGCGTCGTCGGTGGGGAGTTCGAGCAGTACACCCGAAAGGCGTTGGGCCCGTTCCCTCCAGACGTCGGACAGGTCCGAAGCCATCAGCGAGGCGAAGCCGGGACCGATTCCCTCGGCGAGGGTGCCGAACTCGGCCAGGGACCATCTGTATGTGTCGGCGCCGCGGAGCTTCTGGAGCTGCTCGGGTGAGCTCAGCGAGCAGTACAGCATGTCGCAGACGAAGCCGTCGTGGTCTCTGAAGTCCCAGCCGGTGCAGCACTCGTCGACCCACTCCGCCTCGGTGGGGACGAGGTAGGAGGCGATGATGCGACGGCGAGCGCCGTCGCGGGCCTGCGACAGTGCCTTGACCGTCTCCTGGTAGGCCGTTTCATCGGCTGCGGCAAGGAGGGCCCTGATCCGATCGGCGGCGGGGCGGCGCCGGTCGCTCCCGGAAAAGCGGCTGTACTCGGGGAGCGTGACGATCCAAGGGCGCCTGCGCCCTGATTCGTCGCGTTCTTGATACAGCCGGAGCTCGAAGAGTTCCACGGTGGCCCGGGCGGCGAAGGGCAGGCCGTGGGTGGTGGCCCAGGTATGCGCGATCAAGGCGTAGTCCGACTGCCAGGTTTCCTTGAGCACGGCGAGGACCGCGGCACCGAGGGGGTCGGCCTCTCCGGCCTGGTGCGCCCTGACGGCTTCCACCAGACGTGGTTCGCTGCGCGGCTCGCTGAGGCCGTACTCGACCTCGGGATCGTCCGCCGCGAGCCAGTCGGCCGCCTCCCGCAGCGCCTTCTTGGTCGGGGCGGGAACGGAGCGGCGGACACCGCCGCGCCGCGGGTACAGCTTGCGCCGCCACGCCATGGGCAGAACGAAGGTGTCCTCGTCGAGAACCTGCGCCTCGACGGCGGCGGGCGTCGCCGCCGCGCCGGCCTCCTCGTACCCCTTGCGCTCCTTCTCCCCCGCCGCCTTGGCCAGGTACTCCCGCGCGGCATCCGCCGAGGCGCACTCCTTCACCTGCGTACGGCCGTCCGTGCCGATCCGCCCGTAGCGGACCGTCACCGTCGCACCCTCCGCCTCTGCCTCCCAGAACTTCGCCGACGTGCCGTCGACGTACTCCCAGCGCCGCACGGTTCCTCCCCTGTCCACCCACGCAGATGATCAAGTGTCGTCACCGTAGCGGGCCCCACTGACAACGAAGTCACCGCCTCCACAACGCCGGCCCACGTGCTTTCGTCACCGGTGATGAGCCGCCGGGCCGCGCAGGCTGAGCTGCCGGCCCGGCGGCCGGGGGTCGGAGTCGGCGGCCCGCAGGGCGGCGAGCTCGTCGACGTACCGGACCTCAGCCGGGGGCGCTGCAACTGTGTTCACTTGGCGGTCAGCTCCGTCAGATCGGCGAGCAGCTCGGAGGCGGTCACTGGGTCGAGCTCGGCGAAGCGCAGCGTCGACTCGCGAGGCGGTGACCAGTCGCCGGGCGAATCATGGAGCCAGACAGCGTCCAGCTTCTGCTCGGGGAAGATATCGACCGCGCCGACGGCGATGCCGTCGTGCGGATTGATCACGGCGTAGCGGTCCGGGCCGAGCTGCTTGGAGATCCAGCATTCGACGCCGGCGTCCTGGGGTTCGCCGCGCTGCCAGCCGCGCCGCTCCAGGCCGAGCAGCCTGCCCGTAGGGACGGTGATCCCTTCGAAGCGGGTGAGTCGAGAGCCTGCCGCTTCCTCGTCGCTGAGGCAATGGACCGGGCGGCCCATCTGCGCGAAGGGTTGGAGTATCTCGTAGTCGGCGAACAGCTCGGACCAGGCGGGGAGTTCGTCGCCCAGGTGGAGGGGGTGCGGGAGCCGGACGGTCGTCCCCTCGGGAAGGTCGAAGGTGTCGTCCTCGACATCGGCGAAGGTACGGTCCTCGGCCACCCGGAAAGCCGTGGTCGTGCCCTCCTCCGTCTCGCTCAGCCACACCAGGCGCCGCACCAGGTGCCACAGCAGCGGGTGCCGCACGAAGAGATCTCGGAATTCCTCCGCCGTCCAGGAGCGGCCCGCCACCATGGCGGCCTCCAGCCTGCGCACCTGGTCGGAGGCGATGGTACGAACGTCCTTCTTCAGGGCCATGAACCGCTTGCGCTCGGCGGGGGCAAGCTTCGCGTCGTCCCGGGCGCCGGGCTGCGGCAGATCCTTGCGGCGCTTGCCGTCCTCGTCCAGGACGTAGGGACGCAGCTGCTCGTCGAAGCCCACGATGAAGCGGCGGGTTCCGTAGTCGATGACGGTGGAACCGTCGGTGTTCAGGCCGAAGTCGGGGACCAGGCGGTCGGCGAGCTGCTCGCCGGACAGGCCGAGGCCCGCCGCCACCTCGGCGATCTTTTCCTGAGCGCGGACCTTCAGCGCCTTGAACTTCACGCGCTGTGCGACACCGTGGAGGTGCAGCAGAGCGACATCGGTGCCAATGGAGGCCAGCACGTCCAGTCCCTCCACCGCACGGTGGTGCGCACCCTCGCCGGGCCATGCCCGCAGGACCGGAGTGAGCCGGCGGACCGTCTCGTCGTCGCCGAGCAGACCGAGGGCGTTCAGCGCCCAGCTCTCCTTGGCCGGCATGCCCGACATGCGCCACTGCTCGAACAGGCACCAGGCGAACTCGGCGAGCGAGTCGGGATCGCAGTGCTCCGTGAGCACCGCGACCCCGGGATAGGTCTCGCCCGGCTTGGACAGGGCCAGCATGGTGACGGCGTGCCGAGTCGATTCAATGGGCAGCGCACCGCCGGTCCGCACCTGGATCTGCGGTAGCAGCGTCGGCTCGGCCCATTCGGAGATCACGGGCATACGAGCGGGCAGCGCGTTCTCCAACGGGTCGGCCGAGAGCAGCTCGTCGACCGCCTCCGTGGCCTCGGGACCGTATGCGGCGGCAGCAGCGCGTACGGTGTCGTCGCCGTGGGCGGCGGCGATCTGCCGCAGCGCCTGTTCGGCGGCGCGCCGGGCGGCGCTCGCCTTGCCCACCGCGTCGGGGACGAGCAGAGCGGCGGCTTCGGCACCGTGCCGGGCGAACCAGGTACGGGCCGTGGCACCGGCCGACTTGAGCCGGACCGCCCAGTCGGCCATCAGCCGGGCGACCTCGACGGACACATACGGCAGGAGCAGTCGGCCGAGGGGGTGCGGCTGGCGCGGGGCCGCCCTGAGCAGCAACGGCAGCGCTGCCAGTTCGAACTTGGCGGCCACGGGCCTCAGCGCGTCCTCACCGTCCCAGAGGTCGCTCGGGTCCCACTCGTCCAGCAGCGGCCGGACGAGTTCTTCCGGCAGCCCGGTGAACAGTCCGGCGGAGCGCACCGTGCTGTGCTGGATCTCGCGGCGCAGCGTCGCATCGTCCCACTTGTCCTTCTGGTCAGCACGCCACCGTGCGTACCAGGACGTGGTGTTGGCCCACTCGTCCCGCTCACCCTGCGCCCAGGCGATCCGCGGTTCCCCTTCCGCTGACAGCCCGGTGACCACCTTGGGCTTGGCAACTACGCGCTTACGCGTCCACGGCGGATTGACCAGCAGTTCGGGAAGTGCGTCGACCGGTGCGTCCTCGGCGCGGTCGAACTGGTCCAGGCATGCCTTGACCACCTCGGCGGCCTCGGGGCCGAGCGTGGGCAGCACGGCCTTGGCCAGCTCCAGGTTGCCGCCGATGTGTGCGGCGAGCAGCTGCCTGGCCGCCGGGCCCTGATGCGTCGCGGCCACCACCATGCGCAGGGCGCGCACGGGGTAGCGGTGCATGGCCTTGAGTAGGGCGGGCCGGACGTATTTGTCGTCCAGGCGGGACAGCAGGATGCCGAACGCCTCGTCGGTGGGCAGTTCGACAAGTGCGCCGGCGACGAGCTTGAGTGCGTCCCCGCCGACGTAGCTCCGGTTCAATGCCTCCGCCAGCAGCGGGGCGACGGCCGGGCCGACGCCCTCGGTGATCGTGGCGATCGTGGCGAGGGCGGGCCCGAGCCCGGCCCGGCCGCCCAGCTGGTCCACCTGCTCCGGGGAGTTCAGCGAGCAGAAGAGCATCGAGCGGATGGTGTGGTCGTCCGTGCCGCTGGGACCGGGCTCGGCAATGCACTCCGCCACCCAGTCGGTCTCGGAGGGGACGAGATAGGACGCCACGATGCGGCGGCGGGACCCGTCCCGGGTCCCGGCCAACCCGGCGACGGCAGCCCGGTACGTCTCCTCGTCGGCAGCGGCGAGCAGCGCCCTGACACGGTCGGCCGCCGGACGGCGCCGCATGGTCACGTACTGCCGCGCACCCTCGCCGAGGTACCGGACGGACGCATTGGTCCGCTTCATCCCGTGCTGGTCCCAATGGACATCGACCTCGAAGAGCTCCACGGTGGCCCTGGCCGCGAAGGGCAGGCCGTGGGTGGCCACCCAGGCGTCCACGAAGACCGAGTAGTCGGTCTCGTAGGTCCCCCGTATCGCCGTGACGACCGCGGCACCGAGGGGGTCCGCGCCACCGTCGAGGTACGCCTGTGCGGCCTCGACGAGCCGGGGTTCACCAAGCGGACCGGCCAGGGCTGTCTCGATCCAGTTCATGTCCTTCTCGATGAAGAAGGCGGCCTGCTCCACCGCGTCCTTGGCGGGCTTCTTCACCGTGCGGCGGATGCCGCCGCGCCTGGGGTGCAGATGCCGTCGCCAGGCGGTGGGCAGGGTGAAGGTGTCCTCGTCGACGGCCCGAACCCCGGCCTCGACGGAGGCGCCGGCGGTGGCCGCCGGTACCTCGGCCGCCCCGGCCTCCTCGTACCCCTTGCGCTCCTTCTCCGCTATCACCTTGGCCAGGTACTCCCGCGCGGCGTCCGCCGAGGCGCACTCCTTCACCTGCGTACGGCCGTCCGCGCCGATCCGCCCGTAGCGGACCGTCACCGTCGCACCCTCCGCCTCTGCCTCCCAGAACTTCGACGATGCGCCGTCGTCGTACTCCCAGCGCCGCACGATTCCTCCCTGTCCGCCCACTCGGATGATCAAGTCTCGTCACCGTATCGGGGCCCACTGACAACGGAGTCTCCGCCTCCGCATCGCCGGCCCACGTACCCTTGCCCCACGTGAGACGCAGATCCAAGACCCCACCAGCCCCGCTGCCGCAGCGGTACGGCATCGACCCGGCGCGACTGCGGCTGCCCGCGGACCCGGAGGGGTCCTGGGTGACCGTGCGCGATCACCTGATGGAGCGGTTCGCGGCCGCGATCGGCACCGAGCGCGTGGACGCGATGTTCGCCGAGGGCCGGTTCGTGGGGACGGACGGTCCCGTTGGCGCGGCCGAGCCGTACACCGCCGGCCGGTACATCTGGTTCCACCGCGACTTCGCGCCCGAGCAGCCGGTCCCGTTCGTGGTGGGGATCGTCCACCGCGACGAGCGGATCGTGATCGCCGACAAGCCGCACTTCCTGGCCACCACCCCGCGCGGCCGGCACATCACCGAGACCACGCTGGCCCGGCTGCGGCGCGATCTGGACCTGCCGGAGCTCCAGCCGGCGCACCGGCTGGACCGGCTCACCGCGGGTCTCGCGCTGTTCGTCGTACGGCCCGAACATCGCGGGGCGTACCAGACGCTGTTCCGTGACCGCCGGGTGCGCAAGGAGTACGAGGCCATCGCTCCGTACGACCCGGAACTGGCGCTCCCCCTCACCGTGCGCAGCCGGATCGTCAAGGAGCGCGGGGTGATGGCGGCCCGGGAGGAGTCGGGCGAGCCGAACAGCGAGACCCGTGTCGAGCTGCTGGAGCACCGCGACGGCCTCGGCCGGTACCGGCTGACACCCGCCACCGGGCGTACGCACCAGCTGCGCGTGCACATGAACAGTCTGGGACTGCCGCTCCTCAATGATCCGGTCTACCCCGTGGTCGCCGAGCCCGCCCCGGACGACTACGCCCGCCCGCTCCAACTGCTCGCGAAAACACTGGAGTTCACCGATCCGATGACGGGCCGCCCGGTGCGTTTCGAGAGCAGGCGGACACTGGCGATGCCCGGGCCGACAGCCCCGCTCGCGACGGACGACTGAGGGGCGCGACACCCGTCCTCGTCCCGCCCCCAGCAGGACGGGTATTCAACTGGTGATGGTGTGCAACCTGGTGCACTCTGCGGCGCGGTGCCACAATCTGTGCACTCTTCGGCGCGCAACATGAGCCTCACAAGGGGACACCATTGCGATCTTCACGCGTGCTCTTCCGCCGATCCGCCGCCCTGACCGCCGCCCTTTCGCTGACCCTGCTCGCCGCCGCGTGCAGCAGCGACGAGGGCACGACCACCGCGGGCGGGGTGAAGCTGGTCAAGTCCGGCAAGCTCACCACCTGCACACATCTGCCGTACGCCCCCTTCCAGTCGGAACAGGGCGGCAAGATCGTCGGCTTCGACGTGTCGATGATCGATCTCGTCGCCGAGGACCTCGGCGTCAAGCAGGAGATCGTGGACAAATCGTTCGAGACGATCAAGACAGGGGCCGACCTCAACGCCGGTACGTGCGATGTGGCCGCCGCCGGTATGACCATCACCGACGAACGTAAGAAGAACCTGGACTTCTCCGTCCCGTACTTCGATGCGACGCAGGCGCTGCTGGCCCGCAAGGGCGTCAAGGCATCGACGGTCGAGGACATCGTCAAGCAGAAGCTCAAGTTCGGCTCGCAGTCCGCCACCACCGGTGAGGACTTCGCCCGCGAACACGGCGCCGACCCACAGTCCTTCGAGAGCACCGACGCCGAGCTCAACGGTCTGCGCACCGGTCAGGTCGATGTGATCGTGCAGGACTATCCGGTGGTGCAGAACTGGCTCAAGGACTCCGCCAACGCCGCGGCGTTCGAGGTCGTCGGCAATCTCGACACCGGTGAGCAGTACGGCTTCGCGGTCCGCAAGGACGGCAACCCCGAGCTTCTGAAGCTGATCGACAAGGCCATCACGGACGCCAAGGCCGACGGCACGTACAAGAAGCTGTACGAACAGTGGATCGGACCGATGCCGAAGGGCGCCGACGGCCGGTGACCACCCTGACCTCGAAGGAGCACGCGGAAGAGGCGCGTCCACGGATGTCGCCGCGGCGCAAGCGCCGTATCGCACGCGGGGTGCAGTACGCCGTCTTCTTCGTCGCCGTGGCGCTCGTCGGCGTACTGGCCGACTGGAACGGGCTCCAGGAGCAGTTCCTGGAGCCTTCCGTGGCCGAGCGACTGTTCCCGGATCTGATCACGGTCGCGCTGCTGAACACGGTGGTGTACACGCTCAGCGGCTTCGCCGCGGGGCTGGTCCTGGGCCTGGCCGTGGCTCTGATGCGGCTGTCGTCGGTGGCGCCGTACCGGTGGGTGGCGATGGCGTACATCGAGTTCTTCCGCGGGCTCCCCGCCTTGCTGATCTTCATCTTCGTGGGTGTGGGGGTGCCGCTCGCCTTCCCCGGGACGGCCTTCCCCGGGGGGACGTACGGGCAGGTGGCCTGTGCGCTGGGGCTGGTCTCGGCCGCGTACATGGCGGAGACGATCCGGGCCGGTATCCAGGCGGTGCCGCGCGGGCAGTTGGAGGCGGCCCGCACGCTCGGTATGCCGCACGCCACCGCGATGCGTTCGATCGTGATTCCGCAGGCCTTCCGGATCATCGTGCCTCCGCTGACCAATGAGCTCGTCCTGCTCTTCAAGGACTCCTCACTGGTGCTGTTCCTCGGCGTCACCCTGCAGCAGCGCGAACTCACCAAGTTCGGCCGCGACTTCGCCGGCCAGACGGCCAACACCACGCCGATCTTCGTGGCGGGGCTGTGCTATCTGCTGGTCACCGTCCCGCTCGGCTATCTCGTGCGCCGCCTCGAGGCGCGTCATGCGAAGGAACGGTGATCACATGACGACCGCGGCGATCGAGATCCAGGGGCTGCGCAAGTCGTTCGGCGACCGGGAAGTGCTGCGCGGCATCGACTTCACCGTCGACCCGGGCGAGGTGGTCTGCGTGATCGGCCCCTCGGGCTCCGGCAAGTCCACCCTGCTGCGCTGTGTGAACCTGCTTGAGGAGCCCACCAGCGGAAAGGTGACCGTCGCCGGCACCGACCTCACCGACCCGGATGTCGACATCGACCGGGTGCGCCGCCGGATCGGCATGGTCTTCCAGCAGTTCAACCTCTTTCCGCATCTGAACGTCCTGGAGAACCTCACGATCGCCCAGCGCCGGGTGCTCGGGCGGAGCAAGGAGGAAGCGGGCCGGATCGCGCGCGAGAACCTCGCCAAGGTCGGTCTCGCCGACCGCGGGAGCAGCTATCCCGCACAGCTCTCGGGCGGTCAGCAGCAGCGTGTCGCCATCGCCCGGGCCCTGTCCATGGGGCCCTCGCTGATGCTGTTCGACGAGCCGACCAGCGCGCTCGACCCGGAACTCGTGGGAGAGGTGCTGGGTGTCATGCGCACACTCGCCGACGAAGGCATGACGATGATGGTCGTCACCCATGAGATGGGTTTCGCCCGCGATGTCGCAGATCGTGTGGTGTTCATGGACGACGGTTCGGTGGTGGAGGAGGGCCGCCCGGAGGACGTGCTGGGCAGCCCGAGCCACCCTCGCACACGTTCCTTCCTCGCCCGTGTGCTCAGGCCCGCTTCAGACGGAGGGTGACCAGCTCGAAGGGGCGCAGCGACAGCTGGATTCCTTCGGCGGTGACGGCCACGGGGGTGTCCAGCGGGCGCTCCAGGAGGTCCGTGGCGTACGCGTCCTCGTAGTCGAATCCGGGGGTGAGCAGGGCACGCGCCCGGCCGCCGCGGGACTCGTAGAGGCGTACGACCACATCGCCGCTGCCGTCGTCGGCGAGCTTGAGCGCGCTGAGCACGACCGCGTCGTCGTCGACGGTGACCAGCGGGGCCACGGCGGCGCCGCCCGGAACGCGGCGCTCGGGAAGGTTGACGGCGTAGCCCTCGCGCACCGCGTCGCCGATCGTCGCGCCGGGAAGGAGCGCGTGCCGGAAGCGGTGCACGCCCTGGTCGGTCTCGGGGTCGGGGAAGCGGGGTGCGCGCAGCAGGGATACGCGGACGGTGGTCGTCGTGCCCTTGTCCTCGGCCCGCACCGTGCGGGTGACGTCATGGCCGTACGTCGAGTCGTTGACGACGGCCACGCCCCAGCCGGGCTCCTCGAGATGCACGAAGCGGTGGTTGCAGGCCTCGAACTTGGCCGCCTCCCAGCTGGTGTTGGTGTGGGTGGGCCGGAAGAAGTGGCCGAACTGGGTCTCGGAGGCGTACCGCTCGGCGTGGATGTCGAGCGGGAACGCCATCTTCAGGAACTTCTCGGTCTCGTGCCAGTCGACCTCGGTGTCGATGTCCAGGCGCTTCGCCCCGGCGGCGAGGGTGAAGACCTGGGTGGCGGTGGAGTCGCCGAAGGTGCGTACGACGCGTACGGAGACGTAAGTCCCGCCCTCGCTCGCGGTGATGCGGTCGGACGTGGTCAGATCCGAGCCGGTGTTGCGGTAGAAGCTGTCGACGTCCCAGGCGTCCCACATGTTCGGCAGATCCTGGTGAAGTTGGAGGAGACCGGCGGCGGCGCCGGGAGGGAGGGCTTCGCGGCGCGCCTGGATGTCGTAGGCCGAGACAACGAGTCCGCGTCCGTCGATCTCGACCCGGAGCAGGCCGTTGTCGAGGACGTACCCTCCGGACGTGCGCGGAGCCATGACCGGCTTCCGGCCGGCCGCGGCGGCCGGGGCGGCTCCGCCCGCGGCGACACCGTGCCGGGTGTGCGGGGCGGCGTTGAAGACCAGGACGGTGCCGCCATCACCGGCGAGCGCGTTCTGGGCAGCCTCGATGATGCCGCCGAGTTCGGCCGCGACCGCGGCGTAGGTCTGCCTGGCCTCCCTGTGTACCCAGGCGATGGAGGAGCCCGGGAGGATGTCATGGAACTGGTGCAGCAGCACGGTCTTCCAGACGCGGTCCAGCTGTTGGTGCGGATAGGGGAATCCGGCGCGTACGGCGGCGGTGGCCGCCCACAACTCGGCTTCGCGCAGCAGGTGTTCGCTGCGCCGGTTGCCCTGCTTGGTCTGTGCCTGGCTGGTGAGGGTGGCCCGGTGCAGCTCCAGATAGAGCTCGCCGACCCATACGGGCGGGTTCGGGTACTCCGCCTCGGCCTTGGCGAAGAACTCAGTGGGCGCCTCCCAGCGGACCGTCGCCGAACCCTCCAGGCTGCGCAGCCGGGCGGCCTTGGCGACCATCTCACGGGTGGTGCCGCCGCCTCCGTCGCCCCAGCCGGTCGGGGCGAGAGACCGCCGGGCGGCTCCCTTCTCCTTGAAGTTCGCTGCGGCGTGGGCGATTTCCCTGCCGTGCATCGAGCAGTTGTAGGTGTCGACGGGCGGGAAGTGGGTGAAGACGCGGGAGCCGTCGATGCCCTCCCACAGGAAGGTGTGATGGGGGAAGGTGTTGGTCCTGCTCCACGACATCTTCTGGGTGAGCAGCCATTTCGCGCCCGCGGCCCTGATGATCTGCGGCAGTCCGGCGGCGAAGCCGAAGGTGTCGGGCAGCCACACCTCCTCGTTGTCGATACCGAACTCCTCGATGAAGAAGCGCTTGCCGTGGACGAACTGACGGGCCATCGCCTCCGAGCCGGGCATGTTCGTGTCGGACTCCACCCACATGCCCCCGGTGGGCACGAAACGGCCCTCCGACACGGCCTTCTTCACCCTCGCGTAGACCTCGGGACGGTGTTCCTTGATCCAGGCGAGCTGCTGCGCCTGCGACATGGTGAAGACGAAGTCCGGCTCGTCCTCGAGCAGCGCGGTCATATTGGAGGCGGTACGCGCCACTTTGCGCACGGTCTCGCGCAGCGGCCAGAGCCAGGCGGAGTCGATATGGGCGTGGCCGACCGCGCTGATGTGATGGGCGGCCGGATGGGCGGGCGAGGCCAGCACTTCGATGAGCTGCTCGCGAGCGGCGATGGCCGTGGAGTTCACATCCTGGAGGTCGACCGCGTCCAGGGCCCGTTCGACCGCCCGCAGGATGTCCCAGCGGCGGGCACTGTCGACGGGAAGTTCCCGCATCAGCTCCCCGAGCACCTCCAGGTCGTGGACGAGCTCCCACACCATGAGGTCGAAGACCGCGAGGTCCATCCGGCCGAGCCGGTACTGCGGCTCGCTGCCTGCCGTCCCTCTGTCCCCCAAGAGGGTGGGCACGAAGGGGCGGGGGCCGAAGACGACCGGATTGGAAGCGGCCTCGATGTGCAGGACGACCTGCTCGCCCCCGGTGACGGGAGCCCCGATGCGCACCCACTGATTGCGGGGACTGAGGCCCTTCACGGGGGCGCCGTCGGGGAGGTACACCAGGCCCTCGCACTGGAAACCGGGCATGTACTCGTCGAAGCCGAGGTCGAGCAGGGCCTCGACGATCCGGCCGGCCCAGGCCTGCGGGACGGCCCCGGTGACTTTGAACCAGCTGGTGCCCCACGGAGCACCCCACCTGTCGCCGACACCGATGGGCCCGGTTCCGGCGGCCAGCCCCTCGGCCACCGGCACCGGTTCGCCCGGCGCGTGCCACACGGTGACGTCCAGCGGCAGCCGCTCGGGATACACGGCGGGCCGGATCCGCTCGTCGAGGACGCGCGTGAGCCGGGCTTCGACAAGGCTGCGGTCGTCATGCATGCGGGTGACTCCGTTGTCGTGAGAGGCCGGGTGTTACCGAGGCACTGCGGCACCGGCCACGCGACAGTTCTCCCCGACGGCACGCGCCTCGAACCGGCCCTCAGGGGTTCGCCGGTGCGTCGTCGGCTCCTGGACACAGGCCTGGGCGAAGCACGCGGCACCCTTCGTGCGGTGGCGCTCGCTCCGGGCGAGGTCGACACGCGGGCCGCCGAGGTGTTGCCCGACCGAAGCGCCTCGATCGTGACATACTGCTCCAACTCGGCCTGCCCCAACAGCGGCCAGGTCGCCGGCCGGCTGATCCACCTCGGGTACACCGATGTCCGCAAGTACCGCGAAGGAATCCAGGACTGGACGGACGCGAGCCTGCCCACCGAGTCGGCCTGAGCACGGGACACGTCAGGGGTGGCCGGCCCACGGGGGAGCCGGCCGCCCCTGGCCGTGCGCCTTCCGCTCATCGGCGGCAGACACGGCAACCAGGAGGTACGACGATGACCGGGACCACCGACCCGGCGCGGATGAGGACCAACCGCGCGGCCCTCACCCACAAGATCCGATACGCCGTGCGTCGCCCCGACCGCTGGGTCCCCCATCTGCGCCGGCTCGGCCGCGACTGGAAGCTGCGGCTGACCACCCGCGATCATGTGGCCTACTACCGGGCCGTGATGAAGGCGGACGCCGCGAAGAGCCCTTCGCGTGCCGTGGGCAGCGCGACCCCGGAACGCTGGCTCGCTCTCGGCCAGATGCAGTTCGACTACCTGGTACGGCACGGGCTCACCCCCGACGACCGGATGCTGGAGATCGGCTGCGGCAATCTGCGCGCCGGCTGGCGGTTCATCGACCATCTGGACACCGGCCACTACCACGGGATCGACATCTCACCCGAGATCCTCATCGCGGCCGGCGACACCCTGGCCGAGCGCGGCCTCCAGGAGAAGCTCCCCCACCTCGGCCTCGTACGCGACCTGCGCCTGGCCTCCCTGCCGGCCGGCCACTTCACGGTGGTGCACGCGCACAGTGTGTTCTCCCACTGCCCGCTCGCGGTCATCGACGAGTGTCTGTCCCACATCGCGCGCGTCATGGCCCCGGGCGCGTTCTTCGACTTCACCTTCAACCGCACCGAGGGCAAGCAGCACCACGTCCTGCGCGAGGACTTCTACTACCGCACGGACACACTGGTCGAACTCGCCAGGTCACACGGGCTCACCGCCCGGCTGATGGAGGACTGGGAGCAGCTCCCCCACAAGCAGTCCAAGATCCGGGTCACCACCGCCTGACCCGGGACGGCCAGACCCCCCGCACCGGCCGGTGCGGGGGGTCTGCCGTCGGAGGGGGCCGTCAGACCTCTTCGGTCCGCCGCTGCGCGGTCAGCGCCATGACCCGGCCGCGGACCAGGTACCAGCCGCCGACCAGGGCCGCGGCGATGAGCGGGAGGCAGTACACGGTCGCACGGCCCACGCCGCCGCCCAGCCACATCAGGACCAGCACGGACGCCAGGAAGAAGAGCGTGACGATCTGCGTGTACGGGGCCCAGGGCAGCTTGTAGCCCGGACGCGTCACCCGGCCGTCCTGCGATCGCCGCCAGAAGAGCAGCGAGCAGATCATGATCATCGCCCAGGTGCCGAGGATGCCGATCGACGCGAGGTTGAGGACGATCTCGAAGGCCTGGCCCGGCATGACGAAGTTCAGGCCGACACCGAGGACGCCGAAGGCCGCGGTGAGCAGGATGCCACCGTAGGGGACCTGGCCCTTGTTCATGAGCCCGGTGAACTTGGGTGCGGAGCCCGCCATCGACATCGAGCGAAGGATCCGGCCGGTGGAGTACAGGCCGGAGTTCAGGCTGGACAGGGCGGCGGTCAGAACGACGAGGTTCATGACGCCGGCCGCGCCGGGGATGCCGAGCTTGTCGAAGACCGTCACGAAGGGACTCTCGTCGCCGGAGTACGCGGTGTACGGCAGCAGCAGGGCGAGCAGCACGACCGAGCCGACGTAGAAAAGGCCCACACGCCACATGATCGAGTTGATCGCCTTCGGCATGATCTTCTCGGGGTTCTTGATCTCGCCCGCGGCGACACCGCACAGTTCGACCGAGGCGTAGGCGAAGACGACACCCTGGACGACCATCAGCATGGGCAGCACGCCGGACGGGAAGAGTCCACCGTTTTCGGTGATGGTGTGCAGGCCCGGCGTGTGACCGCCGACGTCGTGCTGGGTGACGATCAGGAAGATGCCGACACACATGAAGCTCACCAGCGCGGCAACCTTGATGATCGCGAACCAGAACTCCATCTCGCCGAAGTACCTCACCGAGATGAGGTTGGCGGTGAGGACGACCGCGAGGGCGATCAGAGCCAGCACCCACTGCGGGATGTCGCTGAACATCGCCCAGAAGTGGGCGTAGGTCGCGGCGGCCGTGATGTCGGCGACGGCCGTGGTGGACCAGTTCAGGAAGTACAGCCAGCCGGCGGTGTAGGCACCTTTCTCGCCCATGAACTCACGGGCGTACGAGACGAAGGCACCGGAGGAGGGCCGATAGAGGACCAGCTCACCGAGCGCGCGCACCACGAAGAAGGCGAAGACTCCGCAGACCGCGTACGCGATGGCGAGCGAGGGGCCCGCGCCCGCGAGGCGGCCGCCCGCGCCCAGGAAGAGGCCGGTACCGATCGCGCCGCCGATCGCGATCATGTTGATGTGGCGGGACTTCAGGTCCTTGCTGTAACCGGCGTCACCGGCGTCGATGTGCGGGGAGTCCGCCGCCGGGGGTGTGGCGGCTGAACCGATGTCGGCCGCGGTGATGGTGCGGTCACTCACGTAGTTGTTCGCCTTCGGTGAGGGGTCGAGCGGGCGTCACCGTACGCCGGTGAGGGAGATGGTCACGGGCGGCGTAGGGCCGAAAACCCATGTTCCAGGGTGTCCGCGATATTTCGCAGTGGTGAACATCACCTACCGGCGAGTTACGTGACCGTTCGAGCCCAAGACAGGCCCAAAGTCCTCTCCGAACCTCAAGGAAGGCTCAAACAAGCCGTCACGGGGCCAGGACGTCCAGTTCCTGCAGCGCACCGAGAGTGATCTCCCGGGTCAGTTCTTCCGCGCGCACGGCGTCCCGTTCGCGAACGGCCTCCGCGACCTGGACATGCAGGGTGACGGCGGCGGGGTCAGGGTCCTCGAACATCACATGGTGCTGGGTACGTCCGCCGAGGACGGCGGCGACCACATCGCCGAGCCGCGCGAACATCTCGTTGCCGGAGGCCGTGAGCACCACCCGGTGGAAAGCGACATCGTGCACCAGATACGCGTCGAGCTGCCGGCCGCGGGAGGTTGCGACCATGCCGAGGGCATGGTCGGTGAGCTCGGCGCACTGCTCGGGGGTGGCATTGCGGGCGGCGAGCCCCGCAGCGACCGGCTCCACCGCGGAGCGCAGCACGGTCAGCGAGCGCAGTTGACGGGGGCGGTCGGCGCCGGCCAGACGCCAGCGGATGACCCGCGGATCGTAGACGTTCCACTCTTCGGTGGGGCGTACGGTCACACCCACCCGGCGCCGCGACTCCACCAGGTGCATGGACTCCAGGACCCGGATCACCTCTCGGACGACGGTGCGGGACACCTCGAAGCGCTGGGCGAGCTCATCGGTGCGGAGCACGCTGCCCGGCCGGTACTCGCCCGCGGTGATCGCAGGGCCGAGGCATTCCAGTACCCGGGCGTGCTGCCCCCGCCCCTCAGTCGTCATGGCCTCAGCCTACGGGGCAGCCTTCACAGAGAAAAAGTAAGACTTTTACATCACATGGACTTGAATAAGTCGTACCTAATAGGTTTCCCTGACGCGACGGACCGATGTCGATGAAGACAGCGAGGCACGAGACACTCATGAAGACACCCCACGTCGTCGTGGTGATGGGCGTGGCAGGGACGGGCAAGACCACGATCGGCCCCCTGCTCGCCGCGGAGCTCGGCGTTCCGTACGCCGAGGGCGACGACTTCCATCCGTCGGCGAACATCGCCAAGATGTCCGCGGGTATCCCGCTGGGCGACGCGGACCGCGAGCCGTGGCTCGACGCGATCGGGCGCTGGGCGCACAACAGGGCCGGGCTCGGCGGTGTGGTGAGCTGCTCCGCCCTGAAGAGGATCTACCGCGACCGTCTGCGGGCCGCGGCACCCGGGGTCGTCTTCCTGCACCTGACCGGTGACCGCGAGCTGATCGAGCGGCGGATGTCGGAGCGCACGGGGCACTTCATGCCGACCGCGCTGCTGGATTCGCAGTTCACGGCTCTTCAGCCGCTGCAGTGCGACGAGACCGGCGTCCGCGTCGATGTGTCCGGCACTCCCGAAGCCATCATCGAGCGGGCCGTCGCCGCGCTGCGCCGGCTCGACCAGTAAAGGAAGCAAGCGTGACCAGTCTCAGTGTCGAGATGCTGGCAGCCGACGCCGTCGAACCGATCACGACGGCGGGCAACGCACAGCTGGGCATCGCCGTCCTCGCGGGCATCGCCGTCATCGTCCTGCTCATCACCAGGTTCAAGCTGCACGCCTTCCTGGCACTCACCATCGGCTCACTGGCGCTGGGCGTGTTCGCCGGCGCCCCGCTGGCCAAGACCGTCACCAGCTTCTCCGACGGTCTGGGCAAGACGGTCGCGGGCGTGGGTGTACTGATCGCGCTCGGCGCGATCCTCGGCAAGCTGCTCGCCGACTCCGGCGGCGCGGACCAGATCGTCGACACGATCCTGGCCAAGGCCTCGGGCCGGACCATGCCCTGGGCGATGGTGCTGATCGCCTCGCTCATCGGGCTGCCGCTCTTCTTCGAGGTCGGCATCGTGCTGCTGATCCCGGTGGTGCTGCTCGTCGCCAAGCGCGGCAACCACTCGCTGATGCGCATCGGCATCCCGGCGCTGGCCGGCCTGTCCGTGATGCACGGCCTGATCCCGCCGCACCCCGGTCCCCTGGTGGCGATCGACGCGATCGGCGCCAACCTCGGTGTCACACTGGCGCTCGGTGTACTGGTCGCCGTTCCGACCGTGATCATCGCCGGTCCGCTCTTCTCGAAGTTCGCGGCCCGCTGGGTGGACGTACCGGTCCCCGACCGCATGCTGCTTGCTTCCGGGGACTCCCAGGACCCCACCCGCCGAGCGTCCGAGGAGCTCGAGCGGCGCCCTTCGTTCGTCGCCGCCGTCTCGACCGTACTGCTGCCCGTCGTACTGATGCTGGGCAAGGCGCTGGTGGACATCGTCGTGGACGACCCGGAGAACGCCGTTCAGAAGGTCACGGACGTCATCGGCTCGCCGCTGATCGCACTGCTCGCCGCCGTCCTGGTCGGCATCTTCACCCTGGGGCGCGGGGCCGGCTTCACCAAGGAGCGGATCTCGTCCACCGTCGACAAGTCCCTCGCCCCCATCGCGGGCGTGCTGCTGATCGTGGGCGCGGGCGGCGGCTTCAAGCAGACGCTGATCGACGTCGGTGTGGGGCAGATGATCCTGGACTTCTCCAAGAACTGGGCGATACCCGCGCTGCTCCTGGCCTGGCTGATCGCGGTCTGCATCCGGCTGGCGACGGGCTCGGCGACCGTGGCGACCATCTCGGCGTCCGGACTGGTGGCGCCTCTCGCGGCCGACATGTCGACATCACACGCGGCACTGCTGGTGCTGGCCATCGGCGCGGGCTCGCTCTTCTTCAGCCATGTCAACGACGCCGGGTTCTGGATGGTGAAGGAGTACTTCGGGATGAACGTCGGCCAGACCATCAAGAGCTGGTCGGTGATGGAGACGATCATCTCGGTGGTCGCCCTGGTCTTCATACTGCTGCTCTCACTGGTGCTTTGAAAAAGCGGGAGGTACCCCCACCCCAGCATGAACGCCGGGGCATCCTCGCCAGAACCAGGTGAACCGAGTCCCGGAGGCCCCTGCTGTCAGGGGGCCTCCGGCATTGCCGTAGCCCCCGCGACGAGGGGGATACCGAGATCACGCGCGCAGCGCACGCACACATGGGCGCCGTTCTCGTGGCGGATGGCGGTGCGGGACAACGAGTACGGCACATGGCAGCGCGGGCATCCGATTCCGGCGATCGCCCCGACCGGCCACTCATCGCGGGGCGGTACTGCGTCCCAGCCGGCGGAGGCGGGGGTGCCGATCGATGAGGGCATGGCGGTTCTCCTGTGGCGGATTACGGACCGTGTGCGCGCATATACGTCGCGTCATAGAACACACTGGACCGGTGGACCGGTCCAGTCAAGAAGGTGTCAGCTTCCCTCCCCCATCGGGTAGTTCTCGGCCCTCTCCCACAGGCCCGACGGTGTGATGCCCTCCTCGCAGACCAGCGGCACTCCCCGCTGGTCGTACGCGGTGTGCAGGACCACGGCCACGGCGGCCGGGCGCTTCACCCCCAGGTGGCCGGCCTCGTTGATCGTCGCGAGCCGGACCGTGGTGACGTCCGTGCCGTGGACGGGGCCGCGGCCGGTCTGCCGCCGCACATAGTGCGTCGTGCCCTCCGCGATCGGGCCGGACTGAGCCAGACGGGGACAGGCGACAGCGATCTCCGGCGGGAACCACGCGCTCACGTAGGAGAGGGGCACGCCGTCGTCGAGCATGACCAGCCGGGCGCGGTGCAGGGCCTGACGGCCGGACGGAAGGACGAGCGCGTCGGCCACATGGGACGGCGGTGTCAGCATTTCGGGCGTACCGAGACGGCGGAAGGGACGGCCCCCGGTGATCCGGTCGGCGTCCGCGTGACGGGCGCCGGCGGGCCGGGCCAGCGGCGTTTCGATGACGGTGAAACCGCGGCCCTGGTGGGGAATGACGAGCCCGTCGGCACGCAGGATCTCCATGGCTTTTATGGCGGTGGCCCGGGAGACGCTCCACTGTTCGCACAGGTCCCGGCTGGAGGGCAGGAGTTCACCGGGACCGAACTCACCGTCGGCGATCCGGCGGCGCAGGCTGTCGGCGATCTGCTCGTACTTGAGGGTCGGCATAAGAGTGCGCTCCTGCTGCGAGTTGACCGGTCAACCGGTCAGGTTAGAGTCTCGCAAGCCGACGTGCCAGCCCCGACGATCGCCCGCATGACCACACCACACGGCATCGCCCCCGAAATCCTCCGTGTTCGGGATCGAGGGCCCGGCCTGGGGGCAGTTGAAGGCGGCCGAGCGGCACTCCGGCGAACGGCCGGACACCGAAGGGCCTCTGTTCGCCGTGGCACTGGCGGCCGCTCGGCTCGCCGAGCCGCATCCGGACCTCCTCGCCGCGTCGTCCCGTTTCCTCGCGGTGGGTGCGGCGTGGACCCGGATGCGGCAGGACCGAGCGCGGATCAGCCCCCGGTCAGCTCCCTGGCGGCCCTCTCCAGCCGGAACGCCTCGTTGCTGAGCCCGATCCGGGCGTGCGCCTCCGGGTTGGTGGACCGCAGTACGGCACCGATCACCAGGCCGACGACCAGGGCGGCGGCGATGACGGCGGGCAGCAGCCGGCTGAGCGCGGAGTCGGGGCCGGCGCCGACCAGGACGTCGAAGTCCTTGACCGTGTAGACGGCGATCACCAGCAGGGCGATGCCCGCGAGGCCCGAGGCGACCAGCCGCACGGCCTGCGCCCCGGCCGCTCCGCGCCGTACGAAGAAGGCGATGACCGCGAAGGAGGCTGCGGCCATCAGCAGGATGACGCCGAGCGCGCCGACGTTGCCCATCCAGGTGAACAGGCGCAGTACGGGGGCGGTCGGGTCGCCCGTGGGCTTGCCGTCGGTCAGGGCGAAGGCTGCGACGACGACGAGAGAGATCACACTCTGGAGCAGCGAGCCACTGGCAGGCGCTCCGCTCGACTGGCTGGTACGGCCGAACGCGGCGGGCAGCAGGCCCTCGCGCCCCATCGCGAAGGCGTAGCGCGCGACGACGTTGTGGAAGCTGAGCATGGCCGCGAACATCCCGGTCACGAAGAGGATGTGCAGGACGTCGGTGAAGGTGGTGCCGAGGCGGCTTTCGGTGAGCGAGAAGAGCAGCCCGGGACCCTCCTTCTGCGCCGCGGGCACGATTCCGGACGGGCCGGTGGCGACCGTCAGCGCCCAGGAGCTGACGGCGAAGAAGAGCGCCACGAAGGCGACGGCGAGGTACATCACGCGGGAGACCACGACCTGCGGGCGGCTGGTCTCCTCGGCGTAGACGGGCGCCTGCTCGAAGCCGACGAAGGCGGCGATGCAGAAGCAGAGCGCGGTGCCCAGTCCCGCGCCGGTCAGGGTGTCGGGGTTGAAGGCGTGCAGGGACAGGCCTGCCTTGCCGGGCTCGGCCACGGCGGCGATGTCGAAGACGACCACCAGGACGCATTCGATCAGCAGCAGGACGCCGAGCACGCGCGCGTTGAGGTCGATCTTCAGCCACCCGAGCGCCCCGACGGCGGCCACGGCGGCGAGGGCGGGTATCCACCAGGCGAGAGTGATGTCGAGGTAGGTGGCGAAGAGCCCGGAGACCTCGAAGCCGAAGATGCCGTAGACACCGACCTGCATGGCGCTGTAGGCGACCAGGGCGACATAGGACGCGCCGGCGCCCGCGGTGGCGCCGAGGCCGCGGGCGATATACGCGTAGAACGCACCGGCATTGTGCACATGACGGCTCATCTCCGCGTATCCGACGCTGAAGAGGGCCAGTACCACTCCGAGGACGACGAAGAGCAGCGGCTGTCCCACGATGCCCATCACGCCGTATGTGGTGGGCATGACACCCGCGACCACCATCAGGGGCGCGCTCGCCGCGAGAACGGACAGCAGCAGCCCGGCGGTGCCCAGTCGGCCGGCACGCAGTGCCCGTTCCTGCCCCATGTAGGTGTTGATGTCAGTCGTGCTCGAACTGCCTGTCGCCATGGCGGGGTTGTCCTTTCCGCAGTCAGATTCATGAGTAGCCGAGCGCGGCGCTACGCGCGGCGGAGAACGCCTGATACGGGTCCCGGCCCGGGTAGGACCAGGGGTCTTTCGTGGCATGCGGGCCAATGCGCTGGAAAAGGGCGGCGGCCTCGGCGGGCCGGCCCTCGCAGTGCTTGGCGTGGGCGAGGTAGTTGAGGTCGACATGGCGGCGCGGATGGTCCTCGCACCCCCACTCCAGCCACCAGTCGAACGCGGCCTTCATCACCTGGCGGGCCCGCCGTCCCGTCCAGTGGCCGGAGGCGGCCGGGTCGTCCGGCTCGTGGCCCATGGCGGCGAGCACCCGGTAGCGCTCGGCGTGCGCCACAACGGGGAGGACGGCGAGTGGGGAGTCGGCGGGGGCGCTCTCGACGGCCCAGGAGGCGAAGTCGTACACCTCGTGGAGGGGGTCCTGGCCGGAGCCGCGCTGACATTCGGCCAGCCGGGCTGCCATCAGATGGTGGGCGTGATGGTGATGCGGATGGCGGGCCCGTACCTCCTCGAAGGACCGGGAGGTCTCCTCCTCCGTGCCGGCCGACCGGGCGAGCAGCAGCAGCGCCAGCCATGGCGTGGGGTCGGCCGGCGCCAGCCGCGCGGCCGTGCGGCAGGCGTCACGCGCCCGGTCCTCGGGCTCCCTCCCGTCCAGGGCACGGTGCACTGCGGCGCAGGCAAGCAGCGCGGCCGCGTCCGGGCTGTCCGGTTCCGCGATCAGCCAGTCCCGCGCCC
Organism: Streptomyces sannanensis; assembly: GCF_039536205.1. Classification (GTDB taxonomy): domain Bacteria; phylum Actinomycetota; class Actinomycetes; order Streptomycetales; family Streptomycetaceae; genus Streptomyces; species Streptomyces sannanensis. The sequence continues at coordinate 6,128,099 of NZ_BAAAYL010000001.1, read as the reverse complement.
AGGCGGCCGCGCTGCCGAGCTCGCCGAGCACGACGAGGCGATGGCCGCGGCGCTCCCGGTCGTCGCCGGTCGCGGCGAGCAGAGCGCGTACGCCCGGCCAGCGCCCCTGGGCCAACTGTCCACGCACCGTAGCGAGTTCGTCGTCGTCGAGTGCCGGATCGAAGAACGGGTCGTTCCGTCTTCGGGAACGGCCGAATGGCGGCGGAGGTGGGGACATCCGCGGGTTTTTCCTCCACGATCACGACAGGCAGGCAAACGATCGCGCACAGCAAAGCGGCAGGTGCGACCCCACGTCAAGGCCGCCCTTCAACCGTTAATGCTTCAACTTTCCCGTAGTGCCGGCAGGTTGAGCCTCGACCTGCGGCGATACCCGTCAGGCAACCGCCCGGGCGGCGGCGCGACCCGCCATACGGCCGGAGAAGAGGCACCCGCCGAGGAAGGTCCCCTCCAGTGAGCGGTAGCCGTGAACCCCGCCGCCGCCGAAGCCGGCCGCCTCGCCCGCGGCGTACACGCCGGGAAGCGGAACGCCACCCTCGGTGAGCACCCGTGAGGACAGGTCGGTCTCCAGACCACCGAGCGTCTTGCGCGTGAGGATGTGCAGCCGCACGGCGATCAGCGGGCCCGCCCCCGGATCGAGGATGCGGTGCGGCGGGGCGGTGCGGATGAGCTTGTCGCCGAGGTAGGCGCGGGCCCCGCGCATCGCCGTCACCTGGAGGTCCTTGGTGAAGGGGTTGGCGATCTCCCGGTCCCGGGCGGTGACGGTGCGGTGCAGCTCCGCCTCGTCGATGAGGGGCTCCTTGGTGAGGGCGTTCATGCCGCGTACGAGCGCGCCCAGGTCCCGCTCGACGACGAAATCCGCGCCGTTGTCCATGAACGCCTTGACCGGCCCCGGGACTTCGGCGCGGGCACGCCCGATGACATCGCGGACGGACCTGCCGGTCAGGTCCGGATTCTGCTCGGACCCGGACAGCGCGAACTCCTTGCCGATGATCTTCTGGTCGAGGACGAACCAGGTGTAGTCGTATCCGGTCCGCATGATGTGCTCGAGGGTGCCGAGCGTGTCGAATCCGGGGAACAGCGGCACGGGCAGCCTGCGGCCGCGCGCGTCCAGCCAGAGCGAGGAGGGGCCCGGCAGGATACGGATGCCGTGCCTGGCCCAGATCGGGTTCCAGTTCTGGATGCCCTCGGTGTAGTGCCACATCCGGTCGCGGTTGACGATGCGTGCGCCCGCCCGCTCCGTGATGCCCAGCATCAGTCCGTCGACATGCGCGGGCACCCCGGAGAGCATGTGCTCGGGCGGGCTGCCGAGCCGCTCCGGCCAGTTGGCGCGTACGAGGTCGTGGTTGCCGCCGATGCCGCCCGAGGTGACGATCACGGCCTGGGCCCGGAACTCGAAGGCCCCGGTCACCTGCCTGCTGCTGGCCGTCCCCCGTTCGGCGCGGCTCGGCGCCAGGACCTCGCCGCTGACCGTGTCCACGGCACCCGCGCTGCGACCCAGCCCGGTCACCCGGTGCCGGAACCTCAGCTGGACCAGGCCTCTTGCGACCCCGGCGCGCACCCGCCGCTCGAACGGCTCCACCAGGCCGGGGCCCGTGCCCCAGGTGATGTGGAAGCGCGGCACGGAGTTGCCGTGCCCGGAGGCGTCGTAGCCGCCGCGCTCGGCCCAGCCGACGACCGGGAAGAAGCGCACGCCCTGCGCGCGCAGCCAGGCCCGCTTCTCACCGGCCGCGAAGTCGACATACGCCTCGGCCCACTTGCGCGGCCAGTGGTCCTCCTCGCGGTCGAATCCGGCAGTACCGAACCAGTCCTGGAGGGCGAGCTCCCTGCTGTCCTTGATGCGCATCCGGCGCTGCTCGGGCGAGTTCACGAAGAACAGCCCGCCGAAGGACCAGTGTGCCTGCCCGCCGATCGACTGCTCGGGCTCCTGGTCGAGCAGGATGACCTTCCTGCCCGCGTCGGCCAGCTCGGCAGTGGCCGCGAGGCCCGCGAGACCCGCCCCGATCACGATGACATCCGCGTCGTACGCCATGGGCCCAGATCTTCGCTACCAGCCAGTACGGCGTCAACTGGTTGGATGGCTTCCATGAGCGCTGCTGACGAGATCCTGGACATCGTCGACGAGAACGACCGCGTGATCGGGCAGGCCCCGCGCGGCGAGGCATACGCGAAGGGGCTGCGGCACCGCTGTGTGTTCATCCTGGCGCGGGACGCGGAGGGGCGGGTGTTCATTCATCGTCGCACCCCGACCAAGCTGGTCTTCCCTTCGATGTACGACATGTTCGTCGGCGGGGTCGTCGGCGCGGGCGAGTCGTACGGCGAGGCGGCGCTGCGCGAGGCGGAGGAGGAGCTCGGGGTGTCGGGGCTCCCCCGGCCCGTACCACTGTTCAAGTTCCTGTACGAGAACAGCGAGCACACCTGGTGGTCGTACGTCTACGAGGTGCGCTGCGAACTGCAGGTGAACCCGCAGGTGGAGGAGGTCGCCTGGCACGCCTTCATCCCGGAGGCCGAGCTGGAGGCACGGCTCGGCGAGTGGGAGTGGGTGCCGGACGGCTTCGCGGCGTACGAGCGGCTGCGCGCGTACCGGGAGGCGTCGTCCGGCTGAGCCCATGCCGCAGGACCGGCGCTCGGGCCGCGTGCGGGTGCGGAAGCACACGCCCGCTTCGCCGTCGGATGGCACGGCGCGCCCGGGGTCGTAACGCCGGGTCGCGAGCGCCTCGGTAAAGTGCGCCCGTGAGCGGCATGATGGAGACCCTGCGGCTGTGGTTCGCGCCCCGGCGTATCGCCGAGGAGGGCGAGACCCCCGACTACCGCTTCTCGCTCGCCAACGAGCGCACCTTTCTCGCCTGGATCCGCACCGCGCTTGCCCTGATCGCCGGCGGTTTCGCCGTGGACCAGTTCCTTCCGGCCCTGCCCCGCGGAATCCGGACGGGCCTGGCGCTCGCCCTGCTCGCGGCCGGGGTGCTGTGCGCGCTGCGGGCGGTCAACCACTGGGTGCGCTGCGAGCGTGCCATGCGGCGGGGCGAGGATCTGCCGGTATCGCGATTTCCGACGCTGCTGAGCCTCGCGGTCGGGGTGGTCGCGCTGGCCATGGTGGTGGTCGTGCTCTTCGGCTGGCAGGGCCGGTGACCGGGCACCAGGCGCCGACGCGTGACCCCGGGCTGCAGCCCGAGCGCACCCGGCTCGCCTGGCGGCGCACCACCTTGGCGTTCACGGTGGTCGCGGTGCTGGCGGGGCGTCAGGCCGTGCAGTTCGGGGTGACCGCGCCCGGGCTGATGGGGCTGGCGCTCACCGCGCTGGCCTGGCTGGGCTTCCTGGGCGTCGCACACCTCCGGATCCAGCAGCTGTCCACACCGCGCCCCGCGCCGCTCACCCCGCGCACGGCACTGGCGGCGTTCGCCTGTGTGGCCGGGCTGGCGGTGTTCGCCGTGGCGATTCTGCCCTGACCGGTGCGCTGCTTTCCCCTGTTCGATGTCAACTGGCAGGCTTTCCGAACCGTTTCGACATCGACCACAGGGGGCCTTGTGCCTGCGACAGAGCCGTACACCGTTCAGCTCGCGCCCGATGCGCACGCCTACGTCCAGCCGGACGGAGGCTGGTGCCTGAACAACGCCGGGTTCGTCAGCGACGGGGCCCGCACGCTGCTCGTGGACACGGCGGCCACCGAGCGACGGACCCATATGCTGCGTGAGGCGATCCTGACGGCCGGGATGCCGCTGCCGGACGTGGTGGTGAACACCCATCACCACGGCGATCACACCTACGGCAACAGCGTCTTCACGCCCCACGCCACGGTGATCGGCCACGATGCCTGCCGCAGCGAGGTGTTCGACGCCGGGCGCCAGTTGCACATGGTCTGGCCGCAGACCGATTTCGGTGCCATCCGGATCACGGCGCCGACGCTCACGTTCAGCGACCGGATCACCGTCCATGTGGGTGAGACCGAGGTGCGGCTGGTTCACCCGGGGGTGGCGCACACGCGCGGTGACTCCGTCGTGTGGCTGCCGCAGCGGCGGATCGTCTTCACCGGTGACCTGATCTTCAACGGCGGCACCCCGTTCGTCTTCATGGGGTCGCTGCGCGGCTCGCTGCGGGCGCTCGACGTACTGCGCGAGCTCGGCGCGGAGACGGTCGTGCCGGGTCATGGCCCGGTGACGGATGCGTCGGTGTTCGACGCGACGGAGCGCTATCTGCGGTACGTGGCCGAGGTCGCCGAGGCCGGACATGCCAAGGGCCTCACCCCGCTGGAGGCGGCGCAGTCGGCCGACCTCGGCGAGTTCGCGGAGCTCCGCGAGAGCGAGCGTCTGGTGGCCAATCTGCACCGTGCCTACGCCGAACTGGAGGGTCTGCCGGAGGGCTCGCCGCTGGATCCCCTGGCCGCGTTCGGCGACATGACGGTGATGAACGGCGGCGTACCGGTCGCCTGCCACGCCTGATCCCGGCCGGAGAGAACGGGGGCTGGACGGCATACCGACTGGTCGGCATGATGAGTGGGACCGTTCCATCCGTGCACGGAGGTACGCGCCCATGAGTTCAGTCCCCCTCCCCCGCAGCCTCCGGCGCGGGAGGTGCCCCCAGGCCTCGACCCCGAACGGCTGCGCGGCCATCTCGAGCGTGAACGCCCCGGCCTGGTGCGCGGACCGCTCAGGGCCCGGCTGATCGAGGGTGGCCGCTCCACGACCATGTGTACCCGGCAGAAACGGTCGTGCATGAGCAGCGCGCCGCGCTCGCCTCCCCGTGGGACACCCCGCCGGTCGTGGAGGAGCTGAAGGCCGAGGCGCGCAGGCAGGGCCTGTGGAACCTCTTCCTCCCCGACGCCGAGTACGGTGCCGGACTGACCAACCTCCAGTACGCACCCCTCGCCGAGATCACCGGCCGCTCCCCGCAGCTGGCGCCCACCGCGCTCAACTGCGCGGCCCCGGACACCGGGAACATGGAGGTGCTCGCCCAGTTCGGCACCGACGAGCAGAAGAAGCAGTGGCTGGAGCCGCTGCTCGCCGGTGAGATCCGCTCGGCCTTCGCCATGACCGAGCCCGAGGTCGCCTCGTCGGACGCGACGAACATCGAGACCCGGATCGAGCGGGACGAGGGAGGCACCTCCCGCTCGAGCGGAGCCGAGAGTGGGGGAGAGTACGTCATCACCGGCCGCAAGTGGTACATCTCCGGGGCGATGAACCCCGACTGCAAGATCCTCATCGTGATGGGCAAGACCGACCCGGACGGGGAGGACATCCGCCGCCGGCAGTCCATGGTCCTGGTCCCCCGCGACACCCCGGGCGTCGAGATCCGCCGCGCCATGCAGGTGTACGGCTACGAGGACCACTACCACGGCGGCCATGCCGAGGTCTTCTTCGACCATGTGCGCGTGCCCGTGACGAACCTCGTCGGCGAGGAGGGCGGCGGTTTCGCCATCGCGCAGGCGCGGCTCGGTCCGGGCCGTATCCACCACTGCATGCGGCTGATCGGCATGGCGGAGCGGGCGATCGAGCTGATGTGCCGGCGCGCCGTGTCCCGTACCGCCTTCGGCAGGCCGATCGCCCAGCAGGGCGTGGTCCAGGAGTGGATCGCCGACGCACGGGTCGCCGTCGAGCAGCTACGGCTGCTGGTCCTGAAGACGGCCTGGCTGATGGACACGGTGGGCAACCACGGCGCCCACACCGAGATCCAGGCCATCAAGATCGCCACACCCCGCACGGTCGTCGACATCCTCGACAAGGCCGTCCAGGTGCACGGCGCGGGCGGCGTCAGCCAGGACTTCCCGCTCGCGGAGCTGTGGGCGGCGGCACGCACGCTGCGGCTGGCGGACGGCCCGGACGAGGTGCACCAGCGGTCACTGGCCCGCCGTGAGCTGAAGCGGTACCTGTAGGGGGTCGACGGGCCGGCCCGTGCGCCGCGTCGAATGTGCGGCTGCGTCCCTGCGGGCACAGCGGTCGGTCATCCGGTCGAGGTTGCCCCGGCCCTTGACGACACTTCTCGCCCCGCCGGGAAGCGTCGCTACGGGCGCAGCGCCCGCAGCAGCAGATCGGCCAGGTGGTCGGCGACCTGCTGCGGGCTGAGCGGGCCATCCGCGCGATACCAGGTGGACAGGTGGTGGACGGAGCCGAAGTGGTAGTCCACCACCAGGTCGGCGGGGGTGGCCGTGGAGAACACCCCGGCCCGCTGGCCCTCTTCGATGAGCTCCCGGAAGCGTTCGTGGTAGCGGCGGCGCTCCGCACGCACCTGCTTGTTCTTCTCCGGGCTCAGATGGTGCATGGAACGGAAGAAGATCGCGGCGTCGTCGAGGTTGTCGATGGTGGTGACGACGACGTCGGCGGCAGCGTCCCGCACCCGCTGCTCCACGGGTGCGTCGGCCTCCGCGAAGGCGTCGAGCCGCTCCTGCTGGAGGCGCAGCACCCGTGCGTACACCTCGTGCAGCAGGTCCTCCTTGGAGCCGAAGTAGTGGTAGAGGGCGCCCTTGGTGACGCCTGCCGCCTCGACGATCTCCTGGACCGAGGTGCGGTCGTAGCCCTGCTCGGCGAACAAGCGGGTGGCGACGGCCAGCAGCCGCTGGGGGACGGGCGTGCCCTCTTCATCCCTCGTCCTGGCCATTGCCGCCACCGCCTTTCCTTCCGAACGCAAGTCCTGAGCGGGAAACCGCTTCGAGGATCTTCCCACTGCCCGGGAAGAGCCGGGTCACTCCCCCGCCCGCTCCCATTTCTGCTGGATGCGGTTCATCTTGCCGAGCCAGCGGTCGGTGTCCGCGGCGCGGGCCGCGTAGTAGCCGGCTACCTCGGGATGCGACAGGACGAGGAAGCGGTCGGCGTCCATGGCGTCGAAGAGGGCGCCAGCGACAGCGTCCGGTTCGATCGCGGTCGGTACGAGCACGAGTTCGCCGGCCGAACCGATGGCCCGCAGCATGTCGGTGCGTACGCCCTGCGGGCAGATCGCGTGGACCTTGAGGCCACGGTGGCGGTAGGTCAGCGAGAGCAAATCTGCGGGCCAGCGCGGGCCCCGATGCCACCGCCGGCTCCCGTGACGACCACCGTCGCGCCCTTGACCGTACTCATCGCGCCTCCCCTGCCGACTGTGCCGGCAGACTAACCGGTCGGTATGGCGACGCGGAAGAGACTGCTGTGCGAGTTGTTCCTCGATGGCCGGGTGCGCGCTAGCGTGCATGACCATGCCATCGGTCGCGATCACGGAGGTTGGGTCATGAGCCTGTCCAGACGGGGATTACTGGCTGCCACGGGCGCGGCGGGCGCCCTTGTCGCGGCCCCTTCGGCCGCCGCAGCCCGCACGGCGCCCCGCAAACCGCGCACCGGCTTCGAGAACCTGGCGGCGGACGGTTACGCACCCCTGACCGGACAGCGGATCGGTGTCGTCACCAACCCCACCGGCATCACCAGGGACACCCGCCACATCGTGGACGTCATGCACGCCGATGAACGGGTGAACCTGGTCGCCGTCTTCGGCCCGGAGCACGGTTTCCGCGGTACGGCCCAGGCGGGCGGCTCGGAGGGGCGGTACGACGACCCGGCGACCGGGCTGCCGGTCTACGACACGTATCTCAAGAGCGGCCAGGCGCTGGCCGGCGTCTTCACCGCGTCAGGCGTGGAAACGGTCGTGTTCGACATCCAGGACGTCGGGGCCCGCTTCTACACGTACATCTGGACGCTCTACGACTGCATGGAGGCGGCCGCCCTCGCCGGCAAACGCGTCGTCGTGCTCGACCGGCCGAACCCGATCAGCGGGCGCGCTGCCCTCGGGCCGGTGCTCGACAAGGCGTTCGCGACCTTCGTGGGACGTGAACCGATCGCCCAGGCGCACGGTATGACGGTCGCCGAGCTGGCGCTGCTCTTCAACGGCGAGTACCTGAAAGCGCGTCCGGTGGAGCTGGAGACAGTTCAGCTCAAAGGCTGGAAGCGCTCCGACTTCCACGCCGACACGGGCCTCCCCTGGGTCCCCCCGAGCCCCAACATGCCCACGCCGGACACCGCGCTGGTGTACTCCGGCACGTGCCTCTTCGAAGGCACCAACCTCTCCGAGGGTCGCGGCACCACACGCCCCTTCGAACTGCTCGGCGCGGAGGGCATCGACCGCCGCTGGGCGGAGGCGGCGAACGCCCTGGAGCTGCCGGGGGTCCGCTTCCGCGAGGCGTACTTCGCCCCGACCTTCTCGAAGTTCCAGGGGAAGACCGTCGGCGGGGTGCAGCTGCATGTGCACGACCGGGAGGCCTACGACCCGGTGCGCACCGGCATCGCGCTGCTGGTGACCGCCAAGCGGAGCTGGAGCGGCTTCGCCTGGCGCGCCGACAACTGGATCGACAAGCTGACCGGCTCCACCACGGTCCGCACGATGATCGACGCGGGTGCCGGCCCGGACGAGGTGGTGGCGGCCTGGCGGAACGGGCTGGACTCGTTCCGCCAGGTGCGCGAGGGGTACTTGCTCTACCACTGACCGGGGGGCCGGTTCCACCCCGAAGAGGGGTGCCGACGCCATCGGAAGCCGCCCGGAAGATCGACACGCTTGATCCGTGACTCCACCCACCGCACCTCGACGGACATCACGTCTGCTGCTGCTCCTGGTCCTCGGTCCGTCGGCCTCGCTCATCGCAGCGGGGCCGGCCGCCCGGGCAGCTCACACGGAGCAGGACGTAATCGAAGCGCCGGCGCGGGCATCGCGCCCGCTGACCCACCGGACGGGGTGTCCCGCGGCGACTGCTACCTCGACCTGCGTACGGCCCCCGCCCGCACGCACCTGACTGCGGGGGTCGTACGACCCGGTTCAACGGCATCACCTTCGCGGCGCCGGGGCTATCTGACTCGTCACGCCTCGGACGGCACATCCTCGCCCGGCGGGGGGATCAGATCGGCGTGTCCTGCGGCGGCCAATGCCAGGCTCCAGCGAACAGCCTCGCCTCTTCTTCTGGGGACAGCTCGTGCCGCAGCGGTGGCTCCCCGCGTTCACGGTCCCAGGCCAGAACGTCAGCGACCGTCACCGCCAGCGGAGTCGCGGGCATACCGGCGGCTCGGGCGCGAGCCGAGCTGCGCTGCTGCGTCGGCCACATCGATTCGGGGCGAATCAGTGGGAAGAATGGTGCTACCGCTTCGGACGGCACCGGAACGATCTCGACCTGGCTGCCCGCTACCCGCGCGCAGGAGGTGATCAGCTCAGCCATCGTGGTCGGCTCGGCTGGACCGACGGCATTGAACGCACCGGGCCTGTCGTCCGCCAGCAGCTGCACCACAAGGCGGGCCAGGTCACGAGAGTCGATCACCTGAACTGGCTGCTCCGGGCTGCCCGGCAGGGCCACCCGACCTCCGCGCGCGGCACGGCGCACCCAGTACGTGAGCCCGTCCTGCGCGTCGTGCGGCCCGGCTACCTTCCCCGGCCGCACGATTGTCGCCCGCGAGCCGTATCCGGCCAGCACGTCGTCCTCGCAGGCCACCTTGAGCGGCCCGTAGGTGTCCTCGTCCAATTCCTCTGTGTCGCGTACCGGCGGCCGACGCGGCGTGTCCTCGTCCGAGCCCGGCCCGACGCCCGTCCGCGCATACACCGCTTGACTGGAGATGAACAGGTATCTGCCGACTCGGTCGCCGAGCACTTCCATCGCTTGCCCGACGTGGCGCGGCACGTATCCACTGACGTCCACTACCGCGTCCCAACTGCCCTCACTCAAGGCGGCATAGTCACCGGTATCTCGGTCGCCGATGCGCCTGGGCACACCCTGGAACAGCTCGGAGCCCGTTTGGCCCCGGCTGAACAGAGTCACATCGGCGCCCACACGAAGGGCATCGTCCACGATGGCCCGGCCCACAAACGAGGTGCCGCCAAGTACGAGAATTCGCATGGCATCTGACAGTAACGACCTCGATACGCCGCCTCCACGGCATTCCTCGGGCACGGTGTGACACCCGGCCGGGCAGGCCAGTTGCCGTCACCCGCCCCTGAGTATCTGCACGATGATCAGGCGGTGCTGGTGGTCGACGAGAACCGGGGCCGACGCTTCGCCTCCTGGCCCCGGTGAGTCACCCGTCGCCATGCTCGCCCACGCCTTCCTCGCAGTCGTCCGAGCCGGCGAGCACAACCAACATCTGGAACCGGCCGACCATCCTTGGGTACTGCGGGGTGCCCGCGGACCTGCGTGCCATTGCTATCTACGCCCGCACTCGACCCACAGCAGCTTGCCGCCCTCCCCGAAGAGGCCACCCGTGCCGAGCGGGTACGCGCCCCAGTTGTCGGCGCAGTGCTGTACGAGAACCAGCCCGCGCCCGCGCTCGTCGGTGTCCTGCGGCCGTCCGGCCGCGTCGCCGCGGAAGGGCGGTGGGATGTGAGGGTTGTTGTCCCACACGCTGACCCGCAGCCGGTCGGGTTCCATAGCGCGGAGGCGAAGGGTGTACGGCCCGTCGGAGTGCAGGTAGGCGTTGGTGACCAGCTCGCTCGCGAGCAGTTCGGCTTCGGCGGACAGGTCTGCCAAGCCATGGGTTGCGAGCACCGCGCGGAGGGTCACGCGGGCGACGCCGGGGGCACGGGGGTCTTGCGGGAGTTGGAGGGTGTAGGCCCAGGGTGGGGATACGGTGGTCATGGAAGTCTCCGATCACGGAGTGGAGTTGGATGATGCACTTCCGCTGCGGTTGTGGTTGCTCGGTGGCACTGCCGATCCGTCGACCGGTGCACTTCCGAGCAAGTGGCCTGGGTCACACGCTAGGGCAATCCATGGAATGCATTCCATGGATTGCAGGGAATGCACTCCATGACCCCTCATGTGGGTGACAGCCGACCAAGGACGGGTGACTGATGGCGGAGTCCGGAGCCCCAACTGCCCGACGGCAGCGTCTCGGTACCGAATTGCGTCGGCTCCGCGAGAAGACGGGTATGACGGCCACCGCCGCCGCGGCGTTGCTGGGCGCCAATCAGGCACGCATCAGCAACATCGAAGCGGGGCGCTACGGTGTGAGCGCCGACCGCGTGCGCACACTGGCCTGTCATTACGAGTGCGGCGACAAGGAACTGATCGAAGCTCTGGCGGCGATGACGGGGGATCGCAAGCGCGGCTGGTGGGAGGAGTACCGGGGGATTCTGCCCAACGGGATGCTGGACCTTGCCGAGCTGGAACATCACGGCCGTAGGCTGCGTACAGCACACATCGCCAATCTGCCCGGCCTGTTGCAGATCCCTGATCATGCACGTGCGGTCTTCCGGCAGGTGGTCCCGGAACTGCCGCCGCCCGAGGTGGAGCACCGGCTGTCGTTCCGGATCAAGCGCCAGACCGTCCTGTTCCGGGACGACCCGGCACCCTACAGGGCGCTCATTCACGAGGCAGGCCTCAGGATGCGGTTCGGCGGCCGCGCGGTGGCCCGCGCCCAGCTTGACCATCTGCTCTCCATGAGCGAGCGCGAACACCTCACCGTCCGGGTGATCCCGTTCGCCGCCGGAGCATTCGCAGGTTCGAGCCAGCCGCTCTACTACGTCCACGGCCCGGTGCCGCAGCTGGACACCGTTCAGCTCGACCAGTCTCACGGTCCCGTGCTGCTCGATGCCGAGGCCCAGCTCGACAAATACCGCCAGGTCCTGTCACGACTGGAGGCCACTGCTCTGGGGCCGACAGAGTCACGGGACTTCATCCACGACATCGTCCGAAATCTGTGAGGAGTCACCCGTGACGGAACTCGCATGGCAGAAGTCGTCGTACTGCGGCGAGGGCGAGTCCTGCCTGCACGCAGCCGCAGCCCCTGACGGCACCGTCGAGCTCACCGAGAGCTCCGACCCGGCACGAACCGTACTCACCACCACCCGTGCCACCTGGGCCTCATGGCTCCAGGCGCTCAAGGCGGGCGACACCTCCGCGGCCGGCATCGAGGTCGAAGCGGCCCCTCACGACGGCATCCGGATCCGGTCGGCGGAGACGCCCAGCCACGTCGTCACGACCACGAGCAAGAAGTGGCACGCCTTCGTGCTGGGCGCCCAAGACGGCGAGTTCGACCACCTCGCCGGGACGTGAAACCGGCTTCCAACAGGGCGAAGGCTCCGCCTGATACCGCACTGGCAGGGCACAGCCGCGATGCCGACGAAGACGTGCACGTATCCGCCGACGATGGACCACGCTGAAGGTCAAGTGCCGCATCAGACAACGTCCACCCCGTGTCCATTGATGGCATCAGCCTGTGCTGAGCGCCGTGGTTACTCAGCGTCGAGCTGGTGGTCGGCCCAGACGTAGCTTTCGGGCAGCAAGTCGGTGATGAGGACGGTTCGGATGCGGTCGCCTTCGCCGACGGTGATCTTGAGGGCGGGAAAGTAGTCGAGAAGGACCTGGCGGCACCGGCCGCATGGGGGAACAACCCCCCGATCGCGGTCGCCCACGGCGACGATCGTGTCCAGGTCGTAGGCGCCCTGGGCGGCTGCCGCGCCGACGAGGACCAGCTCGGCGCACGGTCCTCCCGTGAAGTGGTAGGCGTTCACCGCGGTGACGATCCGGCCGTCCCGGGCACGGGCCGCGGCTGCCATGGTGTGGTTGTCGCCCCGGCAGCGAGTGCGAGCAACGTGCGCCGCTGCCTGGATGAGTTCGTGGTCGACGTGGTGGGTCTGCGTGGTCATCTTCCCTGCTCTGCCTTCGTCGGATGTCAGGCGACGTTGGCCCGAGCGACGAGGGTGTGCAAGCGAATATCGGCGGTGTGCTTGTTCCGCCAGATGATGCAGCGGCGGATCATGCCATCTCGCGGATGCGTACTCGTTCTGCCACCCGGACAGCCTGACGACACCGCGCTGCCCGGATGAACATCCGAACCGCGTGTCACGTCACCACGGGGCAAAGGTTCTCTGATCCGGCACCTAGCCGTTCCTCCGGTCCGGCAGGATGCTGTGACGCACACCACACCGCGGACCGGAGGGGCGGGACATGACGGAGATGAGCGTGTGGCCGTACCAGGAGATCACCTTCGACGCGGACGGTGATGTGGACCTCCGGCAGCGCGACCTGCTGGCGGACATGGATGTCACGGATCTGGTGATGTTCTCCCACGGGTGGAACACCTCCCGCTCCGGCGCCGCCCGGCTGTACTCACGCTTCTTCCAGCCCTTCCCCGCGCTGCTCGCCCATGCCCCGGGCGTACGCGTCGGATACGCGGGCATCGTCTGGCCGTCGATGCGGTTCACGGACGAGCCGATCCCCGACTTCGAGCCGCATGCCGCCGCTGCCGCACCGACCGCGCCCGGCCTCGATCCGGCCACCCGCGCGGCACTGACGGAGGTCTTCCCGGGCCGGGACGGGACGGTGGCCCGGCTCGCCGTACTCCTCGACGAACGGCCCGCGTCCAAGGAGGCGTTCGACACGTTCGGGGAGCTGGTGCGCACGCTGGTCGCCGTACCGTCGGACGCGCCCACCGTGCGGTACGCGGCCGACCTGGGCGCCGACGGGGAGCCGGGCGAGCCGTGGTTCCTGCGCGGCGAGACGATCGCGGTGTGCCGGCAATTCTCGGAGGCGCTCATCGAGACGGGCGCCAAGACCGCCGCGCCCGCGGGCGAGGGGGCGCCCCTGCTCGGCGGGCTGAAACTGGACGGCCTGTGGGACGGCGCGAAGGAACTGCTGCGCCAGGCAACGTACTACGCGATGAAGCGACGGGCGGGCACGGTCGGCCGACTGGGACTCGGCCCGGTGATCGGGCACCTCGCCCACACCTCCCCCGCCACCCGCGTCCATCTCGTCGGCCACAGCTTCGGCGCCCGGCTGGTCGCGTTCGCGCTGCGTGGGCTGCCGGGAGGGGTGGGCACAGTCAAATCCGTGACGCTTCTTCAGGGCGCCTTCTCGCACTACGCGTTCGCTCCACGACTGCCGCACGCGCCGAGCACCGGCGGGGCACTGCGGGATCTTCAGCACCGGGTCGACGGACCGCTGGTCGCCTGCTACTCGCGTCATGACACCGCGCTCTCGGTGCTCTATCCGCTGGCGTCGAAGCTGGCCGACGACCCGCAGGGTGCGGTCCACTTCGACAAGAAGTGGTGGGCGGTGGGCCATGACGGCATCCAGGCCGTGGCCGGCACCCCCGACCTGACCCTGGCGGACGCGCTGCGCGACGGCTTCCCCTCCTCCGGGTGCGTGAATGTGGACGCCGCCGCGGTGGTCAGGCGCGGCGGACCGCCGTCCGGTGCGCACAGCGACATCTGTCACGAGGAGCTGGCCCGGGTGGTGCTGTCTGCGGGCCGGATCGGGCGCTGAGTCGGGCCGAACTCCCCCATGAATCCCTCGTAATGGGATCCATCCGCTTTTCGATGGATCCAGGACGCACTCTCGTACGTCCATTCCTCGACGCTGACGTTCCAGCGACGGAGGTGCACAGCCATGGCCGGTTTCCGAAGTCTCGCAAGACAGGTGCGGGATCCGCAGAACGATCTCGCACTGCGGCGGTATTCGCTGCGCAAGTGCCTGGAAAGGTTCGCCCCTTACGGCCACCGGGCGACCTGGGACCATCTGTGCACCCTGCACGGGATCGAGCCCGAGGACCGGGATTTCGACCCGGTCCGACTGGTGGCCGCGCTCGACGAGCTGGAGGCGGCACGTGCCGTATGGCTCGCATACGAGGCGGAGTTCGCCGACCGGCGGCGGCGTGAGAAGCATGCCGGGCTGCGGCGGCCGGGCTCCTTCGACGACTGGCACCGGCGCACCTGGGGAGGGTTCGGGGTGGCCTGGTGCGACGATCCGGCGGTGCATCCGTCGTTGCCGCTGGCCGAGGTGCTGCGCCGGCTGATCTCCGCCCTCCGTGCGGCGCCCGGCGCAACCTGCCCTGTGTGCGGGGACACCCGGCTCGTCTGGAGGCACGACCTGGCCCATGAGCCGTGGTTCGGGCCGGTCTGCACGGGCTGCGGAGTCCTGGTGCCCCAGCCGGTGCTGACCGCCGAGACACTGGCGTGGGCCAGGCAGGGTCGGCCTTCGGAGCTCGCCTCCGTCGCGTAGGAGCGCGGGGCCGCTCCCCCCGGGCGCGCCCCGCGTTGTTGGCGGCACCTCCCGCTCGAGCGAAGCCGAGAGTGGGGGAGGCCTCCGGCACGATGGAGACATGATCCAGGTGTGCCTGAACGGCTCCCGGGGAGCAGCGGGCTGCCGTCGGGTGCCCGTTTCCCCGGACGCCAGTGGCTCGGCACGCATCGTTGGCCAGGTAATCGACGGGTGGTGTCGTGGCCAGCAGCCTGTCTCCAGGCCCCCCGGACGGACTCACCCGCCAGCACCACCTGGCACCTCACCCCGGCCACCGCATGGGCAAGAAGGGCTGCCCGGCACACGCCGGACAGCCCAGCCGGCCGACGAAGTGCGGGCCGGTGCACCTTCGTTCCACAGCAGGTCCTGGAAACCGTTGTTGGCGTTGCGCGGCCCCCTGCCTCCCTCTGTGGAGATCCGGCGTGATAGATCGTCTTCATGATCAAACTCTTCAGACGCATTAGACGTTCCACCGCGGCACTCGTCACGTGCCTCCTCATACCAGGGGTGCTGTTCGCCGGCGCGGGCACCGCCACCGCGGTCGACACCCCGATCGTCACCGGGGCGGTCTTCAACAACCCCAAGGGCACGACTGACGAGAAGAACGCGGTCAAGAACCACATCATCGACGCCATCAACAAAACCCAGAGCGGCCGGCTCATCCGTGCCGCCATGTACGCCCTCACCGACGAGGACTACACGAACGCCCTGATCGCCGCGTACAACAAGGGCGTCAACGTCCGGGTGGTGCTGGACGGCAAATACGTGACCACCGGCAGCACCGCGGACGACCTGAGGAATGTGCTGGGGACCGACACCAGCAAGTCGTCATGGGTCACGGTCTGCGGCACCGGTACCGATGACCTGGCGTGCATCGGGACCGGCAACAACGCCCTCAACCACAACAAGTTCTTCCTGTTCTCCCGTGTCGGCGGAGTGGTGGGCGAGGGTGAGGACGTGGTCATCCAGGCCTCCGCCAACCAGACCTCGGCCAACACCCAGAAGTACTTCAACAACGCCTACACCGTGGTCGGCAACACCGCCCTGTACACGGCGTACGTCGGCTACTTCAACGACCTGGCCGCCCAGGTCAAGAACAGCAACTACTACAAGACCGGTTATGCCGACTCGCTGAAGTACTACTTCTTCCCGCAGGGCTCCGGCGATGTCATGGCGGACTTCGTCAACAACGTCAGCTGCACCGGAAACAGCACGGTGGGCACCGCAAACGGGCACAAGTCCATCATCCGGGTGGCCGCCTCGATGTTCTTCAACCGGCCCGCGGTCCGCGACGCCCTGGTGGCCCGTGCCAACGAGGGCTGTTCGGTCCAGATCGTCTACGCGGAGGCAGACGCCTCGTACGTGTCGACCCTGAAACGCCACGCCAACATCACATTGAAGCAGCTCTACGACCTCAACACCGACGGGACGGTCAAGTACCAGGTGCACTCGAAGTACCTGCTGGTCGAGGGAAACTACGCCGGTCACCCGGACACGTACTGGACGTTCATGGGTTCCCACAACCTCGACCTCTCGTCCCTGCGGGAGAATGACGAGGCGCTGCTGCGCATCGACGGCGCGACCGCGCACAACGCCTACGCGGCAAACTTCGCGACCCTGCTGGCCAACGCGTCTTCGCCTTCCTGATCGACTTCCGAGAGGGCTTTCTGTGCGCTTTCGCCGGATTCCAGGTTGAGGCAGGCTTCGGGGCGGTTCGAGTAGGCCGTGGCAGGGCGAAGAGTCCGGACTCGGGTTCGATGAGGATGCCGTGGCCGACCAGGCGTCTCAACCTGGCCCGGATACTTTCGACGTGCCAGGAGCCTTTGCCCTCGCGCAGGATGCGCCGCAGGGCCTCGCGGCTGATCGCCGGCGCCACGTGACGTTCGACCAGGTGGTCGGCGAATGTGGACAGGCTCCAGGTGGGGAAGGCTGATGCCCAGTCGGAAGAAAACGGGGACGTCCGGGTGATCAAGCGGATGCGTTCACGCGCCCGCTCACTGATCGCTTTTGGGCGTCCCCCGCTCGAATTTGGGTCCATTGCGTCGAGCCCCCGCTCGTTGAACGCGTGGAGGACAACGCGCACGTGGTCCTCGTGGACCTGCATCAGCGAGGTGATGTCCTTGACGGTCTGGCCTGCGCGGACATCAGCACCACGATCGCCCGACACAGCCTGACGGGGGCCTTCGCGTCGCGGCTGATCTGCTGCGGGCGACGGTCCTCGTCCATGCTGACCGGCCGGACGAACACGTTCGGTCGACGCACCACGACCACCTCCAAGATCAGGCCCCGCTGCAGCCGCCGCTCCTCCTCCATGCTCACCGGCCGGACGAACACTCCATCGCGTTCCTTGACCACCCGCACACCGGCCTCCCCGAGCCTGCACTCGGACGGCCCGACGAGACCTGTACCTCAACCACCACGGCGCCGGTTCAGACGTCACTCGAAGGTGTCCAGATAAGGAGTTCATGGGCCGCTACCAGTTCAACTTCGCGCCCCGCGGGCCGCACGAGGGGGTGTGTAAGGAATCAGGTGACTCCTTCGAGGAAGTTCACACCTGATTCCTTACACACCCTACGCAACTCCCAATTACGCGAGGTCCGGGGCTGCGGCCCCTGCGGAACCCGGACGTGGTCGACCTGGATGACGATGGTGCCGGCGCGGAGGAGTGAGCCGGGCCCGACGGCCCGGCTCGTCAGCCGTTCCCCGTGAGGCCGAAGGGTTAAGTGAGCCCCGAACTATGCGCAAGCATCAGTGCTGAGTCCGTGTGGAGTGTGATGCGCACCGGTGTGAAAGTAGTGGCGTCCACCGGCGGCTCCCCGGTGCCGGGATTGCGGGCGTAGCGGGGATGGGCGCCTGCGCTGATCTGCCAGCGTATGCGGTGGCCGACGGCGAAGCGGTGGGCGGTGGAGCTCATTTGCACGGTTACCTGCGAGGGCGTCTGCCCGGCCGTTCTCAGTTGGCCCAGCCCGTCACAGATGTTGGTGGAGCGGCCTTGTGCGCTCCGGGGTGAACTGATCCCGCTTCGCCTTCAAGCCCGTTCTCACAAACGGCCCTTTGCCCGAGCAAGATCAAAAATGGCCGCGCGGAGATCGCGAAGCGCCGGTTCGGTTCGCAGAACTCATTCTCACTCAGAGATGGGTTCGGGGTACTTCCGTCGAGCAGAACTTCCTGTACCGCAACTACGGCCGTCGCATACTATCGTTGGCTGATGCGCGCCCACCCTATTGACCGCCCAGCCGATCTCGACGTGGTCCGTGAGTCCTATGACCGCGTGGCCGACAACTACGCCCACATGGTGGTGACGACGGGAGTCGGCGATATCCGTAGCCATCCATGGCTCAAGGCATCAATCGACGCCTTCGCTGACACCGTGAGCGAGCTTGGGCCTGTCCTCGACGTCGGCTGCGGACCCGGAACGGTGACCGCCTACCTTGCCGAACGCGGACTCGACGTGTCCGGGGTCGATCTCTCCCCTCGCATGATCGAGAACGCGCGCCGTCTTCATCCGCAATGCCGCTTCAGCGTCGCCTCTGCCACCGACCTCGACCTTGGTGAAGCGTCCCTTGGCGGCGTGCTCGGGTGGTGGTCACTGTTCAACCTCCCCCGTGACGTCCTTCCTCAGGTTCTCGCCCTGTTCGCGCGCGCCCTGAAGCCAGGCGGACACTTCATCACCGCAACACACGTCGGCGACGAAGACGCGGTGCGCACCGAGGCCTACGGAGCTGTGCCCGTTCGTTGGACGACACACAAATGGCGGCCGGAACAACTCGTGGATCTGATCGAGCAGGCTGGACTGCGCCCGGTCGCCGAACTTCGGCTCCCTGCAGATGAGCAAAGCGGGCCGGGTTTGGTCGTCATGGCCAAGCAACCCGGCTGAGAATCAGGCGTCGGAAGCGGCACAGGGTCCCGTGCCGGGCAAGGCTCCTCCGGATGGTCGCGACGCCGGTTGAAGGTGCTGCCTCTACCAGTCACAGGCGTGGCGAGCCTACTGAACTACGGCCACACACCGTCACCGGTTTGTTCGTTCTCGCAGAGAACTGGCGATAGTTGAATTGCGAGCCCACCAGTATCACACCCGGATAACCGAGCGAGCGCAGCCGCTCGACATCACGCCGTACCGTGCGCGGCGTGACCCCGAGCCGGTCGGCGAGCTCGGGGCCGGTCCAGACCTGGCGCTGCTGCAGCAGCCCGAGCAGGGTGAGCGCCCGCTCCGTCGCACCCCGCTCGTCACCGTTTGCCGTGTCCATGACGCCCACCCTGCCAGAGATAGCGGACCGATCCTGAGCGCCGGCTTCATCGTGATGACCGACCCCGAGGGCAACGAGTTCTGCCTGGACTGACGCAGCTCAGCTGTAGTCGCGGGGAGTTGGTGTGGCAGCGCTCGCGATATTCAGTGGATCTGACGGGCCGCGTTCCGGACAGTAGGGGGCGATGAGAACCACACCGGAGGAGCCCTGAGATGTCGACCCTGCGCGTCACCGCCGAAACGCTGACGATCCACGAGCACCCGAACGCCGACGCTCTCGAACTGGCCCAGGTGGGCCTGTACCGGGCCGTCATCGCCAAGGGCGCGTACCGCAGCGGTGATGTCGCCGTCTACATTCCGGAGCAGTCCGTGCTCCCGCAGGGCCTGATCGATGAGCTGGGTCTGACCGGCCGTCTGGCCGGAAGCAGGGCCGACCGGGTGAAGGCGGTGCGGCTGCGCGGGGAGCTGTCACAGGGCATCGTCTGCCGCCCGGGGGCGCTGGCGGACGTCGACCTGGCCCGGGCGGCCGCGGACGGCACCGACTTCGCCGAGTTGCTGGGCATCACCAAGTGGGTGCCGCCTATCCCGCCCACGATGAACGGGGAGGTTGAGTCCGCGCCCGATCTGTTGCCCTGGTGCGACATCGAGAACGTCCAGCGTTATCCGGGCATCTTCGAGCCCGGGGAGCCGGTCGTCCTCACCGAGAAGGTGCACGGCTCGGCCTGCCTGTTCACATACACCGTGGAGGACGGCCGTACATGGGTGTCGTCCAAGGGATTCGGAGCCAAGGGGCTCGCCCTGAAGGAGGACCCGCGCAATCTGTACTGGCGCGCGGTCCACTCCCATGGCGTGCCCGCGGTGGCGGCGCGTCTCGCCGAACGACTGGGCGCGACCCGCGTCGGCATCTTCGGCGAGGTGTACGGCTCCGGGGTGCAGGACCTCGACTACGGCGCGGACGCCCGCGGCGAGACGCTGGGGTACGCGGTCTTCGACGTGTCCGCCGAAATCGGCGGACAGGTGCGCCGACTGGACCCGGCGGACCTGCTGGAGGGTGAACTGCCGCTCGTACCACGGCTGTACGAGGGTCCGTACGACATCGACAAGGTGCTGGAGCTGGCCTCGGGGCGGGAGACCGTCTCCGGGCGTGAACTGCATCTGCGTGAGGGTGTGGTGATCCGCCCGGCCGTCGAGCGCCACAGCCCGGTGGTCGGCGGCCGGGCGATCGCCAAGGCGGTCAGCCCGGCGTACCTGACCCGCAAGGGCGGCACCGAGTACGAGTGAGCTCCGGCCGTGGGGGCCCTGCACGGGGAGGGCCCCCACGGCCGGTTCACGTCAGCCGCCGCGGCGTTCGGGCAGGAGGCGGGAGCCCGTCAGCTGTTCGCCGAAGACGTCGTCCGGGTTGGAGAGCACGCAGTTCTCCAGGGACAGACAGCCACAGCCGATGCAGTCGGTGAGATGGTCGCGCAGCCGGCCGAGCTGCTTGATGCGCTCGTCGAGCTCGGAGCGCCAGTACGCGGAGAGGCGTGCCCAGTCCTCCCGGGTCGGGGTGCGCTCCTCGGGGAGTTCGGCGAGCGCGTCCCTGATGGTGGCGAGCGGGATGCCGACGCGCTGCGCCGCACGCACGAAGGCAACGCGGCGAAGGGCGTCGCGCGAGTAGCGGCGCTGGTTCCCGGCGGTCCTGCGGCTGCTGATCAGGCCCTTGGACTCGTAGAAGTGCAGGGCGGACACCGCCGCGCCACTGCGCGCGGACAGCTGGCCGACCGTGAGCTCGTGGATCTTCTCTGGAATCTGCGGCACCCGCCGAACCCTACCGTTGACACCACGGACCGCCCCCCAGCATGCTGAGCAAACGCTTAGACAAGTGAAGTGAGAGGCAGGGACCAGGGACATGGCAGAGCCGAGGAGCTTCACGTCGGCGGAGGAGCTGCGGGCCGCGGTGGGCGACCAGCTGGGATACAGCGACTGGTTGGAGGTCGACCAGAAGCGCATCGACCTCTTCGCCGACGCCACCGGCGACCATCAGTGGATCCATGTCGACCCGGAGCGGGCGGCCACCGGCCCGTTCGGTTCCACGATCGCGCACGGCTATCTCACCCTGTCGCTGCTGCCGGCGCTCGTGCCGCAGGTCATGCGGGTCGAGGGCGTGAGGATGGGTCTCAACTACGGCACCAACAAGGTTCGTTTTCCCGCACCCGTCCCGGTGGGTTCGCGGCTGCGCGCCACGGCCGTGCTCACGGAGGTCACCGAGGCAGGCGGCGGCGTACAGGTCACCGCCCTGGTCACGGTCGAGCGTGAGGGCGGCGACAAGCCGGTGTGCGTGGCGGAGTCGGTGTCGCGTTACCACTTCTGAGCCGCGTCCTCCGAGGCCTGTTGCCGCTTCCGGGTCCGGTTACCGCTTCTGGGCCGAGACCATGCGCAGGACGAGGCCGGCGTAGAGCTCGCCGACCTCGTCGGGCGTGCGCGGGCCCTCGCTTCTGAACCAGCGGGCGACGTCGATGCACAGCGAGAGCACGGCGAGCGTGGTGCCGGAGACGTCCGGGACATCGAACTCCCCCGTCCGCACACCGTCGTCGATGATGCGGCGCACGGCGGCGTCGCTCCTCCGGCGCAGTGCCATGATCTCGGCACGGTGGTCCGGTTCGAGCGCGTCGAGTTCGTACTGGACGATGCGAGCCGTGGAGTAGCGGCCGGCATGCCAGCGGACGAAGGTGCGCACGGCCTGGGCGAGCCGCTCGGCCGCGGTGCCCTCGCCGTCCGCCGCCGTCTCCAGGATCTCCAGGGCGCGGTCATGACCGACCCGGCTGATCCGGTGGAGCAGCTCTTCCTTTGTCTTGTAGTGGATGTAGAGCGCAGCGGGGCTCATCCCGGCCCGGCTCGCGATATCGCGGGTGGTGGTGGCGTGATATCCCCGCTCGGCGAAGGCCTCGACCGCGGCGACGAGCAGCCGTCTGGCCGCCTCGGGGGTCACCTCGCCCCAGGCCTTCTCCTCGTCGCCGGCAGCTTCCTCCACCGTGCTCATCGTCGCTCGCCCCTTTCCCCGATGCAGGACGAACAATACATGGGGTGTGAGCAAGCGCTTAGAGCTTCTGGAAGGGATCGTGCTCCGCGAGAAGCTTCTCCAGCCGGGCCTGGTCGACCCGGCTCACGATCTGCCCGGCCTCCTGCCGGTCCCTGACCACCTTGGCGAGGGTGAATGCCGAGGTCGTGAGATAGAGGACCGCGACACCGAGGAACGCCCGCACCCAGACGTCGGTGTCGAGGTTGAGGATGCCGAGGGCGGTGGCCGCGAGGGCGACGGCGAAGGACGCGACGGCCTGTCCGTAGTACGCGGCCGTGTTCTGCTGTTTGACCGGTGTGTCACTCATACGGGACAGCATCGGCGCACGGGGCCCCGGCCGTATCCGCTCCGATACTCAGCTGCGTACTCAGCCTCACGCCGCCCGCCCTACGATGAGCGCCATGGCCCGACCCCGTAAACCCATGCTGAGCCCCGAGCGCATCGTCGAAGCGGCGTGCGCGCTGGTGGACGCGGAGGGCCTCGCGGCCGTCTCCACCCGCC
Source organism: Streptomyces sannanensis (assembly GCF_039536205.1). Lineage (GTDB taxonomy): Bacteria > Actinomycetota > Actinomycetes > Streptomycetales > Streptomycetaceae > Streptomyces > Streptomyces sannanensis. The sequence continues at coordinate 6,105,353 of NZ_BAAAYL010000001.1, read as the reverse complement.
GCCTCGCCGCTGAGCTCGGTGTCAGCGGCCCCTCCCTCTACAACCATTTCCGCACCAAGGACGAGATCCTGGAGGCGGTCGCCGACGCCGTGTCCGCCCAGGTCGATCTGTCGATGTTCGAGAGCGGCCGGGACTGGCGCACGGCGCTGCACGACTACGCCGTCGCCTACCGCGCGGTCCTCACCGCCCACCCCCAGGTCATCCCCCTCCTCGCCCAGGGACCCGGACGTCGCCCCGCCGGCCTGCGCATCGCCGATGTGGTCTTCGGCGCCATGGTGCGGGCCGGCTGGCCCGCCGCCCAGGCGACCCACATCGGCGCTCTGATGCGCTACTTCATCACCGGCTCCGCGCTCGGCTCGTTCGCCGGTGGCTTCGTCGACGACGAGGCGGCGTACGATCCGGCGGACTACCCACATCTCGGCCAGGCGCACCTGCTCGCCGAGCGTCAACAGAAGATCGACGAGGGCGCCTTCGAAACGGGCCTGAAGGCGCTCCTCGACGGGCTCTCGCTCCAGTACGAACAGCTGGTGTCACCGACGGGCGGCGGGCTTCGCGAGGACGTCCGGCGCTGAGCGGCGGCCGCGCGGCCCGGAACGGGCTCATGTCGGCCCCCGCCGACATGTCCATGGCGCATGCTGAGCTCATGACACCCACCGACACCGCGCGCCTCGCCGCCTTCGCCGCGCTGCTCGCCGACGAGACCCGCGCCGCGTTCTGTCTGGCGCTGCTCGACGGACGGGCCTGGACGGCCGGTGAGCTCGCCCGGTACGCCGGGGTCGCGGCCTCGACCGCGAGCGAGCACCTCGGCAAGCTCGTCGCCGGCGGGCTGCTGGCCGAGGAGCGGCAGGGGCGCCATCGCTATGTGCGGCTGGCCGACGAGCGCATCGCGCACCTCGTCGAGGACCTCGCCGCGCACACCTCCCCGCCGACCGCGGCGGACGGCCGTCCGCGGACCCTCGGGGCGGCGGGTGCGAGCAGTGCCATGGCGCGCGGGCGTACCTGCTACGACCATCTCGCCGGGCGCCTCGGCATCGGCATCACCGAGGCGATGACCGGGCGCGGGCTGCTGCGCCAGGACGCCGGGTTCGCGCTCACCGACGAGGGGCTCGGCTGGTTCGACGGGCTCGGCATCGGCCTGGAGCGGCGCGGCCGGCGCCCGCTCGTACGGGGCTGCCTGGACTGGACCGAGCGCAAGCCGCATCTGGCGGGGGTCGCCGGTGCCGCGCTGTGCCGGCATGCGCTGGACGCCGGGTGGTGCGTACGGATCGGGTCCGCGCGCGCGGTGAAGGTGACGCCGGACGGCGAGCGGGCGCTGGAGGAGCTGCTGGGGATCGAGCCCGGGACGCTTCGGTGAGTGCCGAAGCATTACGGGCCTACGGTCGGAGCATGACGACGACCGACCAAGCCCGTGCCGTACTCGAGGACCCCCGGTTCCTGGTGCCCGAGGCGCCCGCCGGCGGGGCCGCGCCGGGCACGATGCGGTGGCTGCGGCAGTCCGTGGCCAGGTTCGGCAACGGAGCCGTGCACCGGCGTCGGCGGGCGCTCGCGGAGGCGGAGCTGGCGCGGCTCGACGAGACCGTCCTGCGCGACCGGGCCCGGGAGCTGGCGCGTACGACGGCACCGGACCTGGCCCCCTACGTCCCGGTCGCCGTGCTGGCCGAGGCGCTCGGGGCCAGGGGCGAGATCGTGCCGGCCGTACGTGCCGTGGCGGCCGCCTATCAGCCCGGCGCGTCGGACACGGCGATGGCACGCGCCGACGACGGCGTGGCGACGCTGATGGCCGGGCTGCCGGAGGGCGAGCCGGAGACGGTCGCCAACCTGATCGGCCTGTTGGTGCAGACGTGCGACGCCACCGCGGCGCTGATCGTCAACGCCCGGCGGCAGGGCGGGAGTTCGGCCGAGGAGGCGACGGCCCTGGCCCTGCGCCACGACCCGCCCGTCCGCGCAACCCGCCGGACGGCCGCCCGGGGCGCGGTCCTGGACGGATGCCCGGTGGCCGAAGGGACCGAGGTGCCCGTCGACTTGACCGGCGGTCTCGCCTTCGGGCACGGCATCCGCCCGTGCCCCGGAAGCCGTTGTGCTCTCGCGCTGGCCCACGGCGTACTCGACGTCCTTCTGGAGGAATCCCGATGAACCGTTACGAGGAGTTCCGCGCGCTGCACCGCCCCGGCGACCCGCTCGTGCTGCCCAACGCCTGGGATCTCGCCAGTGCGGCCGCCCTGGTGACGGCGGGCTTCGCCGCGATCGGGACGACCAGTCTCGGTGTGGCGTCCGCCGCCGGGAAGCCGGACGCCACGGGCGACGCCCGCGAGGACACCCTGCGTCTCGCCCTCGGCCTGGCCCGGCTGCCCGTGCCGGTCACCGTGGACATCGAGGGCGGCTTCGGCGAAAAGCCCGACGAGGTCGCGGAGCTGGCGGCGGCGCTGGCACGGGCCGGCGTGGCCGGAGTGAACATCGAGGACGGCCGCCCGGACGGCTCCCTGGCCGCGCTCGCCCCGCAGTGCGAGACGATCCGCGCGATGAAGGCGGCGGCTCCCTCGCTGTTCGTCAACGCCCGCACGGACACGCACTGGCTGCCCGGCCATGGCGACGAGACGGTCGCCCGACTGTCCGCATACCAGGAGGCGGGCGCCGACGGCCTGTTCGTCCCGGGGCTGCGTGACGTAGCGGCCATCGCCGCGCTGACGGGGCGGTTCGACGCCCCGCTCAACATCCTGTACGCCCCGGACGGCCTGAGCGTGGCCCGCCTCGCCGAACTGGGCGTGGCCCGTGTCAGTACCGGCTCGCTGCTCTTCCGTGCCGCGGTGCACCACGCGGTCGAGCTGGCGAAGGCGGTCACCCGCGGGGACGCGGACTCGTCAGGCGTACCGTCGTACGCCACGGCGGACGGCTGGTCGACGCTGTACGGGCGCGAGAGCTAGTAGGGCTTTGTTAGGTATCCCAAGTGATCCTCACCGGATAGGTTGTGATCTTCTTTCAGGTGTGACACCTGAGGAGATGGAAGAGGTCCGGCCGCGCCTGGAGGCCTTCGCCGCCGAGATGCTTGGCCCGCTGGCCCGGCGGGATCAGCGGGCCAAGGGCGAGCTGTACCTGCGCGGGCTGATGTTGGACGGCAAGCGCAAGTCGATGCAGCCGATGGCCGAGCGCCTGGGCGTTGACCACCAGCAGCTGCAGCAGTTCGTCTCTTCCTCGACCTGGGACTACTCCATGGTCCGGGAACGGCTGGCCCGTTGGGCTGCGGCGCACACCTCTCCCGAGGCGTATGCCATCGACGACGTTGACTTCCCCAAGGACGGCTACGACTCTCCCGGGGTGGCGCGGATGTACTGCGGCGCGCTGGGCAAACGCGGCAACTGCCAGATCGGGGTCAGTGTGAACATGATCAGCGACCGTGCCTCTTCCGCTGTCGACTGGCGCCTGTTCCTGCCGGAGAGCTGGGACGACGCCAAGCAGGGCGAGGATCTGCTGCTGGCCGAGTCCATCCGGCGCCGCCGCACCAAGGCGGGCGTCCCGGACACCGCACGGCACCGGGAGAAGTGGCGCCTGGCCCTGGACATGCTCGACGAGGTGCGCGGGGAATGGGAACTGCCCGACCTGCCGGTCGTCGCCGACGCCGGGTACGGCGACGCCACCGGCTTTCGTGAGGGCCTGACCGAGCGCGGCCTGACTTACGCGGTCGCGGTCAAGGCCACCACAACCGCGCACCCGGGCGACGCGACGCCCGAGCGCCCGCCGTACTCCGGCAGGGCCGCCCTCCCGTGTCCGCCTACCCCCAGCCGCACACCACCCTGCGCGCCCTGGCCCTGGCCGCCGGACAACCGGCCACCCGCACCGTCACCTGGCGCCAGGGCAGCAGGGCCACCAGGCGCAACCCGACCGCCGAGATGCGCTCGCAGTTTCTGGCCTTGCGGGTCCGCCCGGCCAACCGCTCCATCCGCCGGTCCGCCGGTCCGCCGGTCCGCCGACGGCGCGCTGCCCCAATGCTGGCTGCTCGTCGAGTGGCCACCCGACTCCGCCGAGCCGACCGACTACTGGCTCTCGACGCTGCCCACCGACTCCCCACTGTACGATCTGGTACGAATCGCCAAGATCCGATGGCGAGTTGAGCACGACTACCGCGAGCTCAAGGACGGTCTCGGCCTGGACCACTTCGAGGGCCGCAACTACGCAGGCTGGCACCGCCACGCCACTCTCGCCTCCCTCGCCCAGGCCTTCTGCACCCTGCTCAGGACCGACCCAAAAGCCCCTGCGCCGGCCTGACCCTCTACGCGGTACTCCGCGAACTCCAGGCCCTCCTGGCCACCTGGACCGGCGCCTGCTCGATATGCGGCCAACCCGCACCGACACCAGAACCACACCACCGCACCTAACAAAGCCCTACTAGGGTCCGTACTTGCCGATCGGCAGGTACGACCCGATGAAACCCCACTCTTCGTCCGTCAGTTGCGCTCGCGTCACGCAAGAAGATCTACTGGATCACGCCATGAGACGAGGGAAAGTTCGACAAATTGATCATGACCGCATACGCGCCGTAGGTTCGATCCCCCTTGCCTGCCTCTACGGGGGTATACAGAGTCATGAGGGGACCAACTTGATACTCACTTTACGAAGATGTCGTGCTGCCCTTGTGGCCGCCTGCGCCATGAGTCTCATCGCCGCCGCGACATCCGCCGCAACTCTTCGGCCCGACCACGGCCCGGACCACCACACGTCGTCGACCGTGCCGGTCGATGGCCTGGCCGAAGCACAGCAGACCGCGGCCCGGTCCGGTCATCGGGTGGAAGCCGTCAGCGAACGGACCGAGACCACCACGACCTGGGCGAACAGCGACGGCACTCTCACCGTGGACTACCACGCCGCCGCCGTTCGCCTGCCCGACGAGAACGCCCCGGACGGCTGGCGGACCGTGGACGCTGACCTGGTCCGTACGGCGAAGGGAACATACGCGGCCAAGGCCCACCCCGCCGAACTGCGCCTTGCGGGCGCCTACACCGGCAAAGGCACCGCACCGCTGATCCGGATGGGTTCGGGGGACCAGTCCCTGACCCTCGGCTGGCAGGGCACCCTGCCCGAGCCTTCCGTGGACGGCGACACGGCCACGTACCGCGACGCCCTGCCAGCCACCGACATCGTGGTGGAGGCGACGCGTACCGGGGCCGAACAGTACGTCGTCCTCAAGGACCGCGACGCCACCGAAAACGGGACGTTCACCCTGCCGCTGAGCGCACCCGGGCTGACGGCCCGGCGCGGTCTGGACGGCAGCGTCTTCTTCCTGGACAGGACCAGCGGCCTGCCGGTGGGCTCCATACCCGCACCGGTCATGTGGGATTCCACGACCGACGGGCGCTCTGGTGAGCACCTGCACCGGGGCGAGGTCACCATGGACGTCGTACAGCGTGGAGACAGCGTGGATCTCACGTTCTCCGCCGACCCCGCATTCCTCAAGGACGACCGCACCCGGTACCCGGTCACCATCGACCCGGCGCTCAAACTGGGCGACACGATGGACACGTTCGTCCAGCAGGGCTACGGCACGGATCAGTCGCACGCCACCGAACTGAAGCTCGGCAACAACGGCTCGGGGCAGATCGCCCGCTCCTTCATGAGCTTCCCGATGGGGTCACTCGGCGGAAAGCACATCCTGTCGTCCTCCCTGAACCTGTACGAATACCACTCCTGGTCGTGCTCGGCGCGCGCCTGGCAGGTCTGGTCGACCGGGGCGGCGTCAACCTCGACACGTTGGACCAACCAGCCCACATGGACGGCGAATTCCGCGTCCTCGACAGCCACCAAGGGCTACTCGTCGTCCTGCGCGGCCGGATACGTCAGCGCCGACACCACGGCTCTCGTCACGGGCTGGGCCGCGAAGGGGGTCACCGTCGGCAACCTCGGCCTGCGCGCGGCCGACGAGTCCGACCCGTACGGATGGAAGCGCTTCAACTCCTCCGACGCCACCAGCAACACCCCGTATCTGTCCGTTACGTACAACACGAAGCCCGGCACGCCCGTCGTCAACGTTCCCGTACCGGGCGGCACCAGCGGCACCCAGACATACGTCACCTCCACGACACCGACCTTCACCTTCAGCACCTCCGACGCCGACAAGAACCCGCTGACCGCGAATTGGGAGGTGACCGAGGGCTCGACCACCGTGGCCAGCGGCTCCACCGCCAGCGCGGCGGCCGGAACCTTCGTGAGCGTCAAGGTCCCTGCCGGCAAGCTGATCGACGGGCACACCTACGGCTTCCGGGCCCGTACGTCGGACGGCATCGACACCTCGACCTGGTCCAACTCGATGACGTTCAAGGTCGACCTGTCCAAGGCGCCGCCCGCGCCGGCCGATCTGCCGCAGGCACCGCGTACCGGCGGTACCGAGACGCTGAACCCGATCCTTTCTGGTGTCATCACGGCCCCTGGTGCGGGAACACCGACCGCCGAGTTCGTCCTCAAGACCGCCTCGGGCGCCGTCGTCGGCGGCACTCCGCTGGCCTCGGTCAGTGTGGAGAGCGGCAAGCGGGCAGCGCTCGAAATCGGGGACGGGATCGTCACCGACGGCGCGTCGTACACCTGGCAGATGCGTGCCTGCACGGCCGGTGGATGCTCTGCCTACACCACGCCCACCGCGTTCACGGTGAGAGTGCCCGCGCCTTCCGTGCAGCCCGATCCGGTCACGGTGACCCTGCCCGTGACGACCGACGCGGCCGTGACGAGCGAGGGCACCCTGCCTGTCCAGGACGAACTGCTGAGAGTCGGCGCGCAGGACAGCGCGCACTGGCGTACGTACCTCAAGGCTGACTTCTCCGGGCTGCCCCGAGGAGCCAGGATCGTCGGGGCCACCCTCTCGCTGGACGCCGTCGGTTGCCTGGGTCCCTGCGAGGCGCATCAGATCGAGGCGCATCCGCTCAACGACAACTGGGATCCGAAGACCGGAGCCTTCGACACGTTGGACGCCGCTGAGAGCGTGGACGCCTACGCCACCTCGGTGGCCGACCCTGCGGCGCTCGACCTGACCGACGCCGTGACGCAGTGGTTCTCCAACTCGGAGTCGAACAACGGTGTGGCTCTGCGCGCCAGCGACGAGGACAGCGACACCACGACCGGCATCACCTACCGTTCGTCGCGCTCGTCCGGGGCGGCGGAGAACCGGCCCCGGCTGCGTGTCGCCTATCTCCCGGCGACCGCACCGGGCAGACCGACCGACGTGCGCGCAGTTCCCGGTGACAAGGGCCTGGTCGCCACCTGGAACGCGCCTGAGGACGCCGGCAGCTCCACCATGGACGAGCTCACCTACCAGGTGACCGTCCGCAACAGCGGGGACGTGCAGGTCGCCGAGGTCACCACCGCCGACCGGCGGGCCGTCTTCAGCAACCTCGACAACGGCACCGGCTACACCGTCGACGTGGCGGCCGTGAACCTCCTCGGTGCCGGTCAGGTATCTCGCTCCGGTCTCGTCAAGCCCAGCGCGGCGGCCGTCCTCGAAGCGACGCTGAAGGACGTGGTCAAGCAGTTCACGACCGCTTCGGACGGGCTGCTGTCCGGTACCTATGCGTCCGCCGACGCGGCGCTGGCCGCCTCCTCCCAGGGGGCGTCCTTCGAGACACTGCTGCGCGCCCAGGCGCCCTCCCTCTTGGCGGACCGGGCCGCCAATATCCGCCACAACCTCGTGTACCGGAACTTCACCAGCAATCTGTCGCAGGCGGTGGTCAGCACCTCCGGCACCACCGCGACGCTGCGGCTCACCCGGACCGGAGCCCGGACCGAGGTGGAGGGCGGCAATGCCTCGGACCCGATCGAGGAAGAAAGCGACGAGGAGTACGTCTTCGCGCTGCCGGGCAGCGATAAGCCGCCCGTACTCCAGCGGGTGAGTGACGACCGGGACGTCTACGGCGAGCTGCCGGCAGGCGAGAGCGTCCGCGTCGCGGTGACGTCGGAGAGCACGGACGGCAACGATGAGGAACCGGACGCCCCGGCCGTCGCCATCGACGCCGACGGATTCTCCCCGGCCGACCCCAACCCGCTCATCACGGCCCGCGCCTCGCTCAACTACTCCGGTGCCGCGGCCTGGGCCAAGAAACATGCCAAGGACAAGGACGAGTTCGGTAACGACTGCACCAACTTCGTCTCCAAGGCGCTCAACCAGGGCGGCGGGATGAAGATGAAGTCACCCGGCTGGTACCGCAGCGACCACTACTGGTGGCGGACCTACGGTTTCCTCGGCAATCAGACGTTCTCCTGGGCAGCCTCCAATCACCTCTTCTCCTTCTTCAACAAGGAAGCGAAGGTGACCTGGCGCAAGTACGACAGCCAGGCCACCCCGGGTGATGTGGTCTTCTGGAAGTTCAAGAGCAACAAGCCCATCCAGCACGCGGCCATGGTCATCGCCAAGTCCGGCAGCAGCGTCACCATCGCGCAGCACACCAGCAAGTACCGCACGTCGACCATGGCAGCTGCCCGTAGCCGTAACCACCCGTACTCAGTCTGGATCGCCCATGTCACTCCGCGCTGGTAAGCGCATCACCGCCCTCGCCGGGGCGGCCGCGGTCCTCGTCGTGCTGTGCGCGGCTGCCGTCTGGTGGTTCAACCGCACCGACGACACCCCGTACGCACTCGCCGCCTCGCCGAAGGTGAGTGTCGTCTACGAGGGCGAGCGTCCGCCCGAAGAGGTGCGTACATTCCTGACGGTGTTCGTCCAGCGCCTAGCGAACGGGGATGTGAAGGGCATCGACGAACTGCACGACGGCTACCCCGACGGGACGGCGGTGACCCAGGAGTCCTCGGACTTCCTGAGTCCCCTCGCCGCGGCGGCGGCGGACGGTCCGGTCACGGCCCGTACCGAACCCGTACGCGACAACCGGCCGATCCTGCAGCGTCTCAAGTCACCTCAGGGCGGCACGTCCGAGGCAGAACTCACCCTGACGGGCGGCAAGCACCTACACATCCAACTGGCCAGGGAGCACGGTGTGTGGTGGGGCTACGCCCTCGCCCCGACCGGCTGATCCCGGGCCCTGCCCGCGCCGTGCCCCGCCCTCCCCGACAACTGCCGTGGGGGCGGGGCACGGCGCTGAGCGTGGCGGGCCGTTGCCGACAGGCACCTCTAGTAGGGCTTTGTTAGGTATCCCAAGTGATCCTCACCGGATAGGTTGTGATCTTCTTTCAGGTGTGACACCTGAGGAGATGGAAGAGGTCCGGCCGCGCCTGGAGGCCTTCGCCGCCGAGATGCTTGGCCCGCTGGCCCGGCGGGATCAGCGGGCCAAGGGCGAGCTGTACCTGCGCGGGCTGATGTTGGACGGCAAGCGCAAGTCGATGCAGCCGATGGCCGAGCGCCTGGGCGTTGACCACCAGCAGCTGCAGCAGTTCGTCTCTTCCTCGACCTGGGACTACTCCATGGTCCGGGAACGGCTGGCCCGTTGGGCTGCGGCGCACATCTCTCCCGAGGCGTATGCCATCGACGACGTTGACTTCCCCAAGGACGGCTACGACTCTCCCGGGGTGGCGCGGATGTACTGCGGCGCGCTGGGCAAACGCGGCAACTGCCAGATCGGGGTCAGCGTGAACATGGTCAGCGACCGTGCCTCTTCCGCTGTCGAGTGGCCACCCGACTCCGCCGAGCCGACCGACTACTGGCTCTCGACGCTGCCCACCGACTCCCCACTGTACGATCTGGTACGAATCGCCAAGATCCGATGGCGAGTTGAGTACGACTACCGCGAGCTCAAGGACGGTCTCGGCCTGGACCACTTCGAGGGCCGCAACTACGCAGGCTGGCACCGCCACGCCACTCTCGCCTCCCTCGCCCAGGCCTTCTGCACCCTGCTCAGGACCGACCCAAAAGCCCCTGCGCCGGCCTGACCCTCTACGCGGTACTCCGCGAACTCCAGGCCCTCCTGGCCACCTGGACCGGCGCCTGCTCGATATGCGGCCAACCCGCACCGACACCAGAACCACACCACCGCACCTAACAAAGCCCTACTAGTGCCGCGACCGGCAACGTTTGCCCGTCAAGGAGCGGCGTCCGGTGCGTGCGATCGCCAGGCGGCCGAAGGCCTCGTAGCAGCGCTCCTTGGGTTTTCGGCCAGCGCAGCGAGCGTGCGTGCCGGACGCCGCGACAGGGCAAACGCTGCCAGGAGGGGCACTAGAAGACTCATGAAGATCTTGTTGAGGGGCTGTCCGGCCGGAGGCCGGGCGGCCCTTCTGGTCATCCGGTGGCCGGGGCGAGGTGCCAGGTGTCGCCGGTGCGGGTGAGTCCGAGGTTGATCAGTCGGCGGAGGTTGAGGGCGGCGGCTCGGGTGTGGAGCCAGGTGTCGTTGGCGATGGTTCCGCGGTAGCGGAGTTTGCGGTTGCCGTGGTGGACGAGCCAGGCGACGGCGCGTTCGACCGGTGGTCTCCAGCGGCGGTAGTCGGCTTGCCAGTCGGGGTCGGTAGCGGCCTGGCGGCGGGCGGCTGCGAGCAGGTCGTGGTGTGGGCGGATGGTCAGGATGCGGCCGGCCTTGGCCTTGGTGCACCGCTCGCGCAGGGGACATCCGGCGCACAGTTTCCCGAAGGCCGCCTTGCGCTGGTGGTGCTGTCCGCCGGGGTCTGACAGGGGGACCGTGTGTCCAGCGGGGCAGGTCACCGTGGCGGCGGCGGTGTCGATGGCGAAGTCGTCCAGGGTGAAGCCGCCGGGGACGGCCGCCCGTAGCGGGGCGGGCTTGAGGAACAGCCGGTGCCCTGCGTCTTCGAGGGCCTGGCGGGCATCGCCGGTGGAGTAGGCGGTGTCGCCGAAGGCGTCCACCGGCCCGTCCTCCTCGGCGAGAAGGTCCAGGCCGACGGTGGCCTCGTGGTGCTCTGGGCCACTGCCGGGCCGCAGGGCGACGGCGGTGTATAACCCGGTCTCGGGCTCGATGGCCAGGTGGGCCTTGAAGCCGTCTTGCTGGTGGGTGCGGGTTTTGTGGATGTGCCGGGCCTCGGGGTCGACGGTGGAGACCATCCGGTCCTGCGCGGTGCCACGGGTGATGCGCCAGCGCCCGTCGCGGCCGTCGGAGTCCTCGGCGGGTTCGACGTCTTGCCCGGCGACCAGGGCCAGGATGCCGACGGCATTCGCGGCCTTCTCGCCCAGCTCCTGCTCGGGCAGATGCCCGAGCAGCCTGAGCGCGTCACTGACCAGGGCATCAACAAGCGTGGCGCGGGCCTGCTCGTCATTCCAGGCGATCCTTGGTTTGCCCGGGTCGCTGTAGTCATGCGCGGTGCACTGCACGGCTGCCACCTCAGCGGCCCCGGGGACCTCGCGAATTACCGCGCGGACGGCGGCGATGATCTGGGTGACGGTGTCCTGGGTGGCGACCGCATCGTCCAGCACCGTGGAGTCCAGCGCCCGCCGGTGCTTGCCCTTGAGGACACCGGTGGCCTTCACCACCTCGCGCACCGTCTCGAAGACACGGTTCGGCCGCACCGAGCGGGCCAGCCGGCGCCGGAAGTAGGCCAGCAGCGACGGATCGAACGCCATGTCGTGCAGGCCCAGCCCGCACGCGGCCTTCCACCTCAGGTCACACCGCAACTCCTGGACCGTCTCGAAGTCCGACAGCCCGTTAAGGGCCTGCAGCGTGATCGCCGCGGCCAGGATCTGCGGCGGCATGCTCGGCCGCCCGTTCGCCGACGGGTACATGTCCTCGAACGTCTCCGCCGGGAACAGCGCGCCGCGATGCTCGGCCAGGAACGCGAACACACTGCCTGCCGGGATCAACTCCCGGCAGGTCTCCCACACATCCGGCCCGACCGTCTCCCCGGCCCATTCCCCCATCACCACGAGAAAGAGTCTGGCCCCGCCGCTCACGCGGCGGGGCCAGAACCCAAGATCTTCATGAGTCTTCTAGTAGGGCTTTGTTAGGTGGGCTCGTTGGTCCTCTTGGGCTACGGTGTGATGTTCTGTCAGGTGTGACACCTGAGGAGATGGATGTGGTCCGCCCGCGTCTGGAGGCGTTTGCGGCGGAGATGCTCGGTTCGCTCAAGCGCCGGGATCAGCGGGCCAAGGGCGAGCTGTACATGCGCGGGCTGATGCTGGACGGCAAGCGCAAGTCGATGCAGCCGATGGCCGAGCGCCTGGGTGTGGACCACCAGCAGCTCCAGCAGTTCGTGTCCTCCTCGACCTGGGACTACGCCGAGGTCCGCCGTCGGGTGGCCCGATGGGCCGCAGCGCACATCGCCCCGGAGGCGTACGCGATCGACGATGTGGGCTTTCCCAAGGACGGGTACGACTCCCCGGGGGTGGCCCGGATGTACTGCGGCGCTTTGGGCAAGCGGGGCAACTGCCAGATCGGCGTCAGCGTCAACCTGGTCTCCGACCGCGCCTCGGCGGCGGTCAACTGGCGGCTGTTCCTTCCCGAGAGCTGGGACGACGCCAAGAACAGCGGGGATGCGCTGCTGGCGGAGGCGATCAGACGCCGGCGCACGAGAGCGGGCATCCCCGACCAGGTCCGGCACCGGGAAAGATGGCGCCTGGCCCTGGACATGCTCGACGAGGCCCGCGAAGAGTGGGAGCTGCCCGGTCTGCCGGTCGTCGCCGACGCCGGTTATGGGGATGCCACCGGTTTCCGTGAGGGGCTGACCGAGCGCGGCCTGGCCTACGCGGTGGCGGTCAAGGGCAGCACCACCTGCTACCCCGGTGATGCGTTCCCCGAGCGCCCGCCCTACAGCGGCACCGGCCGCCCGCCCGGGCCGGCCTACCCCCAGCCGCACACCACCCTGCGGGCGCTGGCCCTGGCCACCGGACGCGGCGCCGCGCGGACCGTCACCTGGCGCCACGGCACCAAGACGACCAAGAACAACCCCCGTGCCGCCATGCGCTCACAGTTCCTGGCCCTGCGGGTCCGCCCCGCCAACCGCACCATCCGCCGCGCCACCGACGGCTCACTGCCCGAGTGCTGGCTGCTGGCCGAATGGCCGCCCGACTCCGCCGAGCCCACCGACTACTGGCTGTCCACCCTGCCCGCCGACACCCCACTGCGCGAACTGGTCCGCATCGCGAAGATCCGCTGGCGCGTCGAGCACGACTACCGCGAACTCAAAGACGGCCTCGGGCTGGACCACTTCGAAGGCCGCAGCTACCTCGGCTGGCACCGACACGTGACCCTCGCCTCCCTCGCCCAGGCCTTCTGCACCCTGCTGCGACTCGACCCAAAAGCCCCTGCGCCGGCCTGACCCTCTACGCGGTCCTCCGCGCGTTACAGAAACTCCTGGCCACCTGGACCGGCGCCTGCTCGATATGCGGCCAACCCGCCCCCACACCCAAACCCCACCACAGAACCTAACAAAGCCCTACTAGGGCGTGTTTCGAAAGTAGCGTCGTCCGCCCGGAGGGCGGGGTCGGGGGCGTCTGGTGCGTGCGATCGCAAGGCGGAGGGAGGAGAGCGCAGCGGGCTGCGCCGACGACCGACAACGCGGCGAGCGTGCGTGCCAGACGCCCCCGACCAGGCGGGACTTTCGAAACACGCCCTAGAAGACTCATGAAGATCTTGTTGAGGGGCTGTCCGGCCGGAGGCCGGGCGGCCCTTCTGGTCATCCGGTGGCCGGGGCGAGGTGCCAGGTGTCGCCGGTGCGGGTGAGTCCGAGGTTGATCAGTCGGCGGAGGTTGAGGGCGGCGGCTCGGGTGTGGAGCCAGGTGTCGTTGGCGATGGTTCCGCGGTAGCGGAGTTTGCGGTTGCCGTGGTGGACGAGCCAGGCGACGGCGCGTTCGACCGGTGGTCTCCAGCGGCGGTAGTCGGCTTGCCAGTCGGGGTCGGTAGCGGCCTGGCGGCGGGCGGCTGCGAGCAGGTCGTGGTGTGGGCGGATGGTCAGGATGCGGCCGGCCTTGGCCTTGGTGCACCGCTCGCGCAGGGGACATCCGGCGCACAGTTTCCCGAAGGCCGCCTTGCGCTGGTGGTGCTGTCCGCCGGGGTCTGACAGGGGGACCGTGTGTCCAGCGGGGCAGGTCACCGTGGCGGCGGCGGTGTCGATGGCGAAGTCGTCCAGGGTGAAGCCGCCGGGGACGGCCGCCCGTAGCGGGGCGGGCTTGAGGAACAGCCGGTGCCCTGCGTCTTCGAGGGCCTGGCGGGCATCGCCGGTGGAGTAGGCGGTGTCGCCGAAGGCGTCCACCGGCCCGTCCTCCTCGGCGAGAAGGTCCAGGCCGACGGTGGCCTCGTGGTGCTCTGGGCCACTGCCGGGCCGCAGGGCGACGGCGGTGTATAACCCGGTCTCGGGCTCGATGGCCAGGTGGGCCTTGAAGCCGTCTTGCTGGTGGGTGCGGGTTTTGTGGATGTGCCGGGCCTCGGGGTCGACGGTGGAGACCATCCGGTCCTGCGCGGTGCCACGGGTGATGCGCCAGCGCCCGTCGCGGCCGTCGGAGTCCTCGGCGGGTTCGACGTCTTGCCCGGCGACCAGGGCCAGGATGCCGACGGCATTCGCGGCCTTCTCGCCCAGCTCCTGCTCGGGCAGATGCCCGAGCAGCCTGAGCGCGTCACTGACCAGGGCATCAACAAGCGTGGCGCGGGCCTGCTCGTCATTCCAGGCGATCCTTGGTTTGCCCGGGTCGCTGTAGTCATGCGCGGTGCACTGCACGGCTGCCACCTCAGCGGCCCCGGGGACCTCGCGAATTACCGCGCGGACGGCGGCGATGATCTGGGTGACGGTGTCCTGGGTGGCGACCGCATCGTCCAGCACCGTGGAGTCCAGCGCCCGCCGGTGCTTGCCCTTGAGGACACCGGTGGCCTTCACCACCTCGCGCACCGTCTCGAAGACACGGTTCGGCCGCACCGAGCGGGCCAGCCGGCGCCGGAAGTAGGCCAGCAGCGACGGATCGAACGCCATGTCGTGCAGGCCCAGCCCGCACGCGGCCTTCCACCTCAGGTCACACCGCAACTCCTGGACCGTCTCGAAGTCCGACAGCCCGTTAAGGGCCTGCAGCGTGATCGCCGCGGCCAGGATCTGCGGCGGCATGCTCGGCCGCCCGTTCGCCGACGGGTACATGTCCTCGAACGTCTCCGCCGGGAACAGCGCGCCGCGATGCTCGGCCAGGAACGCGAACACACTGCCTGCCGGGATCAACTCCCGGCAGGTCTCCCACACATCCGGCCCGACCGTCTCCCCGGCCCATTCCCCCATCACCACGAGAAAGAGTCTGGCCCCGCCGCTCACGCGGCGGGGCCAGAACCCAAGATCTTCATGAGTCTTCTAGTACTGCAACCGCACTCATTGAGTCACCGCAGGTCAGGGCGGGTACAGCGAAGTTCTTCCACTGGCGGTGCGTCGGTGGAAGATTCCGGTTCCCGCACTCGCTCGAACCGCGAACCGGCAGGTCAACGACCCAAGTAGCTGATGACTCGTCACGTGCGGGCGGACGGTGTACCGCGCCTGACCTGCGACGACAGCGCGAGTGCGGTCGCGGCACTAGGGGGTGTCGTCCGGCCAGATCCCGATGTGGTCCGGTTCCAGCTCCAGCAGGACCCGCTCGCGCATGCCCAGGGCCTCCGTGTAGTCCGCGGGGAGCTGAAGGCGGCCGGCGCGGTCCAGCATCGCGTACTCCCTGGCCACCAATGACTCCTGGCCGGTCGTCGCGTCGACCTCCGTGCGGCGCAGGATCTCCGTGGAGGTGCGTCCGTCGCGGATGGCCACCGTGCGGCGGACCTCCGTGGCCACCGCCTGGTCGTGGGTGACGATGACGACGGTCGTGCCGAGCTCCTCGTTGGCCGTGCGGAACGCCGCGAAGATCTCCTCGGCCGTCCTGGAGTCGAGCTCGCCCGTCGGCTCGTCGGCGAGCAGCACCGACGGCTCGTTGGCCAGCGCCACCGCGATCGCCACGCGCTGCTGCTGGCCGCCGGACATCTGGTGCGGACGCCGGTCGCGGCAGTCGGCGACGTCGAGCAGGGACAGCAGGGACTCGGCCCTCTCGGCCTTCTTCTTGGCGTGGCCGCGCAGCTGCATCGGCAGCGCCACGTTCTGCGCGGCCGTGAGATACGGCAGCAGATTGCGCGCCGTCTGCTGCCAGACGAAGCCGACGACCTCGCGCCGGTAGCGCAGCCGTTCCTTTCCGCTCATGGCCAGCAGATCGCAGTCGGCCACCTTGGCCGCGCCGGCCGTCGGCTCGTCCAGGCCCGCGAGGATGTTCATCAGGGTCGACTTGCCGCTGCCGGACGCACCGACCAGGGCCATCAACTCGCCCTCGCGAACGAGGAGATCGAGACCCTGCAGGGCCTGCACCTCGACCCCGTCCGTGGAGAAGATACGGACCAGGCGGTCACAGGTGATCAGCGCGTCATGGCCGTACTCGGGGCGGTCACGCCGGGCCGCCGCGCGGCGTTCGAGTTCCCCGAGCGTGGTTCCCGTGGAGGACTCGGTCATCGTGTGTCTCCTGCCCTGAGTTCGGACGTTACCGTACGCCGGGTGGTCACCCAGGCCTGCGCCGCGGCCACGGCCACCGCGATCAGCACCACGGCGAGCGCGGGCAGCAGCAGGCTCCAGGAGTCGGCGCGCAACTCCACGGGGCCGGCCGCGGCGAGGCGCCCCTGCGCGGCCAGCGCCAGCCGTCCCAGGTCGATGCCCGGCGCGAGCAACCGGATCGCCGCCCAGCCGACCAGCGCTCCGCCCGCCGCGGCCAGCAGCGCCTGCGGCAGGGACTCCAGGATCAGCAGGCGGCGCCCCTGCCGACGGGTCAGGCCCATGGTGCGCAGCCGGCCCAGCAGCGCGGTACGTTCCGGGGCGGCCTGCAGCAACGACAGCAGCAAGGCGAGCACGGCGTATCCGGCGGCTGCCGCGACGGCCACCGTGTAGAGGCGTTCCGCGCCGCTCTGCACCGGCGACTCCGTGAGGCCGTCGCGTGCCGTGGAGCGCAGTGTCACTCCGGCGCCGCCGCCCGCCGTACGGACCGCGGCCTTCAGCTCGGCGCCGGATGCGGAGGGGCCGGTCACCAGCAGGGTGGTGGGGGTGCGGTCGGGCAGGCCCGCCGCGTCGACCACGAGGAAGTCACCACTGGTGGCGGCCGGTGTGGTGACGCGCACCGCTTCCACCCGGACGCTGAACAGGGTGCCCGCGGCGCCGACCAAGGACTCCCCGCCACCCAGCCGTTCGGCGACCGCCGGGGAGGCAAGGGCCGGCAGCGGCCCGGTGCTCTTCCTCAGCTGCCCGGCCCCGAAGGCGCCGAAGCCGGTGCTGCGGGCGAGTCGCGCGTACGAGTCCGGGTCGACGGCGATCAGTGTGACGTTCTCGCTCACGCCGTCCCGTAGGTCCAGGTCGAACTCGCGGCGGACGGGCGCCACGTCCCGCACCCCGGGCACCTTCCGTACCGCGTCGGCGAGGCCGTCCGGCAGCACGTCGGACGCCTCGATCCGGGCATCGGCGCCCACCGCGGCCAGTGACGCGCGGTCGCGGGCGTCGGCGACCCCGGCGAGCACCGAGCCACCGAACGCCGCCGTCGTCAGGGCCACGAGCAACGCGAGCAGCGGAAGCGCGGCGGTGACGGAAGACCGCCCGGCCCGGGCCAGCGAGAGAAAGCCGATCGCACCGCGCCACCGTGCCATCGGCAGCGCGGCGAGCCGCAGCGGAAGCGGATAGAGCCGTACGAGCAGCAGCGCGGCGATCCCGCCCACCAGGACCGGGGCGGCGCTGACCAGTTGGTCCACCTCGCCGCCCGCCGTTCCCCGGCGGCGCAGCGCGACGACCGCGGCCATGGCCAGGACCAGCAGCGTGAGTTCGGCGACGGTCCGGCGACGCGAGGGCCTGGCCCGTACGACGTCGTCGCGCTCGCCGTGCAGCCGCGGCCGTCGGTGCAGGTACGCGGCCCGCAGCGGCAGCGCGGCGCAGGCGACCAGCGCGACCGCGGCCGAGGCCAGCAGCGACGGCAGCGGCGGGCCGTCGGGGACGAGGACGAACGCGAGGGCGCAGCCGAGGGCCGCCGCGGGCAGCACCGGAACGGCGACCTCGGCAAGCAGTCGCCCGGCGATACCGGGCACCGAACCGCCGCGTGAGCGCAGCAGGGACAGCTCGCTGTGCCGGCGTGCGGCGGCCAGGCCGCCTGACATCAGCAGGACGATGGCGGCGACGCTGCCGACCCCGAAGACGGCGACCGCGACCACCGGGTTGATGGCGGACAGGATGCCGTCGAAGTCGAGGAGGATGTCGTCCAGGCCGGAGTCGATCTGCATTTGCGGCGAGACCGCGCTGGTCAGCTTGGCGTGCAGCGGTCCGCTTTCGACGGAGGCGATCACTTCCCTCAGCCGGGGCAGATCACCGGCGCCGAGCCCGGCCGGGTCGGCGGCGATGCGCCAGTACGCCTCGGCGTCCGCGGACACCGTCAGCAGCTTCGGTGCCGCCTCAGGGGCCAGCAGCAGCGCACCATGCCAGTAGGGCTGAGGGACCGGCGGCGCAGTGTAGAGGTGCGTGGGCGTGCGCAGGACCGGCTCGACGGACCAGTAGGCCCGCTCGGGGTGGACCGGTTCGACGATGCCCGTGACCTTGACGACGAGAGTGGCCTGACCGTCAGGCGGTGCCACATGGATGGTCGAACCGGCCTTGATGCCGAGGGTCTTGGCGGTGGCCGAGGTGACCGCGCCCTCCACGACGCCGCCGTCCGTGGCCTTGGGCAGCCGTCCGGAGTGGAGCGTGGAGTGCTCGGCGAGCCCCGCCTGGGTGCTGAGGGTGAACCACGGGCCGCCACCGTCGAGTTGGGGCAGCCAGCTGTCGGTGGCCGGTAGCGGAGTACCCGTGCGCGCTCCGTACGCGGACTGTGCGGCGTCGGCGTGCAGTGGTTCCGGCAGCGCGGCCAGGATCCGGCGGTACCGCTCGTCCATTCGCCGCGGTTTCAGCTCGCGGTCGCGCACGTCCGCCGGGGCGCCGTCCGCATACTCGAAGGGCGGCATATAGGTCATCTGTATGCCGCTGCGGTCCGCCGAGGCACTGCTCATGGCGTGGCGCATGCCTTCGCCCTCGTACGCGTCCACCGCGCGCGGGAAGACCGCGGCAAGGAAGGAGGTGACCAGGACGAGCAGCATCAGCGCGAGGGCGGGCCCGGGTGCGGTACGCAGCCGGGTACGGACCCAGGGGGCGACAGCCTTCATTTCACTCGCCTCCCTGGACGCGCAACGTTGTCGCCGGATCGCCTCGGCGCAGCGCCAGCGCCGCCACGACGAGCACGGGCCCGGCGGCGACTCCCGCCAGCAGCAGGGCCACCCGGCCGACGGGCAGTTCCACCAGTACGCCCGGGACCGGCTGTGTGGCCTGCCCGGTCAGCACGATCAGCGGTACGACGGCCCGGGTCAGAAGGGTGCCGAGGGCAAGCCCGGTCATCAGCGCGACCCCGATGAGCAGCGACTGTTCGGCGGCCAGCAGCCGGGCCAGCCGACGCCGCGAGGCGCCGAGCGCCCGGAGCACCGCGAACTCCGCCGAGCGCTCCCGCAGCGCCCCCATGGTGTTCACCGCGAAGCCGGCCGCGGCCAGCGCGGCGGCGACGACGGCCACCGCGATCAGGGCCGACTGCGGGCCCGCGCCCAGCGGGTCGTTGTGCAGTTCCTCGGCGATCTCGTCGCGTACCTGGACCTGGGTGGGGTCGATCTCGGGCCTGTCCCGCAGTGCCGTCACAAGCCGGTCCGCCGCACCGGGTTCGGTGAACAGCCACCATTCGGTGGGCGCGAGAGAGGAGTCGGGGCGGGCGGCGAGCAACCGGTTCACGGCTCGCAGGTCGAGCAGCAGCGCGCCGCCGTCGGTCTTGGGATCGGCTGCCGGGCCGGGCCCTGGCACGCCGGGGCCGGTCGTCGGGATGTCCTTAAGGACGCCTGCGATCCTCACCTTGATGTTGCCGCCGGGCATCGGTACCTCGATCACGGAGCCGGTCTTCGCGCCGATGGATTCGAGGAAGCGGCCGTTCGCCAGCGCGGGCGGCACGGCGGGCGCGGGCTGGGGGGCCTCGGCCCGGACGGTGACCGTGCGCTGGGATCCCCATTGGTACTCCGCCGTGCCCATGTGGTACGAGGCGTCGAGCGGTGTACGGGCCGAGGAGCGTACCGCGGTGACCGCGGGTGGTGTCGGGTCGGGCGCGGTGCTCGAGGTGGCCCTCGCCTTCCAGTCCAGGCCCTTCGGCAGAGCCACCGCCCGGGCGGTGCCGTCCGCGCCGATCGTACCTATCCCGTCGATCGTGACCCTTCTGGGCACGATTCGATGGGGATAGCCCGCCTCGTCGAACTCGACCGCCGTCAGTGCCAGCGGACCCGCGGGCCGTCCCGCGGGGGCGTCGGCGGCCTTGGCGAGGTCCGCGGTCACCCGGTGCGACGCGCCATCCGACTGAAGCGTGTCCAACGTCAGCCGGTAGGGCACTCCAAAGCGGTCCTCGACGACGACGGTGACGTTCGTGCCCGATTCGCCGAACGGGCCGTCTTCAGCGCCGGCGCCGTGAAGGGTGATGTCCAGTACGAGGCGCTCGGTGTCGTCGGGCAGCAGTACCCCGGCGCGGGCGGTCTTCCGCGGTTGCAGGGCCGTGAGCAGCCGCTTCGGGTCGCCGTCCGCCAGATCGTCGCGCATCCGCAGTTCCGGTCCGGCGAGTGAGGTGTCGAGCGCCAGCACGGTGGCCTGGCGCCCGCCCGAGACGGCGAAGGTGGCGCGCGCGGCCGGTGCCGCGGCCTTGAGGCCGGGCATCCCGTCGTACACCCCGCCCTGCCCGAACGGGGCGGTACTGCTGCCCAGTACGCGGACCGGGGCACCCGACCGGAAGTCCGCCTGGTCGTCCTGCGAGCGGTTCCAGGAGGCGCCCTGCCCGATCGCCAGGATGCCCATCGCGACGGCGAGCACCAGCAGCAGCACCGGCCCCGCGGCCCGCAGCGGTCTGCGGCTGAGTTGCCAGCCGGCCAACGGGGCGCTCAGCCCGCGTGCCCTGGCCGCGCGCCGCTCGGCGAGCTTCGCGGCCGGCGGCAGGAGCCGCAGGGTGAGGACCGTACCGGCGAGCAGTGCCAGCGCGGGCGCCACCACGAGCAGCGGATCGATGCCCAGTTGCCCCTCGCGGTCGCCGCTGAGCGCGCCGCTGCCCGAGGTGCGCCGGTCCAGCTGCCAGTACGCCACCGCGGCGACGACGAGGAGTCCGACATCGGCGCCGGCCCGCAGCGGGGCGGGCAGCGCACGGGCACGGCCGCCGCGTGCCGCAGCCCGGGCCGCGGTGAGAGCCGGGGCCGCCACGGCCGCCGCGCAGGCCAGCGCCACGAGCACGCCGACCAGCCAGACCTCGATGGTCGGGCCGGTGTCCAGGCGCAGCCCGATCCTGGCCGGCACGCCCTGTCCGGCCAGCAGCCGGGTGAGCGGACCGGCGAGCAGCGGCGCGCACAGCGCGGCCGGCAGCGCGATCAGCAACGCCTCCTGTGCGGAGAGCGAGGCAATCCGTCCCCGCGAGGCGCCACGGGCCATCAACACCTGTGTCTCGCCCGCGCGTTCGGTGGTCAGCAGCCGGGCCACCAGCAGCAGCGTGTACCCGGCGAGCAGTGCCAGCTGCAAGGAGACGATCAGCAGCGACGCGCGGGCCACCAGCAGCGCCCGCTCCAGCTGGCTGAGCACATCGGGCAGCGAGGTGCGGACCGTGACCGTGCCCTTCAGCTCGTCCTGCGCGGCCAGGAACTTCTGACTCTTCTTCGCGGCCGTGCGCAGCGCGTTGATCCGGTCGGCGCCGAACGTACCGAAATCGGCGGTGGCCAGCCAGGAGATCTCACGCCTGCTGACCCGGCCCGAGCCGATGACCGAGGCGTCGGTGAGCAGCGGCCCGTACGTGGTGAACGAGTCCTTGTGCACACCGCGCCCGCCCAGCTTGTCCAGCAGCCAGTACGGATCGCTGCGGTCGGCCGGGCGGTAGACGCCGGTGACGCGTATGCGCACCGGGGGACCGCCGAGCCGGTCCGCGAGGGGCAGCACCCGCGCCCCCGGGGCGAGCTTCAGCTGCTTGGCGGCCGCCTCGGGCACGGCGACCTCGACGACGTCAGGCGCGCCCGCGGTGGGCCAGGCGCCCGCCGACAGCCGGACTTTCGAACGGTCGACGACGGCGAACTCGGTGAGATCCGGATCGCCCGTGCGGGCTGCCGGCGGCTGGAGAGCGCGCGGCAGAGCGTACGGCCCGGACCGGTCGAACTGCCGCAGTGTCACCGGCAGTCCGTCGAAGGACTGCTGCGCCCCACGCCGGGCGGCCCGCGTCTCCGCGTCGCGGTTCGCGTCCGGATTCTCCGAGGTGACGACCAGAGAAGCCGCCGCGGCGTCCCTGGTCTGCAACGCATGACGCAGGCTCGCGTCCCCGACGGAGCCGGCGAAGGCGGCGAGGGTGGCCAGTACGGTCGTGGTCAGCAGGACCGCGAGCAGTGCGGCCGTGAGCAGCAGACGGTGTCCGCGTGCACGGAGAAACAGAAACCCCGTCAACGGTCTCCCCCTGGTCTGCCTCTGGTCTGTCCGGCTCCCGCCCCGAAAGCCCTTTCGGAGCGCGATGTTTACACAGGAGACGTTACGAAGAAACCTCACTTACACGGGACTTGATCAGATCGTGACCGAATTCCGGTACGAGAACACCGAATTGCGGTTCACGACTGCTCGACGATGTGCCCGTCGTGGAGTTCGAGCACCCGGTCGGCCAGGCCCAGCAGTTGGGCGTCGTGCGTGGCTATCAGTGCCGTCACACCCTCGCTCCGCACCACGGCCCGCAGCAACTCCATCACCGCGAGCCCGGTCTCCGCGTCCAGCTGCCCCGTCGGCTCGTCGGCGATCAACAGGGCCGGCCGGTTCGCGAGCGCGCGGGCAATGGCGACACGCTGCTGCTGGCCGCCGGACAGCTCGCCGGGCCGCTGCTCCGCGTGGTCGGCGAGACCGACCAGGGCGAGCAGCAGCTCGACGCGCTCCTCGCGCTCGCGCGAGTCGACCTTGCGCAGCCTCATCGGCACGCCGACGTTCTCGGCGGCGGTCAGGATCGGGATCAGCCCGAAGGACTGGAAGACGAAGCCGATCCGGTCCCGGCGCAGCGCCAGGATGCCGTCCTCGTCGAGGCCGGCCAGATCGGTGCCGTCGACGGTGACGCGCCCTTCGTCCGGCGTGTCGAGCCCGCCCACCAGATTGAGGAGCGTCGTCTTTCCGGAACCCGACCTGCCCTTGAGGGCGACCAGTTCACCGCGTGCGACGTCGAAGGAGACGCCACGCAGCGCGTGTACGGCGGCGGCCCCCGAGCCGTAGGAACGGTGCAGGTTCTCCACTCGCACCATGGGCCCGTCGACCCTGTCCTCGATAACGGTCGTACCCGTGTGCGCGCTGGTGCTCTCAGCCATGAAGAATCCCCCATACGGAATCGGTCCGGCCTCAGTATGCGCAGGGGCACACGGCCGGGCAACGGTTCACTCTCGTCCGGTGCGCGTCCGGGACGGTCTCGTACGGCGGTCCTCGTTCTCGCGCAGGAGCGTTTCCGAGGCCGTCGCCTCGGCGCGGCACCGTCACCGATGACCGGGGGGAGCTTCCAGGCCATGCTCGACCCGCGGGCAACGAGTTCTGCCTCGTCAGCGTCTGACGGCTCCCCCGCGTCACCGTACTGGACGGCTCATCCGGACGCGCGGTACTCGCTCGGCCCGCCGATCATGGAGGCGTGAGACGTCGCACTCCCCCGCCCGGCAGCCCGGACGACGAGCAAGCCGAGCTGCAGCGCGGTGCGGCCCGGACCAACTATGCCGGCGCAGTCTACGGCTCGCTCCTCGCCGCTTCCGTGGTGGCCGGGACCGGGACACCCGGCGGCCCGCTCCCCCGGATCCAGCTCGTTGTCCTTCTGCTCATCACCGGCGTGGTCTTCTGGGCCACACACGTCTACACCGGCCTCGTCGGGGACCGGCTGAGGCACCGGCCCCTGAGCCGGCGCGAGGTCCGCGCGGTCTGCGTCCACGAGTCGCCGATCATCAAGGCCGCCATCCCGCCGGCCGCTGCCGTGGCAATCAGCCCGCTGCTGGAGCTGGGACCGTCCGGAACGGTATGGCTGGGGCTCATCGTCGCCGTGGCCGAGCAGGTCGGCTGGGCGACCGCCGCCGTCGTCCATGCCGGTGCGTCACGCCGTCTGATTCTGGCGACCGGTGCGGTCAACCTTCTCCTGGGGCTGGTCATCGTGGCCTTCAAGACCGCGCTCCAGCACTGAAGGGGCCCGGCGGCCGGTGCCGCGGCACGCCTCCCTTCGGGCGGACGGTACCGCCGACAGCAGCCACCGCCCGGCCGGGCGTCGGCGGTACTGGCCGTACTGACCGGTCTGCCGGCCGTGCACGGCCTGGCCCCCGGCGGGGCACCCGCCGCACACGCGGACTCCCACGGCCGGCACGCTGCTGTCATGTTTCAGGGCGTTTCCGCGCATGAGGCCGGGCGAGACCGTGTCCACTCCACCGGTGACGAGGCGGTCGGCCATAATCCGACCGACAGGGCGGGGGCGGCCGCCGGCAGCCCCCGCCCGTGATCCACCCGAGGGCCGGATACCCCGGCCCCCCTCTCCCCCCGTCCGACCCGGGTCAGGACACGGGGGATCCGTAGACGCCCATCTCGTAGATCGAGTACCCCCACGTCGTCTTCCGCTGTACGCCCTGCATACGGACGTACCGCACGGCCTCGTCCGCGGTGAGCCGGACGACGTCGTTACCGCACGCGTCCGGGCGCTGGGTGGAGACGGTTGTCCAGTCGGTGCCGTCGGCGGAGGTCTGGATCTTGTACTCCGTCGCACAGGCGTTCTCCCAGGCGAGGGTCACTGCCGCGACCTTCGCCGGCGCGGCAAGCTCGACCTGCACCCATTCGCCGTCGGAGTAGCCGGAAGCCCAGCGGGTGCCCATCAGACCGTCGTTGACATGCCGAGCGGCGAGCCGGTCGAGGCCCTGCTCCACGCTGGACGCGGTCGCCGTGCCGTCCAGGGCGAGGTTCTTGCCGCCGCCGGCGACGTCCCACAGCTGGAGCCGGACGTCGGCCTGGACCAGGAAGACGTCGAGGACACCGTCGCCGACCTTGGGCTGGACCGAGCCCCAGGTGTTGCGCGGCGGAGTGACCCGGACGGCGCGGGCCTGCTGCTGCAGGTCCCGCGAATCGGCGAGCAGCGCTTCGGCCTTGGTCTTGTCCCCGGCCTGCCGGGCGTCGAACGCGTCGAGCATGCTGACCATGGCCTTGCCCCACAGCTCGGTGGCGCTCAGCCAGGGTGCGGCGTCGTCGGTGAACCCTTTGTCCACCGCTCCGCCGCGAATGGTGGCCGGGGCGGCGGCGATGGCGTTCGCGTATGTGCGCAGCGCGGTGAGCGCGTCGGCGCGTCGCCCGTCGTCCCACGCCCGCCAGAACTCGGCCACGCGTGCCGTGAGTCCGGGCGCCTGGGGCTGCCAGGGGGTGCTGCCGAAGGTCGGGGCCAGGTGCTCCAGGTCGCCGAAGACGAGCAGCGCCTCGGTGGCCGCCCGGTCGCCGTCGGCGAGATAGGCCATCGCGCGCGGCCAACTCGTCTTCGCGTCGTACGCCTTGTCGTTCCAGGTGAAGTCCGCGGTGCCGAAGACCGCGACCTTGCTCGCGTACGGCTGGTTCATGGGATTGGCCACGATGCCGGACAGGTGTGCCGAGAGACCGGCCTCGCGCTTGTCGTACGGCGCGAGCAGCAGTCGCCCGCTGGTGTTGCCGAAGTCGTTGACCGGGTAGTTGTCCCAGACGAAGACCTTGCGCCCGAACAGCGCGGACACCTTGTCGGCCTGCGCGTTGGTGATCTCCGGCGGGACGGTGTCGGTGCCGGTCCACATCACCACGACCGCGGGATCGAGGGTGGCCCGCATGGTCTGCTTGTAGGCGGTGTCGGTCAGATCGCCGTACTCCGTGGGCACCATCTGCAGCGGCTGGGTGCCTTCGTGGGTGGCGACGAAGTTCCGCTGCAGGTCGTTGAGCAAGTCGACCTGGGCCCTCGCCGCCGCGGCACGGCCGGGCGCGCCGAACGCCGCCTGGTCCGCCGCGCAGTTCCACCGGGTGTAGCTGATGTCGTCCAGCGGGATGGAGAAGGACCGGGTGCCCAGGTCGTAGAGCGCCTGGAGCTTCTCCTTGAGGGCCTTGCGGTCCGCGGCGTCGGAGTAGCAGATCGAACCGCCCGGGGAGACGGCGAACGTGAAGTGCACATGGTTGGCGCCGGCCCGTGCCACCAGCTCGCCCAGCTGGGCCAGCTTGTCCGCCGGGTAGGGGTCGCGCCACTTGTCGCGGTGGTAGGGATCGTCCTTGGGCGCGTACACATAGGTGTTGGCCTTGACGTCGCCGTAGAAGTCCATCTGGTCGAGGCGGTCGGCGTGCGTCCACGGCGCGCCGTAGAAGCCTTCGATGGTGCCGCGCAGAGGCATGGACGGGAAGTCTCTGACCTGTGCGCCCGCCACCTTCCAGCCGCCGCCGGACGGGACGAACAACTGGCGCAGCGTCTGCACCGCGTAGAACTGGCCTGCGGCGTCCCTGCCGCCGAGAGCGATCTCCGCGTGCGATTTGCCGACCGAGACCCGCAGCGCGTATCCCTCGGTCCTGTCCGGAACGGCCGTGCGGCCGAGCGCTCGCGAGATGTCCGGGCGTGCCGCCGGGCCGAGGCGCACCGTGAGCAGGCCGGCCGCGGCCGCGGGAATCACGTCGGGGGCGACGATGTCCACCCGGTCGGCGCCGTGCGCCTTGAGCTCCCGGACGAGGCGGTCGCGAGCCGCGGGGTCGGTCCGGTCGTCGGCGACGACGAGCACCCGTCCGGTGACGACGGCGGCGCGACCGCTGCCGACGAGCGACTGCGGGGTCGGCGACACCGCGGGAACGGGCGCTTTCGGAGCGGAGGCGGAATGAGCCGCGGGTACGGGCAGGAGCGCCCCGATCCCGAGGGCCGCGGCCAGCGCGAGGCAGGCTCTGGGAGTGATTTTGCGATTTCTCATGAGTTCTCCGTGGTCCGGACGGGTTCGGCCATTGCGGACGGCACTTTGAGAAGGGACACGAACACCCCGTGCGTCACCCCTCTGATCAGTTGAGCTGCATGTCCGTTCATGCTCACTCCAACGTCCTTTCGATCGGGGTCGGAAGGACGTATACCGGAAATTCGAGCTGAGGTATAGACCACTTGCCGTGGGCGTCGGGGGCCGGCCTTCGACGGCGGTGGTGTTGGGCTCGCCCCCGCACCGGCCGCGCGCGAGGACAAGCACGGTGGACATGAGCCGGGTCCGGGTCGACTGCCCGACGTACGACGTATCGTCGCGGTGAAGGCACCTGCACCCGTCGGAGGCGGCATGACCCAGCAGCTCAGCTACGGCGACATCAAGGCGGCGGCCGACCGGATCTCCGGCCGGATTCGCCCCGTCACCCTCGCCCCGTCCGACGAACCCCAGGTGTGGCTGGCACTGGAGTACATGCAGCACACAGGCTCCTTCAAGGCCCGTGGTGCACAGAACTTCATTCAGGCCCACCGCGAGGCCGGCACGCTTCCGGACGCCGGAGTGACCATCGCCTCCGGCGGCAACGCCGGCCTCGCATGCGCGTGGGCCGCCCGGCAACAGGGCGTGACCGCCACCGTTTTCGTTCCCGAAACCGCTCCGCCGGTGAAGGTCGCCAAGCTCCGCTCCTACGGGGCGGACGTGCGTCTGGCCGGCACCGAGTACGCCGAAGCCCTCGCCGCCTGCGAGGACTTCACGCATGCCACCGGCGCGCTGGCCTCCCACGCCTACGACCATCCGCTGATCGCCGCCGGGGCCGGCACCCTGCTGGACGAGGTGCTCCAGCAGATCCCCGACCTCGACACCGTGGTGGTCTCGGTCGGGGGCGGTGGGCTGTTCGCCGGAGTGGCCACTGCCGCGCATCACCACGGCATACGGACCGTCGCGGTCGAACCGGAGAACTGCCGCGCGCTCAACGCCGCCCTTGCTACAGGCCAGTTGGCGGATGTCACCGTCGACTCTGTCGCGGCCGACTCTCTCGGCGCCCGCAGAGCCTCCCGAATGGCCCTGCACGCCGCCCAGCAGGACGGTGTGCAATCCCTCCTCGTACCGGACGCGGAGATCACTCGCGTCCGCCAGGCCCTGTGGGACGACCGCCGCATCGCGGTCGAGCACGCCGCAGCCACCGCGCTCGCCGGCCTCACCGCATCGCACGGTTACACACCCCGGCACGGCGAGAAGGTCGCCGTCGTACTGTGCGGCGCCAACACCGACCCGAGCGATCTGGTGTAGGCGGCCGCGGGCAGCCCGGTCCTGGATACGCCCGCGCGACGTCCGAGGATGCGGAGTGGGGCCGGAAGTTCCGTACGTTCCTGCATGGTCGGACGTGGACGCATACCGAGGGGTCGACGGCGCTGTTCAACCAGGCGGTGGGCCGGCTGTGCCGTCACCGGGTGCTGCTGCCGGGCGTCTCGCCCTGTTCCGAGCAGGTCGCACGGAAGGCGCCTGACGGGCAAAAGCCTAGGTCAGGCGCCTTTCCCGAGCCCTGCCGCCGGTGGTGGGCCAGCGGCAGGGCTGCGGTGGAAGCGATGGTCCGGCGGTCGTGGTCAGTAGGTGCGGACGAACACGTCGGCGGCGTTGTTGGTGTCGCCCGGCACCAGGGTGTCGTTGTCGGAGGAGAAGGCGATGGTCCGGCCGTCGGAAGCCATCGAGGGGCGGAAGGAGGACTTGGTGGCGGTGACGGGCCCGTCCACGACACTGGTGGTGCCGGTCTGACGGTCGCGCAGGAAGATCCTGGCGGGGACAGCGTACGGGTCGGTGCCGGGAATCATGTTGGCGTGGTCGGAGTTGAAGAGGACGTAGCGGCCGTCGGCGGAGATCTGCGGGGCGAGCGCGCCCATGTCGTAGAGCCAGTCCTGGGTGGGCTCCTCGCCGTCGAGGGTGAGGTTGACGCGTTCTGTGGTGTTGTTCTGGCGGTCGCGGACGAAGATGTCGTCGGACTGGTTGGTGTCGTACCGGACCAGGTTGTCGGCGCCGGACTCAAAGGCCACGAACCGGCCGTCGGCGCTGATGGACGGCGCGGTCGAGCCGGTGTAGGACAGGGCCTGCTGCCCGGCGCTGTTCACGCTGACGCGGGTGATCGCACTGGTCTGCCGGTCCAGAACGAAGATGTCCGCGTCCTCATTGGTGTCGTTGGGGACCAGGGTGGAGTCGGCGGACGCGAACGCGACCGATCGCGCGTCGGCGCTCAGCGACAGCCCGTAGACGCTGAAGGAGCCGAGGTTCTCCGTGGTGCCCGTGACCAGGTCACGCAGTACGACTCCGCTCTTCGGAACCTCGTGGGCCAGGTAGCGGCCGTCCGGGCTGAACGACACCGCGTACGACCAGCCCGCGTTGTACCCGCTGGCGATCCGGGTGGTGCTGCCGGTCTGCCGGTCCCGCAGGAACAGGTCGGCCTTGCCGTTGGCGTCGCCGGGCACCAGGTTGTCCGCGTCGGAGGAGAACGCCACATACCGCCCGTCCGGACTGATCACGAGGTGGCCCTGGTGGGACGCGGCCGTCCCCTGGGCCCCGCTGCCGGACACGCTCACCCGCTCCGTCGTCCCCGACGTGCGGTCCCGCACGAACACGTCCATGACGCCGTTGGTGTCACCCGGCACCAGGTTCGCCGCCTTCGACGTGAACGCCACGAACCGGCCGTCCGCGCTCAGCGCGGTCTCCTGATCGGTGCTCATGCCCCCTTGAGCCTCGCCCGTGCTGGACACATTCACCCGCTCGTACCCCGGGGCCACCTCGGCGTGGGCCGGCGCCGCGCTGAGGGCGGGAAGCACGGCGGCAAGGGCCAACGCGGCCGTTGCCGCCGCCCTGCCCCGCATCCCCGGCACGGTCCGTCCCGAGGTAAAGGTACCTGTGAACATGAGGTCTCCTTCAGGTCGGTTGCTGGACATCCATGGTCACCAACCGTCCTGACGTACATCTGACGAGCGGCTTACTCGCAGAGAACGACAGCGGCCACGCGGGCCTGGCGGCACAGCGGCAGCTGACCGTACAGCGCGCGGTGGCCGCACCGGCGCCCGGCAGTCGGCCTGGAGCCCCCGACCATACGAATGGAAGCTCGACGTGGGCGGCGTCGTCCAGCAGACTCGGCTCCTGTGGAACCCGGAGCCCGGAGGCGCACAGTGGAGAAGCAGATACGGTCCCGTATCTCGGCGTACGCGATCGCCACCGCACAGGACGACCTGCTGCTGACCGAACTGTCCGACGCCTCACCGGCCTTCGAGCCGGGGCTGTGGCACCTGCCCGGTGGCGGGATCGATCCGGGCGAGCAGCCGCGCGAGACGCTGGCGCGCGAGTTGTACGAGGAAACCGGGCTCGAACTCCTCGATGCCCGCCTCGTCGACGCGCGCACGTACACGGCTCACCGGCTCGGGGTGACCTGGCACCTCGTCGGGCTCTTCTACCTCGTCGACCTCAAACCCGGCCCGCCCAGGCTCAACGAAACCGACGGATCGACTTCCGCCGTCTCGTGGATGCCCCTCGCGGACCTGGACGAATCGATGCTGTCCCCGGCCGCGATCGACGCTCTGGGGATGATCGGTGCGCGAGAGGCCCAAGGCACGGTCACTCGCTGAGAGCGGCAGGCCGACGGCCTGACCTCAGTACGCCTTCAGCGCGATCGCGTCGGCAGCCTTGTGGATCGGCTCGATCGCCTTGGCCATGATGCGGTCCTTGCCGGGCATCCGGTTGAGCAGCGCCAGCATCATCATCGAGATCCGGACCTGGCCCTTGGTGCGCATCACCATCCGCTTGATGTTCGCCGGGCCGAGGTCCTGGTTGGCCCGTACGAACGGGCGCATCTCGCGCTCGTACGCAGCGAATCCGGCAGCGTGGTCACCGGCCGCGGCGGCCAGTTCCCCGGCCAGCACGTACGCGCCGACCAGGGCCAGGCTGGTGCCCTGCCCGGAGGCGGGCGAAGCGCAGTACGCGGCGTCGCCGACCAGCACCGTCCTTGCCCGGCGCGGCCGGCCGCGGGACCACGGCCCACTTGGTGGCCGGCCTGGCGACCAGGAACAGTCCGCGGCCCGATTCGACCTCCGGGCACGGGACCGCCGTGGGAACCGGAATCCTTTCGGTGCGGGTGTCGGTGACCTCGATACGGCTGCGCGTGTAGGCGGGAGATGACGGACATGAACGACGAGCGTCCGGAGGACGACTCCGGGACGGGCGTCCTGCACATGTTCGGGCGGCAGTTGAAGCTGTTCCGCGAGCGGGCGGGGCTGGAACGACGGGGCCCACTCACTCGGCCACGATGTCATCCGGACGGCAGCTCTGACAGCCGTGTGAGAACCGCGGCTCAGGGGCGTCACTCGATTGGGGGGAAGCCCCTCTCGGCTTCTCCCCAACGGCCGAAAGCCGGTCGGGCCTTCGTCAGGGCTGACCGCGATGACGCCGCTCATGAGCAGGTTGCGGCCCCGAGGGCCCGGTGGTGCTGTTGTCGTGAGGTAAGGAGGGTGCTGCGCTTGCGCATGCCCCTTGCGCACCAGCCAGCCGCACATCTACACGCCCTCGGCGACGTCAACGGCGGTCCGCAGTTCACCTACATCTCGCTCGACGACAGCCGTATCGTCCTCGACCGGCTCCTCGGCCACGGCAAGCGCTCCACGGCGGACCGGGTGGCCATCCCGCACACGGTGTTCATGACCCCGCCGCTGGCGACCGTCGGGCTGACCGAGAAGAAGGCCCGCGCGGCCGGACACCGGGTGAAGATCGCCAGCCAACCGGTCGCCGAGATCATCGCCATGCCGCGCGCCTACATCGTCGAGGACCCCCGCGGGATGATGAAATTCGTCCTCGACGCCGACACCGACGACATTCTCGGCGCCGCCCTGCTCAGCATCGACGCGCAGGAGATCATCAACACCGTGGCGCTCGCCATGCGCCACGGCGTCAAGGCAGCCGAACTCCGCGATGCCGTCTACCAGCACCCCACCTCCACCGAAGCCTTCAACGACGTCCTCGCCACCATCGTGCGGGCCGATTGACGACTTGCCGCTCGGACCGATGACGCTCTGATCCACACATGCGATCGCGTGGCATCGAGGAAGGAAGGGGGCAGCCGTGACCGGCACATCGTGACGCCGCCCTCTCCTGTACGACCGGCTAACCGACCAGGATCACTTCCAGGGTGCGCGGGCCGTGGACGCCCTCCACCCGGTCGAGTTCGATGTCGCTCGTCGCGGAGGGGCCGGAGATCCACGTCTGCGGACGGACCGGGTCCAGGCGCTCCAGGCCCTGGGCCACGGAGTCGACGATCCGGTCGGCCGGCACCACACAGATGTGGTGGTCCGGGACGAGCGTGATACGGCGGCGGCCCTGGCCCGGCCCGGCGTCGAGCACGATCGTGCCCGTCTCTGCGACGGCCACGGCGCAGCCCGTCACCACACTGTCCACGGCGTCCAGTTCACGCGCGGAGGACGCGGGATCGTCCGGGACGATCCGCGCGGTGACCTCGGTGGTCCATCCGTCGGGCAGGCCGTCGGGCACCAGGACGGACTCCGCGCCGCGCTGCGTGAGCAGTGAGGCGATCAGCGCCGGCAGGGCCTCGGCGTCGGGGCAGCGGTGGACGATGGCCCGGTAGTCGGCGAGGTTCTCGGCGAGCAGGTCGGCGGTCTGCTCGGGGGTGCGGTCGCCGTGCACCCGCAGATAGTCACGCAAGACGGGGGCGTCCTCGGGCCGCTCGGTCCCCGGTACGTCGGCCAGGGCGCGGCGCAGGCGTCCCAGCACCCGGTCTCGGCTGCTCACTTGGGGTCTCCTTCCGGGCGGGTGCGCTTCCACCAGTCGCGGAAGGACTCGGCGGGGACGGCGGGGATGTCGCGGGTGTCGGTCCACGCGCGGCCGGGGCCCGGGAGCCGCTTCGGGTGGAGGCGGCGGGTGCGGGCGGCGAGGCGCTGGGCGGTGGCCAGGGCGGTGGGATGGTCGAACATCCAGCCGACGGCGCGCATGGCGGCGCGTTCGGCGGCGTGGCCCTTGGCGGGCCGGATCGTGGTCCGAGTGCCGCGGATCGTCACCCGGCCGCCCTCCACGACGCGTTCCCGCAGATGGACGAGTACTTCGGGAATGTCGATGGCGACCGGACAGACCTCGTAGCAGGCACCGCACAGGCTGGACGCGTACGGCAGGGAGGCGTCCAGCTCGGTCTGCACGCCTCTGAGTTGCGGAGTGAGGATCGCGCCGATCGGGCCGGGATAGGCCGATCCGTACGCATGGCCGCCGGCTCGTTCGTACACGGGGCAGACGTTGAGGCAGGCGGAGCACCGGATGCAGCGCAGTGCCTGCCGGCCCACCACGTCGGCGAGGGTGTCCGTGCGCCCGTTGTCCAACAGGACGAGGTGGAAGGTTTGCGGACCGTCCTCGTCGGTGGTGCCGGTCCAGGTGGACGTGTAGGGGTTCATCCGTTCGGCGGTCGAGGAGCGCGGCAGGGTCTGCAGGAAGACCTCCAGGTCCTGCCAGGTCGGCACCACCTTCTCGATGCCGACGACGGAGATCAGCGTCTCGGGGAGCGTCAGGCACATCCGTCCGTTGCCCTCGGACTCGACCACGACGAGCGTGCCGGTCTCGGCGACGACGAAGTTGGCACCGGAGATGCCCACCTTGGCGCGCAGGAACTTCTCCCGCAGATGCAGCCGGGCGGCTTCGGCCAGGGCGCGGGGGTCGTCGGTGAGATCCTCGGGCGCCGGCCGTCCCCAGTGCTCCATCTCCCGGCGGAAGATGTCCCGGATCTCGGACCGGTTGCGATGGATGGCCGGGACGAGGATGTGGGACGGGAGGTCCTTGCCGAGCTGCACGATGAGTTCGGCCAGGTCGGTCTCGTAGGCGTGGATGCCGGCCGCCTCCAGTGCCCGGTTGAGGCCGATCTCCTGGGTGGCCATGGACTTGACCTTGACGACCTCGCTCTCACCGGTCGCCCGGACCAGCCTGGTGACGATGCTGTTGGCCTCGTCCGCGTCGGCCGCCCAGTGGACCTGGCCGCCCGCGGCCGTCACGGCCGCCTCGACCTGTACGAGGTAGTGGTCGAGGTGGCGCAGCGTACGGTTCTTGATCGCGGCGCCCGCGGCCCGCAACTGTTGCCAGTCGTCGAGTTCCGCGACGGCCTTGGCCCGCTTGTCGCGGATGGTGTGGGTCGCATGCCGCAGATTGGCCCGCAACGATTCGTCCTGTGTCGATTCGGCCGCCGCCTTCGGGAAGGCGGGCATACCGAGATAGGTGCCGCTCATCAGGTGCCCATCGGGTAGGGGGATTCTTCGGTGGATGCCAGGATCTCGGCGATGTGGACCGGACGGACGGCGGAGCCGCGCCGGGCGAGGGTGCCGCCGATGTGCAGCAGACAGGAGTTGTCGACCGTGCAGACGGCCGAGGCGCCGGTCTCCTCGATGTGACGGGCCTTGTCGGCGCCCATGGCGGCGGAGACGGCCGCGTTCTTCACCGCGAAGGTGCCGCCGAAACCGCAGCATTCCTCCGCACCGGCCAGCTCCCGCAGCTCCAGGCCCTTGACCTGCGACAACAGCGCCAGCGGGCGCCTGCCGAGCCCGAGCAGACGCAAGCCGTGACAGGTCGGGTGGTAGGTGACGGTGTGCGGGAAGTAGGCACCGACGTCCGTCACCCCCAACACGTCCACCAGGAACTCGGTCAGTTCATAGGTCTTGGGCACCGCTTTCGCCGCCGCGGACGCCAGTTCCGATCCGCGCCCCTCGGCCTGTGCCTTCGCGCCGATGCGCGGGTAGTTGTCGCGGACCATCGCGGCGCACGACCCGGAGGGGGTGACCACGTATTCGTAGTCCTCGAACGCCGCAGCGTACCTCCGAATCAGCGGCTCGGTCTCGTGGCGGTATCCGGTGTTGAACTGGGGCTGGCCGCAGCAGGTCTGGGCGGCCGGGAAGCCGACCTCCACGCCGAGCCGTTCCAGCAGGGTGACGACGGCCCGTCCGGTCCCCGGATACAGGGTGTCGTTCACACAGGTGACGAACAGTGCTACACGCATGCTTCCTCTTTCGCGGGCCGGGGGGACTGCGGGGCCCGGTCGACACGTGCTGCGGCCCGGTCCCATGCCTCGGGCTCACCGGCCGGAGCGTAGTGGTGCAACGGCCGGGTGGCGCGGAGCAGCGCGCGCAATGTCGGCGATTCCGCCCGCCGAGGTCTACTAGAGGGCGTGTTTCGAAAGTCCCGCCTGGTCGGGAACGCCCGGCACGCACGCTCGCCGCGTTGTCGGTCGTCGGCGCAGCCCGCTGCGCTCTCCTCCCTCCGCCTTGCGATCGCACGCACCAGACGCCCCCGACCCCGCCCTCCGGGCGGACGACGCTACTTTCGAAACACGCCCGAGGCCGCCGGCCGCGCCGTGACCGGCTCGGTCGGCGTACGGCCGGAACGCAGCCCGGGCGCCAGGGCCAGCGTGACGGCGATGGAGGCGCCCGCCGTCACGGCCATCGCCGTCGAGGGCGAGGTGTACTGGGCGACGGCACCGGCGAGGGCAGCGCCCATGCCCTGCAGGGTGAGCATGCCGGAGGTGTGCAGCCCCAGGGCGTGCCCGCTCAGCGCGTCCGGTGTCAGGGCCATCAGGCGCTCCTGGAGCAGCAGGCTCGCCGAGTAGCCGAGCGAGGAGAGTGCGACGGCGGCCACCGCGAGGGGCAGCGCCGGGTGCAGCACGAAGATCAGGTAGGGAGCGGCGAGCAGCAGGCACAACGGGGTGCTGAGCCGGGTTCTCCATCGCGGCGGGACGAACCGGCCGGTCAGGGTGTCCCCGGCGAGCATGCCGAATGCGGCGGACGCGAAGAGGAGCCCGGAGTGCCGGGGTGCGTACGGAACGTACAGGGACTCACAGCCGACGATCAGCCCGTTGGGCACCCAGAGGGCCAGGTAGACATGGCGGCGGGACCCGGCGGACCACAGGCGTGCGTCGTTCCTCCAGGTCTCGCCGGCCGACGGCCGTCCGGCGGCGCGCGGCGGACGACGGGTGAGCCCGAGGCGGGCGGCGACCGCCGCAGCGAGGTAGAGGGCGGCGCCCGCAAGCAGCGTGCCGCGCGGTGACAGGGTGGTCACGAGCACGCCGCCCGCCGCGAAGCCGCAGATCTGCATGGTGCCGACGGACATGTTGAGCACGGAGCGGCCGAGCAGATAGCCCTCCCTCGTGAGGTCCGGGTGCTGCTCGACGCCCGCCTGGTCCGGCGCCGGCGGGCCGGGCGGTCCGTGCTGTATTTCCGGACGGACGCCGGCGAGGTCCTGGTGAGGGCGCAGGGACGCTGAGCAGCGTCGGAGGCCCCGTATCGCGGCTGACCCGCTTCCCGACGCCAGAGCGTCACGGGCCGCCACTGCCCCTCCCGGCAACGTTTGCCCCGTCGCGACGCTCCCCCAGCTACCTCCCCCAGCTACCTCCCCCAGCTACCGCTGGGGGTGCCCCCAGGGGTGCCCCCGGGCGTGCCCCCGGGCACGCACGCTCGCCGCGTTGGCCGAAAACCCAAGGAGCGCTGCTCCGAGGGTCTTCGGCCGCCTTGCGATCGCACGCACCGGACGCCGCTCCTTGACCGGCAAACGTTGCCGGTCACAGCACTAGACGCCCGAGAACCGGCGGGGAACTGTCTCCAGGGCGCCTGCACGCACCCCTTCGATCACGAGCTCGTGCAGGTTGCGGCTGTCCCGCTCGGATGGGCAGTCCACGGGGCTGCCGGAGACGGTGAACCAGTCGGACGCGCCGCTGTACTGCACCGCGACCTGCGCCTGGCTGCCGAACCAGGTGGTGTGCACGTCCAGCTCACCCGTGATGACACCCGCCTCGTCGGTGCGGACGCCTCCGGGCCCGGTGAACACTCCCGTCGTCGTCCACGATGCCCAGGCCATGTGAACCTCCAGGGAATCCGTGATGCGTCTTTCCAGGCTACGGCCGCAATCGCCCACGAGCCCGGGCGGATACCGGAGGCCGAGGCGAACACCTCAGGATCGACGAGTCGTGGAAGCGCGATTCGAAGGAGTACGGCTTCAACGACGAGGAGTTCGAGGTCGCGTTCCAGTTCGCCATGGAAGGCCACCACGTGGTGGCCCGCGGCGAGGACACCCCGGCACCCGGCGCCGAAGGAGACCGCCGGCTCGACGCCTGGGTGAACGGCATGCGGGCGGAATTCAAGAATCTCCCGACCACGAACGAAGGACATTCCAGAAGCATCTTTCGGACGCCGACAAACAGGGCGCGAACATCGCCGTCATTCACTTGTCGGAGATGTCGAAGTCGGATGCCATGGACTGGACCGTTGAGCGGCTGGGCGACGCCAGAAGGACCGTGAATCCGTCCACCGTCCGCATCATGGGGAACGGTCACGACAAGACGTTCCACGCGAGATAGGATGATCCGGCCACAAGGAACCGACCCGGAGGGATTCTTACGGGAGCGATATGAAACAAAATCCGAGCAAGGAATCCCTCCGGGCGGTCCTCGGTGAAATGGCGCGTGCCGATTTCATGGAAGACCGCGGGGACGCCGGCCCCGCGGTCTTCGAATCGGCGGTCTCCGACTCCGGAATCGAGGTCCATGGAGTCCGTGTCCCGCCGTCCGTGGCCCGCGCGGCCTGGGAATTCCTCCGTGCGCGGCACGGCCGGAGCGGTTGGTATCCGTTCCTGACCGTGTTCGGCCCGGTCGAGCTGGTCGCGCACGACCGCGGCGGGCAGCCCTGGGGTGGCGGAAGCCGGCAGCTCCTCGACGCAGCACTGGCCGCGGACCCCGAGGACGTCGTTTCCGGCCTCGTCCACTCGGTATTCCGGGAGATGGCGGAAATCTACATTCCACCACGGTCGGACGACGACCTCCGGGAGATCGAAGAGATCCGTCTTCTGTTCGACGCCGACCACACAGCCCTTTCCCTGTGCGCCGAATTCTCCGAACCTCTTCCCGGAATTCCCCGGCGTGCCGAATCAATGGGGCGGAACATGTGGCTGAACCTGGTCCGGGCGCGCGGCGGATACGGAATTCCGGCGCTTTTCCCCCGCCTGCTGCAGACCCCCAATTGGTCGGGATACCCCGACGACCGTGAGCTTCTGCCCGCGGATCATGTCGCTGTCCTCGGACACTGGCACAAGACGCACGGCGCGGATTTCTACTATGCCGACTCGGCTGCTCTCGACCTCCTGGTGAAGAATCCTCCACGTGACCGGCGCGCGGCGGCGAAGGCCGCCGTCGAGCAGTATGTGTACTGTCCCGACAGCATCCCGGATCCGGAGTCGGCGGGAAACGGGCAGGTAGGTTCCTCGGTGTGGTCGTTCTGGTGGGACTGACGGCCCGAGACCGTGAACACCCCGGCCGCGCGGCAGCGGCCGGGGTGTTCGCAGCTTGGGATCAGAAGACGACCAGTGTGCGGCCGCCCTTGCCTGCCAGCATGTTGTCGAACGCCGCCGGGATCCCGTCCAGGCCGATGCGCTCGGTCACCATCGCACCCAGGTCGAGGCGGCCGGCCCGTACGTGGTCCGCCAGGACCGGGAGGTCCGTCGACGGGTCGCAGTTGCCGTAGACGCAGCCCGACAGGGTACGGCCGAAGTGGAAGATCTCCAGGGCCGTGAAGGACACGACCTCCTCCTTGCCGCCGATGCCGACGACCGTCGTACGGCCGCCGCGGCGCGTGCAGTCCCAGGCGGCGCGGATGGACACCGCACGGCCGACGCACTCGATGGCCGCGTCGACGCCGTGGCCCTCGGTGAGCCTGCGGATCTCCTTGGCCGTCGTGGCCGAGGCGAGGACGAAGTCCGTCGCCCCCGCCGCACGCGCCAGCGCCTCCTTCTCCGGGGAGACGTCGACGGCCACGATCCGGGAGGCGCCCGCGATACGCGCCGACTGGAGGACCGCGAGGCCCACCCCGCCCACCCCGAACACCGCGACGGACTCGCCCTCGCGCACCCGCGCCGAGTGGTGGACGGCTCCATAACCCGTCAGCGCCGCGCAGCCGAGCAGGGCGGCGTCCGTGAGCGGAATGCCGTCGGGCACCGGGAGGACGCAGTGCGCGGCGACGACGGTCTCCTCGGCGAAGGCGGCGACGCTCAGACCCGGGTAGACCTGCTTCCCCGCCGCGTCACGGGCGTACGGCTGTCCCGCACCGGCGAAGGCGTCGGCGCACAGCCACACCTCGCCCAGGACACAGTTGGGGCAGCTGCCGCACGAAGGCGCCCAGTTGAGGACCACTCCGTCACCGGGGGCGACATGGGTGACGCCCTCGCCGACGGAGACGATCGTGCCCGCGCCCTCGTGGCCGAGGACGGCGGGGACGGGCTGGCGCAGGGTGCCATTGGAGAGGGACAGGTCGGAGTGGCAGACCCCGGCGGCGGCGAGGCGGACCCTGACCTGGCCGGGGCCGGGTCCGGGGATGTCGATCTCGCGCATCTCCAGCGGGGAGTCGACGGCGGGCAGTATGGCGACGCGGACCACGATCTCGTACTCCCGGCTCAGAACTGGAGGGACTTGGTCTGGAGGTACTCTGCCAGGCCGTGCGGGCCGAGCTCGCGGCCCACGCCCGACTGCTTGTAACCGCCGAAGGGAGCAAGGGGGTTGAAGCGGCCGCCGTTGATGTCGATCTGGCCGGTCTGCATACGGCGGGCAAAGGCGACGGCTGTGTCCTCGTCCGCGGCCCAGACGCCTCCGCCCAGGCCGTACACCGAATCGTCGGCGATGCGCAGGGCCTCCTCCTCGTCCTCGTAGGCGAGTATCGACATCACAGGGCCGAAGATCTCCTCCTTCGCGATGGTCATGTCCGGGGTGACGTCGGCGAAGACGGTCGGGCTGACGAAGTAGCCCCGCTCCAGGGGTGCTTCGGGGCCGCCCGCGACGATCCGCGCGCCCTCCTCGACACCCCGCTCGATGTAGTCGCGCACCCTGGCCTGCTGCTTGGCGTTGACGAGAGGGCCGATGCGCTCGCCCGGGGTGTACTTGGCGACCGCGGCGGCGGCGAGGGCCACGGCCTCGTCGTACTGATCGCGGTGGACCAGCGTCCGGCTCAGGGCGTTGCACGACTGGCCGGAGTTGTTCATCACCTGGGCGACGTTGACGTTGATGGCCCTGGCCAGGTCGGCGCCGGGCAGGATGACGTTGGCGGACTTGCCGCCGAGCTCCAGGGCGACCCGCTTGACGGCGGCGCCTGCGGTGGCGCCGATCTGCTTGCCGACGGCCGTGGAACCGGTGAAGGAGACCATGTCGACGTCCTCGTGCTCGGCGAGCGCCTGTCCGGCGACCGCCCCGAGGCCGGTGACCAGGTTGAACACGCCCGCCGGGAGGCCGGCGTCGTGGACGGCCTCGGCGAACAGCTGGGCGGTGAGCGGGGTGTCCTCGGCGGGCTTGAGGACGAGCGTGCAGCCGGCGGCGAGCGCCGGGGCGACCTTGGCGACGATCTGGTGCAGCGGGTAGTTCCAGGGTGTGATGGCGCCGACCACGCCGACCGGCTCCATCAGCACGGTGGAGTTGCCGATCCTCTCCTCGAAGGAGTACGAGGCGGCGAGTTCCGCGTAGGAGCCGGCGACCACGATCGGGAGCCCGGTGTGGACGTTCTGTGCGAGCTCCAGCGGTGCGCCGAGTTCGGCACTGATGGTCTCGGCGATTTCGTCCTTACGGACGAGCAGTGCGTCCCGCAGGGCGGCGATCCGCGCAGCGCGCTCGGCGGGCGGGGTGGCGGCCCAGGCAGGAAGGGCGGCGCGGGCGGCCCGCACGGCCTCGTCGATGTCCTCGGCCGTTCCGGCCGGGACCTGGCCGATGATCCGCTCGTCGGCCGGGTTGACGACCGCGATCGTGTCCGTGCCTGCGGCGGGCCGCCACTCGCCGCCGATGTACATCCCGTCGTGGGCCTTCATCGCATCCTCCGCGTCTTCGTCGTCGGCGCTCGAGCCGACCGCCGTTGGTTCTTCGCCTGCCAGAAGGTGCCAGTAATTCCTCGGTAAGGGGCTGCTCCTGGCCTCCCGCAGCAGTCTGCCCCGCTCCCGCGGTTCCCCCGCACTCTCCCTGCAGCGCGAGAACGCCTGCCGGTCGGGACGGCTGCGCGAGGCCATCGCGACCGGGCTGCGCGCCATGGAATCGGCCGAGCGGTCCGGCGATCCGACGGCGGCCGTCTTCGAGCGGGCCGATCTCGCGGAGCTGCATCTGCTGGCTGGAGGAGGTGGCCGGGGCCGGGGAGTCGGCGGACACCGCGGTGCAGGACGCGGAGCCGCACACGGGCTGGTGCGCCCCGTACGCCCTGGTGACGCAGGCGCGGGTACGGATACGTACCGGCGACGAGGGGGCGGCGGAGCTGCTGGAGCGAGCCCGGAATGCGGCCGTCGCCCAGGGTGACCGCCAGGCACAGCGCACCGTGCGTTCGGCGCAGGCCGAACTGTCCGTGCGGGACGGCCGCCCGAAGGAGGCCCTGGAGCTGTTGGCGGCCCAAGTCGAACCTGGCACCGCGTATCTCGCCGCCCGGGCCCGGCTGGGCTGCGGCCGGCCGGACGAGGCGGCCGAGCCGGTGTGTGTGGAACGCGCCGGTGAGGGCCCGGCCGAGACCGAGGCCCTCACCGTGCACGCCGTCGCGCTCGCGGCCTTGGGCCGCGAGCGCGACGCGCGGGAAGGGTTCGACCGGGCTGCAGCCCTCGCGGACGCCCTTCCCTACCCGGCGGGGGCGCGCCAGGCGGTCCGGGCCCGGGACCGCGCGCTCTCCCCGCCTCAGGACTCCTTGACCGCCGTGAAGTGAGCGAAGACGACGACGTTGGAGGCGTAGCCGCCGGTACGGTTGTACGAGCCACCGCAGGTGAGCAGCCGCAGCTCGGCCCGGCCCGTCTGTCCGTACACCTCCATGTCGGGAAACTCCGACTTGGCGTAGGTACGCACGCTGTCGACGGTGTACACGGCCGTCCGGCCGTCCGCGCGGGCGACGTCGATGACATCGCCCTGCTTGAGGGCCGCCAGGTTGAGGAAGACGGCCGGACCGGACCGGGTGTCACGATGGCCGGCCACCACCGCGGTCCCCACCGTCCCCGGGGTGGGGCCGTCCCTGTACCAGCCGACCAGGTTCGGGTTGTCCACCGGCGGAGTGCCGAGGCGGCCCGACGCATCGAGGCCGACCCCGACGGTCGGCGCCGCGATCTCGAGGGCGGGGATGATGACGCCGGTCGCGGGCGACGGGGGCAGTTCGGCCGATTGTGCCCCGGCCGGGACCGGCTGCTCCGTGGCCGGGACCGGCTGCTCCGTGGCCGAGGCCGACTGTTCCGTGACCGGGGCCGGCTGCTCCGTGGCCGGCTCCGAACGCCCCGAGGACCCCGGTGCCGCGGGGACGCTGACGGCAGCGGCGGGACGTTCGGTCTCCTCGCGGTGTGTCCACCAGACTCCCGCGGCCGCCAGGGACAGGGCCACGCAGACCGTCCTGGTGAACCGGTAGGACCGGCTTCCGCCCGCGTACCAGGGCTTACGCCGCATCGTCGGCTCGCCGACGGGCCCGCCGCACGATGGCGTAACCGCTCAGCCCCGCCAGCCCTCCGGCGACCGCGAAGCCGGTGGACAGCAGGCTGTCGGGCTGGGCGGTACCGCCGCCACCCGCATCGACGGGGCCGTTGAGGGCACCGCTCTCGGCACGGCCATGGCGGTCGGCCCGGCCGCCGGCGAAATCGTCGACGGCGTTGCCGTTGACGTTCTGCGTGCCGCCGCTCGGGGCGCCGTTGCTGTCGGGCCCGCCGTTGGCGTTCCCGTTGCCCGCGTTCCCGCCGTTCACGTTCCCGCCGTTCACGTGGCCTCCCTCACGATTGCCGCCGCCGTAGGCGTTCCCCACGTCACCGCGGCCGGCCCCGTTCCGGCCGCCACTCTGCGTCTGCCCCCGGTTGCCGCTGCTCGCGTCCCCGTTGGCCGCGCTGCCCGGAGCAGGGGCTGCCGCGTCGGACTCCCCGGGCACGCCGCGGGGCATCGCGGCGGGCCGGTTGTTGTCGGCGACGGCGTTCTCCGGCCGGCAGGCGACGTCGAACTTCCGGTGCTTGGCAACTCCCGCCGACGTCCAGGAGAGTTCGTAGTGCCCGTCCGGCATCGACTGCGGTTCACTGTGACCGGTGCCCGACGCAAGCGCGATGCTGCCCGAGACGCCCGGCTGTGCGGCTTGTCCGGAGGAGGAGGGAGAGATCGTCCAGTCGACCTTCTGCGCCGTGTCGAAATCGGACGCGGCGAGATAGAAAGTGCAGACCTTGGCGTCGCTGGTCCGATCGTTGAACGGCGTGCCGACCTTGTGGACCTTCATATCGCCGTTCTGACCGGGAGCGGCGACGGCGGCCGGCGCACTCAGCAGGGCAAGGCTCCCCAGAACCAGCGTGGATGCGGCGATCATGCCCGAGAGCGCGCCGACCGGGCGCGGGGTTGAGGTGACAGCCATGCGAGGCTCCTCCATGCGTGACGATTTTCCTACAATCAGGTGCGACCTCCTGACTGTCCGTCACGCGGATGGCGAAGGGGCGCGGCGAAACGCCACGCCCCCCTCAATATCGCCCGCCCGGCCGATGCACGGGCATCAGATGATGCCGAACAGGATTCCGACGGCCGGCACCACCAGCGAGGTGAGCGGGGCCCATTTGACGGTGAACCTGGTGTGGTCACCGAACTCGACCTTGGCCATGCCGACCAGGACGTATACGACGGGGACCAGCGGGCCGGACATGTGCAGCGCCTGGCCGACCAGCGATGCGCGGGCGATCTCCAGCGGGGAGACGCCGTGCGCGGCGCCGGCCCCGGCGAGGACGGGCAGGACTCCGAAGTAGAAGCCGTCGTTCGACATGAAGTAGGTGAGCGGAGGGCTCAGGAGCCCGGTGACCAGCGCCATGTGCGGACCCATGGCCTCGGGGGCGGCGGTGACGAGCCGGTCGGCCATGTGCTCGACCATGCCGGTGCCGGTGAGGACGCCGGTGACGAAGGCCGCGGCGAAGACCATGCCGGCGATGTTGAGCACATTGTCGGCATGGGTCGCGAGCCGCGCCTTCCGATCGGCCATGCGCGGGAAGTTGACGGTCAGGGCGAGGGCCGCGCCGAGCAGGAAGAGCACCGGGATCGGCAGCCACTCCATGATCATGGCGGTGAGCAGCGTGACAGTGAGCGCGGCGTTGAATCAGTACAGCCGGGCACGCAGCGTCGGGCGCTCGGGGTCCAGGCCCCGAAGGCCCTCCTCGGGCTCGTGGTCCGCAACGGCCCCGCCGTCCGCAGCGGCCCCGCCGGTGGACTTGCGGGGCGTACCGCCGCC
The DNA here is from genome assembly GCF_039536205.1 of Streptomyces sannanensis. Classification (GTDB taxonomy): domain Bacteria; phylum Actinomycetota; class Actinomycetes; order Streptomycetales; family Streptomycetaceae; genus Streptomyces; species Streptomyces sannanensis. The sequence goes on along the minus strand of NZ_BAAAYL010000001.1, from coordinate 6,061,234 downwards.
GGCGCCCCGCGCAAGCAATGCGAGCGAAACCCCAGGTCAAGGGCGTGTCGGCGATCAGCCGGCCGGTCCGGCACCCGAGGACGGACATACCGGTCGACCGGACGGACGACGGCCGCCCCGTTGACTGTCCGCGACCGGAATCCTACTGTCTTCCATAGGATTCCATTCGTACCCAGGAGCGGACGATGAGCGGCATCGAGGAAACGCGCAAGATCGCGGCAGGGCTCACCGAGGGGTCGTACTCCCCCGGCTTCGGCAACGAACACAGTTCGGAGGCGGAACCGGGCGCCCTGCCCCACGGCCGCAACTCACCGCAGCGCGCCCCCCTCGGCCTCTATGCGGAGCAGCTCAGCGGCAGCGCCTTCACCGAGCCCCGCGCACACAACCACCGCTCCTGGCTCTACCGCATCCGCCCCTCGGCCGCACACCCCCCGTTCGTACGCATCGACAACGGCAACGTCCGCAGCGCCCCCTTCACCGAGACCACCCCCGACCCCAACCGGCTCCGCTGGAACCCGCTGCCCGAACCCGCGCCCGGCACCGACTGGCTGGCCGGTCTGTGGACGCTCGGCGGCAACGGCGACGTGACACAGCGCGCCGGCATGGCGATCCATCTCTACCACGCCAATGCCTCGATGGACCGGGTGTTCGGCGACGCCGACGGAGAACTGCTGATCGTCCCCGAGCACGGCGAACTGCTGCTGCGCACCGAGCTGGGCCTGCTCGTCGCCCGCCCCGGTGAGGTCGCGCTGATCCCCCGCGGAGTGCGCTTCCGCGTCGAGCTTCTGGAAGAGACCGCACGCGGCTATGTCTGCGAGAACTACGGTCAGCCCTTCCGGCTCCCCGACCTGGGCCCGATCGGCGCCAACGGCCTGGCCAATGCCCGCGACTTCCTGGCGCCGGTCGCGGCGTACGAGGACGTCGAGGGCCCGGTGCAGGTGGTCAACAAGTTCTGTGGCAACCTCTGGGCCGCGACCTACGACCACTCCCCGCTGGATGTCGTCGCCTGGCACGGCAACCACACGCCGTACGTCTATGACCTGCGCCGCTTCAATGTCATCGGCTCCATCAGCTACGACCACCCCGACCCGTCGATCTTCACGGTGCTCACCTCGCCGTCCGACACCCCCGGCGTCGCGGGCGTCGACTTCGTCGTCTTCGCACCGCGCTGGCTGGTCGGCGAGGACACCTTCCGGCCGCCGTACTTCCACCGCAATGTGATGAGCGAGTACATGGGCCTGATCGAGGGCGCCTATGACGCCAAGACTGCTGGTGAAGGGGGCTTTGTCCCCGGCGGCGGCTCGCTGCACAACATGATGTCCGCGCACGGCCCCGACCGGGAGACCTTCGACAAGGCCAGCGCCGCCGAGCTGAAGCCGCAGAAGATCGACGACGGTCTTGCCTTCATGTTCGAGACCCGCTGGCCGGTCACCGCCACCGCCCAGGCCGCGACCGCCGACCACCTGCAGTCCTCCTACGACGACGTATGGCAGGGTCTTGAGCGCCACTTCAGGCCGTAGTACGGAGATGCCGTGACCGCCTTCGCCCCCGACTCACTGGTCCTGAACCGCAAGCTCCCCTTGTGGTATCAGGTCTCCCAGTCCCTGCGCGCCTCGATACTCGGCCGCCGTCCGCAGGATCCGCTGCGGCTGCCCACCGAGGAGCAGCTCGCCGGGCACTACGGCGTCAGCGTGCTCACCATGCGGCAGGCGCTCAAGGAACTGGAGGCGGAAGGCCTGATCACCAGGCACCGGCGGCGCGGCACCTTCATCGAACCGGGCGCCCGGCGCGGCTCCCCCGTCCGGCTGCTGGGCTCGGTCGACGCGATCGTGGCCCAGCAGTCCGGTGAACGCACCACCCTGCTCGGGTACGGCCCGCGGGCCGTACCCGGCGAGCTCGCCGAGTACTTCCCCGGCCTGGACGAGATCATGACGTACCGGCGGCTGCGCTACGACGGCGAGAGCGGTGAGCCCAGCAACTGGGCCGAGAACGCGCTGCGCCCCGATGTCGCCACCGCCGTCGACCCCGCCGACCTGGAGCGCTGGCCGATGACCAAAGTGCTGCGCGACACAGTCGGGGTGCGGATCAGCCGGATCACCGACACGGTCGAGGCCCGGCTGGCCGACCCGGAGACGGCCGAACTGCTGCGGGTCCCGCTGCTCAGCCCGATCCTGCACTACACGGGCGTGACCTACGACAAGGACGGCCGAGTCGTGGACGTCGCACTGATCCGCTACCGCGGCGACCGTTTCTCCTTCTCGGTCACGGTCGAGGCGCACTGACCTCCGGGCCGGCGACGCGGCTACGATGCCGCCGACGGCACACGCTGACGGGGAGGACGTCCGCATGACGGCGACGCGAACCGGCGCGCCGGGGGGCGACACGGCCGGCGCCCCGCCCCTGGACGATCTGATGCCATGGTCGACGGCACCGCCGCGAACGGGGCGCGCCTGGGTCCTGGCTCCGGACGCCCGTACGCTGCGCGAGCGCTGGGACAGGCTCGTCACCGCGGAGGGCACGGAACGCGAGCGGCTGTTCGGCCCCACCCGGTCCCGGACACCGCGCAGCACGACTGCCGCCCTGCCCGGCCATGCGACGAGCACGACGCGCTTCGCGTACGAGTCCGGTCCCTGCCCCGCGCCCGTGCGGGTCCTGCGCGACGCGTTCGACGAGCAGTGGCTGATCCCCGACCACCGTCTGATCGACGCCGCCCGGCCGGAGCTGTGGCGTGTGGCGGACGGGCGGCAGCTCTTCATGACCGAACAGGGCGCCGCGCTGGTCCCTTCGGCCGTGCTGCCCTTGGCCCCAGGGCGGGTCCGGCCGCTGTACCGGCGCCCCGGCGGCGTCGAACCGAACCTCGCGCCCGGCCTGCTCACCCTTCTCTCCGGGCGCTACGGCCGTCCGGTCACCGCCGAGTCCTTCCTCGCCTGGACCGCCGCGGCCGCCGTCCCCTCCCCCACCGGGTACGCGGTCCCGCTCACGGCCGACACCGGGCGCTGGGAGGCGGGCGTCGAACTGGGCCACCGGATCGTCTCGCTGCAGCTGCGCGGCACCCGCGACGGCGAGCGCCCCCGGCTCCCGGGAGGACGGCGGCCGTATGTGAGGGCCGCCCTTCCGCCCCGTCCTCGGGAGCTGCGGTACGACCCCGAGGAGGAGGTGCTGCACATCGGGGAGGGCCGTATCTCGCCGGTACCGGCCGAGGCCTGGGACTTCCACCACGCCGGGGAGCGGGTCCTGGAGCGCTGGTTCGCGGCTCGTACGACGGAGGCGGAACCCGGCACTCTGGAGGCGCTGGGCCCCAGGGCGTGGCCTCAGCAGTGGACGTCGGAGCTGCTGGAGCTGATCACGGTGCTCGCGCTGCTCGGCGAACTCCGTCCGCGGCAGGAGGCGTTGCGGCACTGCCCGCTGATCGGCCGGGCGGAACTGCACGAGGCCGGGGTGCTGCCGGTGCCTGCCGCGGCTCGCCGCCCCGCCTCCGTGCTCGGCCTCCGGGAGGAGGGGCCCGACGGGCAGTTCGCCCTCATCTAGGCCCTGTCCGCCCGCCGGCCCGCGAACACTGCGACCGGCCCGAACAGTTGAAGGACGGCCGGCACAGCGACGCCGACGCGGAAGCGGCGGCTCCACCCGAGGCCAGGGCATGCTGGACGGGCGCCCGGCGGCGAGCCGAGCGTCCCAGGCGGTACTCCGAGTCGCATCCGGTCCGTGTCCGGGGCCAGTCCGCCGGTCAGGACGCGGGGTCCTGCGGGGCGGGCGGCGGAGGCGGCGGCACGCGCGTGCGTTCGATCCTGGACCAGCCCTCGGGAGTCACGCGGTAGTGGTCCCCGTAGTCGGCGTCCATCCGCGAGTGGCCGTGCACATGCAGGACTTCCTTCTCAAGGCAGTAGGTGAAGCCGCCCATCATGCCGACCACCCGGAAGACGATCTCCACGGCTGGTCCCTCCGTCAGTGGAGACAGCGGTGGCAGCAGGTGCTCGATCTCCTCGAAGCAGCGGCCGGTCCTCTCCCGCAGCAGCGAATGGAAGTGGTGCTCCAGCGCATCCGGAGGGGAGGGGAGCTGCCGCGCCACGACCGGCTCCAGAAGCTCCAGCAGATGCGTGTGCCCCTGCTCCCGTGCGACGTCCACGGCGCGCCGCCCGTCCCGGGTGCGCTGTGTGCGCCAGGCGCCGTGTGCGATCAGCCGGGAGACGACGGCGAAGTCCGCGCCGTGCCAGGCCGCCTGATGCAGCGGGGCGAAGCCGCTGCGGTTCCCGGGCCGGGGGAGATTGACCCACCCCGGATGCCTCCCCAACTCCTCGAACAGGCCGTTCCAGTCGGCGTCCCGGGCGGTGTCCGAGAACCGGTCCCGCTCCTGCCGGTACCACTCGCCGAAGCGCTCGCGGTCGGTGAGGCCGTCCCACTCCATGCTGACCATGCGGACACGCTAACCGATCCCAGGCTGCATGCCGGGCTCCGGTGACGAGCGACGTCGGCGGTCCGTCGCCATCGGGGGGCGGGTCAGGTTGAGTCCGGCTCGATGATCTCCTCGCCTTCATCGTGGGGAGGCTCGAATCGGGCATAAAAGTCGTCCAGCGCTGATTCTGCGACCACCAAGGCGTTGGCGTCCTGACGCCGGTTGCTCTCCAAGGCGTAGCAGCAGTTCGTCGCGAGGCACGGGGAAGTACAGGAGCCGGGGTTGCCCTCCGGCCTCGCGGACAAGGTTCTTCCGTTCCTCGCGTTTCTTGCGGGTCAACAGTCCGTGGTCGAGTACGGCGGAGCGGCCGTCGGCAATCAGCTCGATCAGCTCCTCCGGGATCGCGGCAATCACCGGGCCTCCAGCGCGACGTACTGCCGCTCGGGGTAGTCGACGCCTTGACATCCTCGCCCCCGTGAACGAGGGCGATTCCCGCCTACCGCACCGTTGAAGGCTGCGGTGTCGGGTGGGTTCCCGCTTCGCTGCGCGGTGCCGGGACGAGTCCCGGTGCCCGTCCACGGACAGGCGGACCGCCCCGGCCGACTCGAGCTGACGCTGTGCGAGCTTCGGTACAGCTTCCGCCTGTACCCGAGTGCCGGTCAGCGCACGGCGCTGGCGAGGGCGTTCGGGTGTGCGCGGGTGGTCGCCCGGCATGGGCGCACCCCGGTACAAGTCACGTCTTCCTCACCGCGGACAAGTTCCTGCAGCCAGCCTGCCACTGACTGCCCCGGCCACGTGCCTGGGCCGTCGTGCCCTCACACCGCCGTGAGCCCATTGCCCGTCCTTCAGCTCGGGGCAAGTAGCTCTTCTGAAATGGGCTCGGCATGCCTACCAGCGGTGAGCGGCCCGGGTCAGCAGGCAAGAGGCGTTCGCCACATGCTCAATGAGCGATTACGCCGAAGCCCTGCCACGTGGTAGGCGCCATGCCGAGTTGGCCGGGGCCATAGGTCGCTGGGCACACCTGGCCGGGGCAGTCGTCCCGGCCAGGTGTTTTTGCATGTTCAGGGGGATGTCGAGCTGCCGGGCGTCTGCATGATTCGACATTCGTCGGGCCGGCGCTGGGATTGTCCCGACTTTCGACCGATGACGGAGCTGTGCCGCCGCCCATAAGGTCCGCGTAAACCTGTCATCCGGTAGAAGGGGCGAACAAAGTCTCGTGCACCGTGTCCTGTCGAACCTCTTGTGTCCCCGAGCTCCACCTTGGGGCTGGAAAGTGCCGACACCGTCCGGTTGATCCAGCTTTCGGCAGCACGGTAATGAAAATATTCTCGCGTTTCGTTATCGCATGAGGGGTGGCGAGGGCCACGATTCGTGAGCACGTGCTGGAATCTCCCTTGAACTGTGGCGGCGACGAAAAAACCGACACGATCGCGGCTGAAATCATCCGGCCGAAAAGCAGCTCGTGATCACGGCGCCAGTCAGTACTAAAGCACGCTGGGCCGCGGAAACGAGTCGCAGCTGAAGGAGTACGGATGAGCCGAGATCTGCCTGATTCAAGAATTCACGATTCGGGTTTTCATGCACCGCTTAGGAGAGCTTTACGTGTCTCATCCCCCATCCGCGCGACCATTCCGCCGCAGGTCGCGTCCGGTCGCGTTGACCACACTGGTCGGACGTGTCTGCACGCTGATCGTGGCGCTCGCCGTCGCCGCACTCACGGTGATCGCTGTACCGGCCGCGGCCTCCACCGCCTCCACCTCCGCTACCTCCGCTACCTCCGCTACCTCCGCTACCTCCGCCAAGAATCCTGTCCCGACCGCGAAGGCCGCCGGCCCGACCTCGCCTGGCCGGCACCCCTCCAAACAGGTGTGCGACAAGCCGTCAAAATCCGGTGAGATGTCGTGCTTCGCCGTGGTCCGCACCGATGTCGTCGCGGCGAAGGGTCTCCAGGCTGATGCCGCTCCGGCCGGTTTCGGTCCGGCTGACCTGCAGAGCGCGTACAACCTGCCCTCTGCCGGATCCACTGCGACCGTCGCCGTCGTGGCTGCGCACGACAACCCGAACGCCGAGGCGGACCTGGCGGTCTACCGTCAGCAGTACGGACTGCCGCCGTGCACCACGTCCAACGGCTGCTTCAAGAAGATCGACCAGCGCGGCTCCACCAACTATCCGCCGGCGAACGCCACGTGGGCCTCGGAGATCGCACTGGACATCGACATGGTCAGCGCGGCATGCCCGAGCTGCAAGATCCTGCTGGTCGAGGCCGACGACGCCCAAATGAAGAACCTCGGCGTGGCCGTGAACCAGGCGGTCGCCCAGGGCGCCAAGTTCATCTCCAACAGCTGGGGCAGTACCGAGTTGTCCACCGAGCTCCAGAACGAGGCCTACTTCAACCACCCCGGTGTCGCGATCACCTTCGCCACCGGTGACAGCGGTCACCGCGTCGCGTACCCGGCTGCGTCGCAGCATGTGACGGCGGTCGGGGGCACCTCGCTGTTCAAGGACACATCTACCGCCCGTGGTTGGACCGAGGCGGTGTGGAGTGGTGCGGGCAGTGGCTGCTCGAGGTACGTGCCCAAGCCGTCTTTCCAGAAGGACACCGGCTGCGCGCGCCGTACGATCGCGGATGTGTCCGCGGTCGCCGACCCGAGCACCGGTGTCGCGGTCTACCACGGCGGCTGGCAGGTCTTCGGCGGCACCAGCGCGTCCGCCCCGATCATCGCTGCGGTCTACGCGCTGGCCGGGACGCCGGAGGCGGGTTCGGCGCCCAACTCCTACCCGTATTCCGCCCAGCCCTCCGCGCTGAATGATGTGACGTCTGGGAGCAACGGAAGTTGCACGCCTGGGTACCTGTGCACCGGAGAGCCGGGGTATGACGGGCCGACCGGGCTCGGCACCCCGAGCGGGCTCGCGGCGTTCCGCTCCGCGCCCGCCGGGCCGCGCGGCACTGTCGCGGGCACGGTGACCGACGGCACTGCTCCGCTGGCGGAGGCCAAGGTCACCGTGGGTGACGTCACGGCGATGACGGACAAGCAGGGGCACTACACCCTGACCGTGCCACCGGGAACCTACGACATCAGCGCGAGCAAATTCGGGTACGGCACCAAGACCGTTTCGGGTGTCGCCATCGCTGACGGTCAGACGGTGACCGAGAACTTCGCGCTGACCGCGAAGTCGCGCGTCAACATCACCGGCACGGTCCATGACGGTTCCGGTCACGGCTGGCCGCTGTATGCGACGGTGCGGGTCGAGGGCGAGCCGACGGCGGTTGCCTACACCGACCCCAAGACGGGGAAGTACACGCTGAGTGTGCCCGTCTCCGGCACCTACACGTTGCAGGTCGACCCGGTGTATCCGGGTTACAAGCGGGATTCTCGGGCTGTGCAGGTGGGTTCGGCGGATGTGACGCATGACGTCAACGCGTCGGTCGACCAGGCGACCTGCACTGCCGCCGGGTACGGCTTCCAGTACCACGGCACCACCGAGTCCTTCGACGGCGACACCAAGCCGGCGGGCTGGACCGTCGACGACAAGGTCGGCAACGGCCAGACCTGGGTGTTCAAGGAGCCCCGCAAGATCGGCAACAGGACCGGCGGGTCCGGCAACTTCGCCGTCCTCGACAGCGACTACTACGGCCGCACCAGTTCACAGGACAGCTCGCTGATCAGCCCGGTCATGGACTTCAGCCAGCAAGCCCAACCGGTCCTGACCTTCCACTCCGACTACAACGGCATCGGGTCCCAGACCGGAGACGTCGATCTCAGCGTCGACGGCGGCCAGACGTGGAAGACCCTCTGGCACCACACCAACGACAGAGCCTGGGGACCGCGGACCGAGGTCGTGGACCTGTCCCAGGCCACCGGCAAGGCCAAAGTCCAGGTGCGGTTCCACTTCACCGCCGACTGGGGCCTGTGGTGGCAGGTCGACGACGTCCTGCTCGGCAGCCGCACCTGTGACCCGCTGCCGGGCGGCCTGGTCGTCGGCCGGGTGACCGACAAGAACACCGGGGCCGGAATCAACGGCGCCACGGTGACCTCGGCCGACAAGCCCACCGAGAAGACGACGTCGGCGGCGACGCCGAACAACCCGAACCTGGGCGACGGCTTCTACTGGATGTTCTCCTCCCTCACCGGGGAACACAAGTTCTCCGCCGCGGTGGGGCGCTACTACAGCCCACAGGACATCACGGTCAACGTGGCCCCGGACCAGGCAACGGACGGCACGTTCGCCCTGCCCGCCCCCCGGCTCGCGGTCAGCCCGGCCCAGCTCAGCACGACCGTCGACTGGCAGGGCCAGGCCGGCTCCGCCCTGACCCTGAAGAACACCGGAACCGCTCCGCTGACCGCCAAGATCGGCGAGTGGCCGGGCGTCTACCAGCCCGCCGCGCAGCCCGCCGCGGCGCAGCAAGGCGCTCCGCTGCAGGAGGTGAAGGGAGACTACAGCCCCCTGCCGTTCCAGCCCGGCAAGACCACGCAGACAGCGACCGCCAAGCCGTCGGCGACGCCGTACGCGGCGCCGTGGACGACGATGGCCGACTACCCAGAGATCATGGACAACGCTGTGGCGACCATCGGCGGCAAGGTCTACTCGGTCGGCGGATTCGACAGCACGACCTACGTCAACAAGGTCTACGCCTACGACCCGGGCGCCCAGGCGTGGAGTGCTCGGCCGAACCTGAGCGTCGCCAGGGCGGGAGCGCAGGCAGCCGCCTACGGTGGCAAGCTCTACGTCTTCGGCGGCTGGGGGGTGGGCATGCCTGCAGTGGCCAAGACCGAGATCTACGATCCGGCGAGCGGCACCTGGTCCACGGGCGCCGACAACCCGAAACCGTACTCCGGCGCCGGCGTGGCCGTGCTGGGTGGCAAGATCTACATCGTCGGTGGCTGCCTGGGCAACGACTGCGCCAAGACGGATGTGCAGGTCTACGATCCTGCGGCGAACTCCTGGAGTTCGGGCCCGGCGTATCCGGAGCGGACCGCCTGGCTCGGCTGCGGTGCCATCGAGGACAAGCTGTACTGCGCGGGCGGGTGGAATGGCATCGGCAGCACGCACGCCTACAGCTACGACCCGGCATCCGCCAAGTGGACTCGCGTCGCTGACCTGCCGATCGAGCTGTGGGGGATGGCCTCCTCGACGTCAGCCGGCAAGCTCCTCGTGTCCGGTGGCGTGACCGACCACTCCAGCGTGCTCACCAACCAGGGCTTCGCCTACGACCCGGAAGCCGATGTCTGGGCCGCGCTGCCCAACTCCAACAACACTCTCTACCGCAGCGGCTCCGCCTGCGGCTTCTACAAGATCGGTGGTACCGCCGGAAGAAACTACGGTTCTACGCAAGTGGAGCTGTTGCCCGGCCAGGACCAGTGCACCGCCACGGGCGATGTCCCCTGGCTCTCACTGGACAAGACCCAGGTGACGATCCAGCCGGGCGAGAGCGTTGACGTCAACGCGAGTTTCAACGCGAACGTCGCCGAGATCACCCAGCCGGGCACGTTCACCGCGCAGCTCACGATCGGCGCGAAGACCCCGTACGGGACGATCCCCTCGGTGCCGGTGACGCTCACGGTGAACCCGCCCAAGACCTGGGGAAAGATCACCGGGACGGTTACCGGGGTCGGCTGCACCGGCACGTCGGCGCCACTGCCCGGAGCGACCGTGCAGATCACCTCGAAGACGGCGAGCTACACCCTGAAGACCGACCGGAACGGTAAGTACGCGTACTGGCTCGACGTCAAGGGCAACCCGCTCACGGTGGCCGCGTCCAAGGACGGCTGGGCGCCGCAGTCACGATCGGTCGAGATCAAGCCGGGTAAGGCGACCACGGCCGACTTCCCCCTCAATCAGACCTGCAGCTGATCTGACGCTCCGTGCGAGCCGGGCCCGGCCCCGGCTCGCACGGGCAGGTCGCGGTCTCCGCCACCGATCCGATGCCGGGGCCGCGACCCTTCTCGGCCGTCCCCGGTCTGCAGTGGGCGGGGATGAGCACGGCAGCCGGTCCCTTTTTGCCGCCCAGCCGGACGTCGACCAGGTGTACGGCTGGGCGGTAGGCGCCATGCCGAGTTGGCCGGGGCCATGGGTCGCTGGGCACACCTGGCCGGGGCAGTCGTCCCGGCCAGGTGTTTTTGCGTGTTCAGGGGGATGTCGAGCCGCCGGGCGTCTGCATGATTCGACATTCGTCGGGCCGGCGATGGGATTGTCCCGACTTCCGACCGATGACGGAGCTGTGCCGCCGGCCATAAGGTCCGCGTAAACCTGTCATCCGGCAGAAGGGGCGAACAAAGTCTCATGCACCGTGTCCTGTCGAACCCCTCGTGTCCACGAGCACCACCTCGGGGCTGGAAAGTGCCGACCCCGTCCGGTTGATCCAGCTTCTGGAAGCACGGTAATGAACATATTCTCGCGTTTCGTCATCGCATCAGGAGTGGCGAGGGCCACGATTCGTGAGCACGTGCTGGAATCTGCCGTGGACTTTGGCGGCGACGGGAAGCCCGACATAATCGCGGTCGACGTCATCCGGCCGGAAGAGGCCGAGCAGGGTCTCGAGCTCCCTTGTGGTCATGGACGCCGGTCCGTACTACGGCACGCTGCGCCGCGGAACGATTCGCAGCTGAAGAAATGAACCGAGATCTGCCTGATTCAAGAATTCACGATCTGGGTTTGCATCCCTGTAGGAGAGAGATCTGTACATGTCTTATCCCCCCTCCATGCGACCATCCCTCTATAGGTCGCGTCCGCTTGCGTTGATCACGACGGTCGGGCGCCTCTGCGCGCTGAACGTGGTGCTCGCCGTCGCCGCAGAGGAGCTTTGATGCCACTGATTGCACGTACCCGGCGCACTCTCAAGGGCGCGGCCGCGGTTACCGTTGCGGCCCTGACGCTTGGCGTCGGTCCGGCGCTGCCCGCGACGGCGGCAAGCCAGGCCGAAGGCACGATCGAGAACGTGGGCGCGCCCGGTGCCATCAAGGATCGGTACATCGTGGTCCTCGGCAAGGGAGCCGACGCCGACTCGCTCAAGGGCAAGGCGCTGGCCGCCAAGTACGGTGCCAAGGTCAAGAGGACCTACCACACGGCGCTCAACGGCTACGCCGTCGAGCTGACGGAGAAGCAGGCCAAGCGGTTCGCCGCCGACCCGGCCGTGGAGTCCGTCGTGCAGGACCAGGTCGTCAAGGTGACCGGCACCGACCCGACCGGCACTCAGCCCAAACCGCCCTCCTGGGGGCTGGACCGGATCGACCAGCCGGCCCTGCCGCTCGACAGCAGCTACACCTACGCGGGTACGGCGGGCGGCGGAGTCACGGCCTACATCATCGACACCGGTGTGCGCATCAGCCACCAGGACTTCGGCGGCCGCGCCAGCTACGGGTTCAGCGCATTGGAGGGCGACGACAAGGCCGAGGACGGCCACGGCCACGGCACGCATGTCGCCGGCACGGTCGCGGGCTCGTCGTACGGTGTGGCCAAGGCGGCCAAGATCGTCGCGGTACGCGTGCTCGACAACACCGGCACCGGACCCACCTCCGGCATCATCGCGGGCGTGGACTGGGTGACCGCCAACGCCGTCAAACCCGCGGTGGCCAACATGAGCCTCGGCGGCGGTATCAGCACGGCGCTGGACACCGCTGTCCGCAACTCCATAGCCTCCGGGGTCACCTACGCCTTGGCGGCGGGCAACGACAACATCGATGCCGCCGGCTCGTCCCCGGCCCGCGTGACCGAGGCCCTCACCGTCGGCTCCACCACCAGCGGCGACGCCCGCTCCAGCTTCTCCAACTACGGCAGCACGGTGGACATCTTCGCGCCCGGGTCAGCCATCACGTCGGCGTGGAACACCGGCGACACCGCCACCAACACCATCAACGGCACCTCGATGGCGTCCCCGCACGTGGCCGGAGCAGCCGCTCTCTACCTGGCGGACAACCCCACCGCCACCCCATCGCAGGTCGCAGAGGCGCTGATCTCCTCAGCCACCAACGGAGTGGTGACCACCCCGGGCACCGGTTCCCCCAACCGGCTGTTGAACGTCGAGGCGTTCCGTTCCGGGCCGCGCGGCATCGTCACGGGTACCGTCACGGACGGCACTGCTCCGCTGGCGGAGGCCAAGGTCACCGTGGGTGACGTCACGGCCAAGACGGACAAGCAGGGGCACTACACCCTGACCGCGCCGCCGGGAACCTACGACATCAGCGCGAGCAAGTTCGGGTACGCCGGCAAGACCGTTTCGGGTGTCGTGATCGGCGACGGTCAGACGATGACCGAGAACTTCGCGTTGACCGTGAAGCCGCGTGTGAATGTCACGGGCACGGTCCATGACGGTTCCGGTCAGGGCTGGCCGCTGTATGCGACCGTGCGGGTCAAGGACGAGCCGACGGCGGTCGCCTACACCGACCCCAAGACGGGGAAGTACACGCTGAGTGTGCCCGTTTCCGACACCTACACCCTGCAGGTCGACCCGGTGTATCCGGGTTATGAGCGTAACTCTCAGGCTGTGCAGGTGGGTTCGGCGGATGTGACGCATGACGTCAACACGTCGGTCGACGAGGCGACCTGCAGCGCGGCCGGGTACGTCCACCTCTCCGCCGGTACATGCGACCCGGTACCGGGCGGCCTGGTCCTCGGCCGGGTAACCGACAAGAACACCGGAGCCACCATCAACGGCGCCACGGTGACCTCGGCCGACAAGCCCGCGGAGAAGACGACCTCGATGGCGACGCCGAACGACCCGAACCTGGGCGACGGCTTCTACTGGATGTTCTCCTCCCTCACCGGGAAGCACACCTTCTCCGCCACGGCCCAGAACTCCTACAGCCCAGAGGACATCACCGTCAACGTGGCCCCGAACCAGGCAACGGACGGCACGTTCGCCCTGCCCGCACCCCGGCTCGCGGTCAGCTCGGCCCAGCTCAGCAAGACCGTCGACTGGCAGGGCCAGGCCAGCTCCACCATGACCTTGAAGAACACCGGAACCGCCCCGGTGACCGCCCAGATCGGTGAGCAGCCGGGCGGCTACCAGCCCGCTGCGGCGCAGCAGGGTGCTCCGCTGCAGGAAGTGAAGCCAGTCCCCTGGCTCTCGGTGGACAAGGCCGGGGTGACGATCCAGCCGGGCGAGAGCGTTGACGTCAACGTGAGTTTCAATGCGAACGTCGCCGAGATCACCCAGCCGGGCACGTTCACTGCGGAGCTCACGATCGGGGCGGAGACCCCGTACGGGGCAATCCCGTCGGTGCCGGTAGCCCTCACGGTGAACCCGCCGAAGACCTGGGGAAAGATCACCGGGACGGTCACCGGAGTCGACTGCACCGGCACGCCCGCGCTACTGAGGGGAGTAACTGTGCAGATCACTTCGAAGACGGCGAGCTACACCCTGAAGACCGACGAGAACGGTAAGTACGTGCTCTGGCTCGACGTCAGCAACAACCCGCTCACGGTGATCGCGGCCAAGGACGGCTGGGCGACGCAGACCCGATCGGTCAAGGTCAAGCAGGGCATGGCGACCATGGCCGACTTCTCTCTCAAACCCGACCACACCTGCACCTGATGTGACGCTTCGTGGGGGCCGGGCCCGGGCCCGGCCCCCACGGACAGGTCGCGGCCCCGCCACCGATCCGATGGCGGGGCCGTCGCCCTTCTCCGCCGCCCGTCTGCAGCGCGGGGCAGCGGGGCGTCGCCGGACTGGGGGTTCAGCAGACAGGCCGGTAGCGGCCGGTGAACCGCGCGAGTTTCAGTCCGAGGTGCAGGCAGAGACGTTCGTTGCCGTCTTTGAGGTTGGCGCCTGCCAAGTGCTCAAAACGCTGGATGCGGTAGTACAACGATGTGCGATGCAGCTTCAGGCGTTCGGAGGTCGCGAGTACATTCCCGGAGAGATCGAGATAGGTCTCCAGCGTCTGAAGCAGAGGCAGCGCCTCCGGATCGGTGAAAAGCCGCTCGAGCCCGGGATGAAGCACAAGCTCGCCGAGGTCTTGACTGAACAGCTGCGCGAGTACCCGGTAGATGCCGAGCTGGGACCATCGGGCAATCCGGCTGACGTCGGGCATGGAAGCAGCGATACGAGCGGCTTGGTCGGCCTCGAGATAGGAGTCCCGCGCCTGCGCCAACTCCGACCGTGGCTGTCCGATGCCGATCACGGATGACGACACCTGCTCGAGTCCGGACATCGCAGTCTGCAGGGCGTGGTCGAGGTGGGACGCATAGAGGTCCACCGTCAGCTCGTCGACCTCCCCCTCCATGCCGAAGAGAAGCAACCCGTCGCTGTGAGAGACAAGGTGGACGGCGTGTCGTGCGGGCAGCCGGTGGCGGGTATTGACGAGTGCATGTTCGAGAGCGAGCCGCACCTGGGCATCCGGCTCGGCATCGGGGGTGAGCACCGGCCGGGCCACCAGCACGACGACACCGAGGGAGGGGTCGAAGTGCCTGCCCTCGATGAGGGTGCGAGCCGCATAGGACTGGACATCGCTGCCGCAAAGCAGCAGGTTCGTGATCGCCTCCGTCTCCCGGTTGTGCGCGAGTTCGCCGGCCAGCACCTCGCGATACAGCGCAAGAGCGAAGTCCTGGGTGGCGGTTTCGGCCAGCGCGATCTGCTCCGAGCTCATCGACTCGTCGGCATCGATGAGCCACAGATACCCCAGGAGAAGGTCGTGGTGCCGGATCGGTATGCATACCCGCGGCAGCATGCCGAGCGAGACGTTGTGGGGAATGCGGACCGCCTGTCGCGCCTTGGCCAGCTCGAACTGTCGCAGCCATGCCAGCACCTCGGCGGATACGCAGCGCTGCAGAATCGAAGTATGGCGAACCGCATCGGGCAGATCACTGTGCCGGCTGTAGACCACCAGCCGCTGTCTGCGGTCCTCGACGGTCGCGGGGCGTGACAGCGTGGTCGCCAATGAGTCAACAAGGTATTGGAGTTTTGGGTACATTGAACACCTCCGGGCGGTGCAGCCCGCACTGGTCCGAGCACGCTCGATGTCACGGGCGTGGCCACGCTTCCTACGCTTGTCAAAGCCTTCGGATTGGCCGCGATCTTCATCACGTACATGACAGATATGTAGACCAGGGGGCGGACCGAGGAAACTAATTGATAGAGGCGTATTCCTTCCATGACGCAAACCCGCCACAATAATCGGCCAGACCATCCGCGGTCAGTGCTGCGCCGCCTTGGTGATGGTGGTCGGTCGGTGACCGAGTACCACTTCGGGATGTACGGCGAGTTCCCCGGTGATCCAACCCAAAGCAAGCATTCCTGGACAGGGAATACTGCTCTGAACACGCCGACGGCCCGGCCGGACAACCGGCCGGGCCGCAGCGGCAGGAAGGTCAGCCGACCGAGCTGTAGGCCACCACTCCACGCAGGAGCGCGTCGACCGCCTTGCGGGCGGTCCGCGGGACCGTGCTGCCCTCGACCGGCGCGGCCTGGGCGATCTGGCTCAGGACGTCGATGACCTGCTTGCACCAGCGGACGAAGTCACCGGCCGGCATCTCCGCCTCGCGCAGCACCTCGTCGAGGCCCTTGCCCGAGGCCCAGGAGTGCGCCGCCCAGGCGAAACCGAGGTCCGGCTCCCGCTGGCCGACGCCCTCGGCCTGGTTGATCTTGTGTTCGTCCTCCAGGGCGTCGAGGTGGCCCCAGATACGGACCATCTCGCCCAGTGCGGCCTTGGCCCTGCCGGACGGCAGTTTCGGCGGCAGGGCGTCGTCCGCCTGCCGCGCTTCGTACACCAGCGCCGAGACGCACGCGGCGAGCTCGGCCGGGTCGAGGTCCTCCCAGACGCGGGCGCGCAGGCATTCGCTGGCCAGCAGGTCCAGCTCGCCGTAGAGCCGGGCGAGCCGCCTGCCGTGCACGGTGACCTCGTCGTCGCGGAGGTAGTCGAGCCCGGTGAGAAGCGCGACGATCCGGTCGAAGGTACGGGCGATCGTGTTCGTACGCCCCTCGATGCGCCGCTCCAGCTGACGGGTGTCACGCCGCAGCCGGTGGTAACGCTCGGCCCAGCGGGCGTGGTCCTCGCGCTCGTCGCAGCCGTGGCAGGGGTGCGCGCGCAGTTCGGCGCGCAGCCGGCTGATCTCACGGTCGTCGGCCGCCTCGGAGCGCTGCTTGCGGCGCCGCTCGGGCACGATGTGCCCGGCCTTGGTGCGCAGCGCGGAGGCGAGGTCACGGCGGGACTGGGGCGAGCGGGGGTTGAAGGACTTGGGGATCCGCATCCGCTCCAGCGGCTCCACCGGCACCGGGAAGTCCATCGTGGCGAGCCGCTTGACCTGCCGTTCGGCGGTCAGCACCAGCGGGCGCGGCCCGTCCTGGTGCTCATAGCCGCGGTGGCCGTTGGAACGCCCGGGCACACCCGGGTCGAGGACCAGGGCGAGACCGGCGAACTTGCCGGTCGGCACATGGATGACGTCACCGGGCTTGAGCTTCTCCAGCGAGCTCATGGCGGCGGCCCTGCGCTGCGTCACGCCCTGCCTGGCCAGCTCGGTCTCGCGGTCCTTGAGTTCGCGGCGCAGCCGCGCGTACTCCTCGAAGTCGCCCAGGTGACAGCTCATGCCCTCGCGGTACCCCGCCAGGCCCTCTTCGTTGCGCTGCACCTGGCGCGAGATCCCGACGACCGATTTGTCGGCCTGGAACTGCGCGAAGGAGGTCTCCAGCAGCTCGCGCGAACGGTGCCGGCCGAACTGCTCGACCAGGTTCACCGCCATGTTGTACGACGGCTTGAAGCTCGAGCGCAGCGGATACGTGCGCGTACCGGCGAGACCGGCGAGCGCGCCCGGGTCCATGCCGCGCTGCCACAGCACCACGGCGTGGCCCTCGACGTCGATACCGCGGCGTCCCGCGCGGCCGGTCAACTGGGTGTACTCGCCGGGGGTGACATCGGCGTGCTGTTCGCCGTTCCACTTGACGAGCTTCTCGAGCACCACCGAGCGGGCGGGCATGTTGATGCCCAGCGCCAGGGTCTCGGTGGCGAACACCGCCTTGACCAGGCCGCGGACGAACAGTTCCTCGACGACCTCCTTGAAGGTCGGCAGCATGCCCGCGTGGTGCGCGGCGATGCCCCGCTCCAGACCCTCCAGCCATTCGTAATAACCGAGGACATGCAGGTCCTCGCCGGGAATGGAGGCGGTGCGCTCCTCGACGATACGGCGGACCTCCTGGCGCGCCTCCTCGTCATTGAGCCGCAGCCCGGCGTACATGCACTGCTGCACGGCGGCCTCGCAGCCGGCCCGGCTGAAGATGAAGGTGATGGCGGGCAGCAGCCCCTCGGAGTCGAGGCGCTCGATGACCTCGGGCCGGCCCGGCGTCCAGATCCGGCTGCGCTGGCGGCGCTCGCGCTCCCGGTCCGCCTCGCGCACCATCTTGCCGCGCCGCCGCTCGCGCGGATCGTAGGTACGGCTGTTCTCCATCCGCGCCATGCGCAGCAGGTCGGGGTTGACCTCGCGCCTGGCCCCGCCCCGGCCACCGTGGTCGGTGGACTCCTCGAAGAGGTCGTACATCCGCCGCCCGGCCAGGACGTGCTGCCACAGCGGAACCGGACGCTCCTCGGAGACGATCACTTCGGTGTCGCCGCGGACGGTGTCCAGCCAGTCGCCGAACTCCTCGGCGTTGGAGACCGTCGCGGACAGCGACACCAGGGTCACCGACTCGGGAAGATGGATGATCACTTCTTCCCAGACGGCGCCGCGGAAGCGGTCGGAGAGGTAGTGCACCTCGTCCATCACCACATAGGCGAGCCCGCTGAGCGTCTGGGAGCCCGCGTACAGCATGTTGCGGAGCACCTCTGTGGTCATCACGACCACCGGCGCCTCGGAGTTGATGCTGTTGTCGCCGGTGAGCAGGCCGACCTTGTCCGGGCCGTAGCGCCGCACCAGATCGGTGTACTTCTGGTTGGACAGCGCCTTGATGGGCGTGGTGTAGAAGCACTTGCGGTGCTGGGTGAGCGCCAGATGTACGGCGAACTCGCCGACGATCGTCTTGCCGGAGCCCGTCGGGGCCGCGACGAGCACGCCCTTGCCTGCCTCCAGGGCCCGGCATGCCTCTATCTGGAACGGGTCCAGCTCGAAGTCGTACAGCTCACGGAAGGGTGCGAGCGCTGTGGCCTGCTCGGCGGCGCGGATCCGGGCGGCTGCGTACGCTTCGGCGGGTGAAAGGTCCTCGGTCATCTTGCTTCGAGCGTACCCGGCCCGTGTGACAGTCTCGCGATCTTTATCAGGAAGCGGAAGCGGCCGGGGCGCGTGGTGTGCGCGCCCCGGCCGCTCCGTCATCAGGTGACGTCGTCGTAACCGTTCGTCCGGTGCGCCGGGGTCCCGTCCCCGCTCGCCTGCTCGGGCACCGTACGGCCCGCGGAGACGGGTTCGGTCTCACCGACGTCCTCGGGTGTGAGGTCCAGATCCGACGCCTCGTCGTCGGCCGGTCCCGCGGCCTCGCGGGCGGCCCGCCGACGGTCGTTGAGGAGCGCGAAGCCGACGGCGATGAAGTACAGCAGCACGATCGGCGCGGCCAGCGACAGCATCGACACCGGGTCGACGGTCGGGGTGGCGAAGGCCGAGAAGACGGTGACACCCATGATCATGCCGCGCCACCAGCCGAGCATCCGGCGTCCGGCGAGCACGCCGCCCAGGTTCAGCAGGACCAGCAGCAACGGCAACTCGAAGGAGAGCCCGAAGACGATCACCATGCGGGTGACCAGGTCGAGGAGCTCGTCGAGCGGCAGGAAGTTCTCCACACCATCCGGTGTGAAGTCCAGCAGCACCTCGGCGGCCGCGGGCAGCACGTGGTACGAGAACCAGCCGCCCGCCACGAAGAGCGGGAAGCCCGCCGCCACGAAGGCGAGCGAGTACCTCTTCTCGTGCCGGTGCAGGCCCGGCGCGATGAACGCCCACAGCTGGTACAGCCAGACGGGACAGGCCATCACGACACCCGCCATCAGCGACACCTTGATCATCAAGGTGAACGGGCCCATGAGGCCGGACATGGTGATCCGGCCACACGTTCCGTCACTGGCCGAGGCCAGCTCGCTGAAGGCTCTGTCGCAGCCCACCGACTGCTTCACCGGCTTGGTGATGACCTCGACGATGCCCTTGTAGAAGAAGGCCGCGAGCACAGCGCAGACCAGGATCGCGAAAAGCGCCTTGGCCAGCCGGTTGCGCAGCTCACGCAGATGATCCGCAAGGGGCATCCGCCCGTCGGGGTCCTTCTCCTTCTTGCGGGCAGACTTCAGCAACCCACGTCCTCATCTCGTACGGCGGGACACCTCGAAACGCCGGGCCCGCGGTTGCCTGGGTCAGCGCTTGGTGGTGTCCGTGGGCTCGGCCACGGGGCGCGCGCTGGTGACGTCACCGGGCGCCGCCTGGATGGTGCGCGGGACATCCTGCGTGGCACCGGGCTGCGGCGGGGCGGCCGCGGCGGGCTCCTGGCCCTCGGCCTTCATCGCCTTGGCCTCGCTCTTGAGGATGCGGGCGGACTTGCCGAGCGAACGGGCCATGTCCGGAAGCTTCTTCGCGCCGAACAGCAGGATGATGACGACGAGGATGAGGATGATCTCGGTGGGGCCGAGCCTTCCGAACATATCCGTTTACCTTCTTACCGAGGCGACAGGGGCGGGACTGCCCTTTTCCGGCCGGACATCGGTCCGGCCGCCGTACTGCCAGCGATCGTAACCCGCGGTTGTGAACGCTGGGCAATCCCTGTGCATACCTGACGTTGCGGCCCGGCGCTCACGCGCGGACCGCATTCAGCAGCGTACCGCTGTCGCTTTTCGGAACACCGAGCCCGGCACGACCGGCCGGACGGGACCGAGTACGCCTGGCGCTGTGGCCGGAAAGGTTTACCGGAAAGCCCGAGGCTCCCCCGACTGCCTCCCCCAGCGTTAGCTGGGGGAGGCGCGAGCCGGTGAACCTTTCCGGTCCCAGTACTAGCGCAGGCTCTCCCCGGCACGAGCCAGATTCCCGGCCACCTGCTCCAGGTCCTGCGCGGCCCGGGTGATCCGCTCCGAGCTCTCCGCCACCTGGCGGCCGAGCCTGCGCACCTCGAGGGCGACCCGGACCGCCAGCACACCGAGGACGGCCAGGCCACAGAAACCAACAACGACAGCGATCATCGGCCAGAGCATATGCAGAGACTAGTCGGTCCTAGACGGTGGAGCAGAGGCGCAGTGTCCGCACACCGCCGCCGGTGAGGAGTTCGACGATCCGCTCACCGGCCGGCTTGCGTACGGCGGAGCCGCACTCGGGACACGTGAACGAGTAGAACGTGGTGCGGCGGCTGGCGCCGATCGCCAGCCGCAGCGCACCCGCGGCGAGTTCGAAGCGGGCACGGCAGTCCGGGCAGGCCGCCCTGTAGCGAACCGGAACCGTCGGTGTGGACATGACCGGCATGGTGCGCATCCCCTCAGTCCTCGCTGCCGTACGCCGCGAGCGCGTCGCGGGCCGCCTGCCGTGCCGCCTCCGCGAGGTCGTCCGGGGAGACGATGCGCCCGTCGCTGCCGAGCCGCAGCGCGAGCCGTCGCAGCGAGCCCGGGTCGGGGGTGCGCAGGGCGATCCGCAGGCCACCGTCCGGCAGCTCCTCGGCGCTGTCGTGCGGGTAGTACTCGGCGACCCAGCGGCCGCCGGGGCCCACCTCGACGACCACCTCGGGATCCTCGGCGGAGGGCTGCACCAGGCCGGCCGACAGATCGCGCAGCTCGATCTCCGGCGGCGCGGCAGGCTTGTCGAGGATCCTGATCGCGGCGACCCGGTCGAGCCGGAAGGTGCGGCGCGCCTCGGACGTGCGGCACCAGGCCTCCATATAGGTGTGCCCCACCGCGAAGAGCCGGATCGGGTCGACCTCGCGCTCGGTGAGCTCGTCACGCGCGGGCGAGTAGTAGCGCAGCCAGAGCCGGCGGCGCTCGGAGATCGCCCGGTCCACCTCGGCAAAGACTCCGCCCTCGGACTCGAAAGTGACCGACAGCCGGGCGCTGGCCCCGGCCGCCTCGCCGGCCGCCGCCTCCAGCTTCGCGGTGGCGCGGACCAGTGCCTGCCGGTCGCTCTCGCGCAGCCCGGGCAGTGTGGCGACGGCGCGGGCGGCCACCAGCAGCGCCGTGGCCTCGTCGGCGGCGAGCCGCAGCGGCTCGGCGACGTCGTCGGGGTTGTGCCACCAGATGCGGTCGCCGTCGGTGTCGATGTCGAGCAGATCACCGCCACGGAAGCTGGTGCCGCACATCGGCAGGACATCGAGGTCGGAGATCAGCTCGTCCTCGGTGATGCCGAAGGCGCGGGCGACATCGGCGACATGCGCGCCGGGGCGCTCACGCAGATACGTCACCAGCGAGAGCATCCGGCGGGTCTGGTCAATGGCGTTCGCGGCCATGGTCGTCCGTGTCCCCTCTAGTCCTTGGCCACGGCACGCAGCCGGTCCACCACATCGGCCCGCAGGTCCGCCGGGGCCATGACGACCACATCGGGGCCGAACTCGACGAGCCAGGCGTCCAGTCCGTGCCCGTACGGGATCTCCAACTCGTCCCAGCCGCCGCCCAGTTCCCGGACGGACGTGGCGCGGGCGCGCAGCGGATAGCCGGCGCCGGACCGCAGCCTGATCACGGCGGATCTGGTCGCGGTCTCGCCCGCCCAGGTCTCCACCGTCTCGCGTACGGTCACCACGTCGGGAACTGGCGCGGTGAAGGCGCCTGCCCGGGACCGCACCTTTCCGGTGATCCGGGAGAGCCGGAAGACACGCTCGGCGCCGCGGTCCCGGTCCCAGCCGGCCAGATACCAGTGGCCCCGCCAGCACTCCAGGGTCCACGGCTCGACATGGCGGGCCTCGGGGCGCACCGCGTTCGCCTTGCGGTAGTCGAAGACGACCGGGCGGCGGTCGCGGCAGGCGAGCATCAGCGGCTCGAAAGCGGCCTCGTGCACGGGAATCCGCGGTTCGAGGGCGCTGTGCTGCCCCTCGTACGGGTCCTCGGCCTCGGGCATGCCGGCGGCACGGAGCTTCTGCAGGGCGCCGCTGGCGGCACCGGCGAGCCTGGCCTGCTGCCACACCTTGGCGGCCAGGCCCAGGGCCGCGGCCTCCTCGGCGTCCAGCTGAATGGGCGGCAGACGATTGGAGTCACGCCGGGCCAGATAGCCGGTCTCGCCCTCGAGACTCTCCACCGTCTCGATGACCAGGCCGAGTTCGCGCAGATCGTCCTTGTCCCGCTCGAACATCCGGTTGAAGGAGTCGTCCGATCCGGCTTCCATGTACGCCTCGATGGAGCCACGCAGCTCGCGCTTGCTCAGCGGACGCCGCGTCCCGAGCAGACACAGCGCGAGGTTCATCAGCCGCTCGGCCTTGGCAATGGCCATGACGCCTTTCACACCTCTTCTGTCGTGCCGCTTCGCCCATCGACCGTACCGCTCCGACGTGTCGCGGCAAAAGCCGAGGGCCCATGCCGGACAGCACGGGCCCTCGGATGACCGGAAGTGATCAGACCGCGACCAGATCGCAGACGAAGATCAGGGTCTCGCCCGGCGCGATCGCGCTGCCGGCGCCACGGTCGCCGTAGGCCAGGTGCGGCGGGATGATCAGCTGGCGGCGGCCGCCTACCTTCATGCCCTGCACACCCCGGTCCCAGCCCGTGATGACCTGGCCGACACCGAGCTGGAACTGCAGCGGGGCGCCACGGTTCCAGGAGGCGTCGAACTCCTCACCGGTGGAGAAGGCCACACCGACGTAGTGCACCTTGACGAAGTCGCCGGCCTTGGCCTCGGGGCCGTCGCCCTCCCAGATGTCCTTGATCTCCAGGTCCTTCGGCGGCTCGCCGCCCGGGAAGTCGATCTCGGGCTTCTCGATGCTCACTGACTTGCTCCTCAAGTACGTACTGCTGAACGGGACAGTCTTACATCACTGCGAGGATGTCCATCGCGAAGACCAGGGTGGACTTGGCCGGGATACCCGTCTGCGCCTTGTCACCGAAGGCCTGGTCCGGCGGGATCACCAACAGCACCCTGCTCCCGACCTTCTTGCCGATGAGACCGTCCTTGAGCCCCTTGAGGGTCACCTGCTCCAGCGGGAAGTTCTGCGTCTTGCCCTGGGCGTAGCTGCTGTCGAACGTCTTGCCGTCCTTCCACAGCACACCCGCGTAGTGCACGGCCACGGTGTCGGTCGGCTTGACCACCGGGCCGGTGCCCTCGATGACGTAGTTGGAGACCAGCTTCTTCGGCGGGTCCACCTTGGGCACGGTGACGGTCGGCTCCTTGCCGTCCGTGTTGGTGCCCACCTTCGGCAGGTCCGCGTTGGTCTGGGGGACCTCGGTGCCCTTGGCCGACACCGGGACGGTGGTGCCCTTCAGCACATCGACGACGAACACCAGAGTGGCATTGCCCTTGATGTCCCCCTGGCCCTGCGGACCGTAGCCGAGCTCCGGCGGGATGACCAGCTCGACACGGCTGCCGACCTTCTGGCCCTCGAGGCCCTTCTCCCAGCCCTGGATGACACCGCCGGCACCGAGGGTCAGCTTGAACGGCTCACCCCGGTCGAAGCTGTTGTCGAACGGCTTGCTCTCGTCGTACTCCTGGCCGAGGTAGTTCACCTCGGCCGCGTCGCCCTTCTTGAGCGTCGGGCCCTTGCCCTCGCTGATGACCACGACCTTCAGGTCCTTGGGCGGTTTCCCCTCCCCCTTGGCGAGGGTCGGCTTCTCTCCGAACTTGGCACCCGCAGTGATCGCAGGCGCCCCGTTCTTCGTCGAGGCGGATTGGGAGCCTTCGTCGTTCCCGCAGGCCGCTGTCGAAAGCAGCAGCAACGGGACGACGAGCAGGCCGGCAAGTCGGCGCACGTGTTCCTCAGATCTCAGACGGCACAGTGGTTGGTTGCCGCCACTCTAAGGCGTGCACAGGGCCCCGTACGAGAAAGCACGGGGCCCTGCCGCATCACTACATCCCGGCGATCAGCTTCTCCACCCGGTCGTCCACCGAACGGAACGGGTCCTTGCACAGCACCGTACGCTGCGCCTGGTCGTTCAGCTTCAGGTGCACCCAGTCGACGGTGAAGTCCCGCCGCTGCTCCTGGGCCCGGCGGATGAAGTCGCCGCGCAGCCGCGCCCGAGTGGTCTGCGGCGGCACCGACTTACCCTCGAAGATCTTGATGTCGTTGCAGATCCGGGCAGCCTGCCCCTTCTTCTCCAGCAGGTAGTACAGCCCCCGACGGCGGTGGATGTCGTGGTACGCGAGGTCTATCTGGGCGACCCTCGGATGAGACATCGTCATGTTGTGCTTGGCCCGGTACCGCTCGATCAGCTGGTACTTCATGACCCAGTCGATCTCGGTCGCGATCCGGTCGAGGTCCTCCTCGCGAACGGCCTCCAGAGTGCGGCCCCACAGCTCCAGGACCTGGTCGACCGTGCCCGTACGGATACCACGGCGCTCACAGAAGTCCACGGCCTTGTCGTAGTACTCCTGCTGGATCTCCAGCGCCGACGCCTCCCGACCGCTGGCCAGACGCACCTTGCGCTGGCCCGTTATGTCGTGGCTGACCTCACGGATCGCCCGGATCGGGTTCTCCAGCGTCAGGTCACGCATCACCGTGCCCGCCTCGATCATGCGCAGCACCAGATCGGTCGCACCGACCTTGAGCAGCATCGTCGTCTCGGACATGTTGGAGTCGCCGACGATGACATGCAGTCGGCGATAGCGCTCGGCATCCGCGTGGGGCTCGTCCCGGGTGTTGATGATCGGACGGGAGCGGGTGGTGGCCGAACTGACACCCTCCCAGATGTGCTCGGCCCGCTGGCTCACGCAGTACACGGCACCACGCGGAGTCTGCAGCACCTTGCCCGCGCCGCACAGCAGCTGACGGGTGACGAGGAACGGAATGAGAATGTCCGCGAGCCGGGAGAATTCTCCGTGCCGTGCGACCAGGTAGTTCTCGTGGCAGCCGTAGGAGTTTCCCGCCGAGTCGGTGTTGTTCTTGAACAGATAGACGTCGCCCGCGATCCCCTCCTCGTGCAGGCGGCGCTCCGCGTCGACGAGCAGACCTTCGAGAATGCGCTCACCGGCCTTGTCGTGGGTCACCAGCTCGGTCACATTGTCGCACTCGGGAGTTGCGTATTCCGGATGCGAACCCACGTCGAGGTAGAGGCGGGCGCCGTTCCGCAGGAAGACATTGCTGCTGCGGCCCCATGACACAACACGGCGGAAGAGGTAGCGCGCCACTTCGTCAGGAGACAGTCGGCGCTGTCCCCTGAACGTGCACGTGACGCCGTACTCGTTCTCCAGCCCGAAAATGCGGCGGTCCATGAGGGAACATTACGCCTGATGGCCAGAGCTGAAACCGGGTTCGACCACACCACTTCGATCAATTTCGCCAGGTCCGGCGACGATTTCGGTACGGCCCGCAGCCGCCAGGACCCGCTGGGTGGCCAGCAGCACCAGCAGCGCCATGCCACCCCCGGCCCCCGCCACGGCGAAACCCGCGGAGATCCCACCGACTTCGAGGACCGGACCCGCGGCCGCCGTCCCCAGCGCGGCGCCGACCGTGAAGGTCGTCACCAGCCAGGAGAACGCCTCGGTGACCGTGCCCCGCGGCGCATGCCGGTCGACGACGATGAAGGCGCAGGCGATGCACGGAGCCAGGAAGACGCCCGCGAGAGCCGTCAGCGCCGTCATCGCTACCGCGCCCGGGACCAGCATCAGCGGCAGATAGCCGACCGCGAGCAGGGCCGTCAGAACCGTCAGCCGCCGCTCGGGCGCACCACTCCACCGGCGCGCCCCGTACACCGTGCCGCCGAAGAGCGCGCCCAGACCCAGGGCGGCCATCAGCCATCCGTACACGGCGTCCCCTCCGTTGCCGTCGGCGTAGCCGGCGGCCGCGACGGTGATCGAACCCAGGGCCGTGCCGATGAAGAGAAAGGCGCCCAGCAGCGCGAGCAGCCCCGGAGAGCGCAGCGCGCCCAGCCAGTGCGCCTCGCGCGGCGCGGAACGCCACTCACGGGACGGACGCGAGACCACCACCGAGAGAGCACCGAGCACCCCGATCACACTCATCACGAGCAGGGCCACCCGCGCCGACCACAGTGACACGCACAGCGTGACCAGCAGCGGCCCGACCGTGAACATCACCTCCTGCGCCACCGCGTCCATGGCGTAGGCCGTGTGAACCTGCCCCTCCTTCTTCAGCACACTGGGCCACAGCGCGCGCAGGCCACCTTCCAGCGGCGGGGTGAAAAGTCCGGCCACGCCGACGAAGGCATAGGCGGCGGGCAGCGACGCGGTGCCGGCGAAGGCGAACGCGACCATGCCGAGCGCGGAGACGACCGCGGCCGGGAACTGCACCCGGGGCTGGCCGTACAGGTCCACCATGCGGCCCAGAACCGGCTGGCCGACCGCGTTGGCCACTCCGTACACGGCGGCGAGACCACCGGCCAGGCTGTAGCTGCCGCCCTCGGCCCGGATGAAGAGCACGATCGCGATCGCAGCGGTGGCGTTGGGCAGCCTCCCCACCAGGGTGCCGATCAGCAGCCGCGCGGCATGCCGCGTTCCGAGGATCTCCGCGTATCCCGCGGCCATGTGGTTCTCCCTTGAGGTTTTACGTATAACCAAGCAGGTCATACGTACCATGTGCCCAACACACGGGTCCACCCCCGTGACGGGAAGCACAGGAGCGCGGAGGCCTCGGTGAGGAGCACGGACCATCGCCCGACCAGCCGGGACGTGGCACGGGAGGCCGGGGTCTCCCAGGCAGCCGTGTCGCTCGTCCTCGGCGACAAATGGCGCGGCCGGGTCTCCGAAACCACCGCCGAACGCGTCCGCGAAGCCGCCCGCGAACTCGGCTACCGGCCCAACCTCGCCGCCCGCAACCTCCGGCTCGGCCGCACCCGCACCGCCCTGCTCGTCGTACCGGCCCTGACGAACGAGTTCTTCGCCCGCGTCTACCAGGGTGCCTCCGACGTCGCCGCCGAACACGGCTTCGGCGTGGTCCTCTACCGCTCCCCCATCGGCGAGGGCCCCGCGAAGGACCCCTTCCCCTCCGCACGCGCCGCACTCGACGGAATCATCGCCTCCTCGATGGCCACCGACGCTCTTTCCGCCATCCGCGGCACCGACCTGCCACTGGTCATGCTCGACAGCGACCCCGACGACACCGGAGCGGCCGCCCACGTCAACGTCGACCTGGCCGACGGCATGCGGCAACTGACGGAACATCTGCTGGAACTCGGCCACCGGCGCTTCGCGCACCTCGCCTCGGCGATCTCCTCATGGACCTTCGACGTACGCGCCCAGGCGCTGGCCTCGACCCTGCGGAGCGTCCCCGACGCCGAGGTACGAACCGTACCGACCCGGCTCAGCATCGACGGCGCCCGCGAGGCCGCGGAGCTCGCCCTCACCGGCCCAGGACCCCGACCGACCGCACTGATCTGCGACGACGACATCCTCGCCGCCGGCGCCTGCAAGGCCGCACGCCGACTCGGCCTGCGAGTGCCGGACGACGTCTCCGTCACCGGCTTCGACGACCTGACCCTGGCCTCCGCGGTGGAACCCGAGCTCACGACCGTCGCACTGCCCGCGGAAGAAGTCGGCAAGCGCGGCATGACAGCGCTCCTCGCCGCCCTGGAGGGCCGCTCCCCCGAGCCCGGCACACTCCCGGTCCACCTCGTCGTCCGCGACTCCACGGCCCGTCCGCGGGCGCACTGACCGCACCGGTGGACCATCCTCCGCGGGGCGACGGTGTGCCCGTCCTCGAACTCCCCCGGCCACCTCCCCCAGCTGCGGCTGGGGGTGCCCCCAGAGGTGCCCCCGGGAGGGGCTCGGTGGGCGCGCAAAAGCCCGCGCCCCCGGCACGCTGGGCGGCCGGGGGCGCGGAGGGGTACTACGGAGTCACTCCTCCGTGTCCGAAGGGACATCCGTCGGGGCCGAGGCCGCGTCCGGGGCCTGGAGCAGGCGGGACAGCTGCCGGCCGACAATACGCTTGAACTTGCGCGCCTGCGGGCGCGTACGGTCCAGGACGGCCACCTCGAGCCGCTCCGCGGGGATCTCCCGCTCGGTGCCGTTGGTGTCCCGGGACAGCGCCTGGACGGCCAGCCGCAGCGCCTCCGCGAGCGTCATGCCGTCGCGGTGACGCTGGTCCAGGAAGGAGCTGATCTGCTCTGCGTTGCCGCCGACCGCGACCGAGCCGTGCTCGTCCACGATCGACCCGTCGTGCGGCAGCCGGTAGATCTGGTCCGCATCCGCGGTCTCACCGACCTCGGCGACGACCAGCTCCACCTCGTACGGCTTCTCGCCGACACTGGAAAAGATCGTTCCCAGTGTCTGCGCATAGACGTTCGCGAGACCACGAGCCGTCACATCGTCACGGTCATAGGTGTATCCACGCAGATCCGCGTACCGCACACCGCCGATACGCAGATTCTCGTACTCGTTGTACTTACCGGCCGCGGCAAAGCCGATCCGGTCGTAGATCTCGCTGAACTTGTGCAGCGCACGGGACGGGTTCTCACCGACGAACACGATGCCGTCGGTGTACTGCAGCACAACCAGGCTGCGACCACGGGCGATGCCCTTCCGGGCGTACTCCGCCCGGTCGGCCATCGCCTGCTGGGGTGAGACATAGAACGGCGTCGACACCGGCTATCCGTCCCTTTCTGTCAGTGGCGAGAACATTCAGAGAAGCGCGGCGCGCGGGCCGTCGGGCTGCTCCAGCCGCCGTTCGTGAATGGAGCGGGCGATCTCCGAGGACTCCGCCTCGGTCAGCTTCCGGAAGCCCTCGTCGGTGATCACAGTGACGATCGGATAGATACGGCGGGCCATATCCGGGCCGCCGGTCGCCGAGTCGTCGTCCGCAGCGTCGTACAGCGCCTGCACCACCAGCGTGGCGGCCTGCTGCTCGGTCAGGTCCTCGCGGTACAGCTTCTTCATCGAACCGCGCGCGAAGATCGAACCCGAACCGGTGGCGGCGAAGCCGTGCTCCTCGGAACGGCCACCCGTCACGTCGTACGAGAAGATCCGGCCCTTCTCGCGGTCGATGTCCCAGCCGGCGAAGAGCGGGACGACGGCCAGGCCCTGCATGGCCATGCCCAGATTGCTGCGGATCATGGTGGAGAGCCGGTTCGCCTTGCCCTCCAGGGAGAGCTGCTCACCCTCGACCTTCTCGAAGTGCTCCAGCTCGAGCTGGAAGAGCTTCACCATCTCCACGGCGAGACCGGCGGTGCCGGCGATGCCCACGGCGGAGTACTCGTCGGCCGGGAACACCTTCTCGATGTCTCGCTGCGCGATCATGTTGCCCATCGTCGCCCGACGGTCACCCGCGAGCACGACGCCCCCCGGGAACGTCGCGGCCACGATGGTGGTGCCGTGCGGCGCCTCCACGATCCCGTCCGGCAGCTTCCGGTTACCCGGCAGCAGCTCCGGCGAGTGCGCGGACAGGAAGTCCATGAAGGACGAGGACCCAGGCGTCAGGAAGGCAGCTGGTAGACGCCCGAAGCTACGAGTGTTGGCTTCCACGAGTTTCCTTCCAGATATGCGATAGCCCGACGCAAGGTGTCGGGATCGTCTCCCAACTTGCCGATGGCCGAATTGCAGTTGAAGCACAGTACGCCACGGACCCTACCCGTCTCGTGGCAGTGATCCACGTGCACTGCTGGTGCGGACAGACAGATCGTACAGATCCCCATCTGCGACGAGATCATCTCGTCGCGCTGGGCCTCCGTGATGCCGTACTGACGCTTGAGGTGCCCGGCACGGCCTTCGATGGCGCGGCACGCCTTGCAGCGCGTCGACAGGCCATCGGAGGCCGTCGCGTTCCGGTGCCACTCGGAATGCGGCTTCACCTCACCGCAACGCTGGCAGTACTTGTGCCCATCAGGCACTTCCACCTTGGGACGGACCTTCCTACCCAGGGCGATCTGCCGTCTGCGGTGATAGTCAGCCATGCATTCACGGCACGCTCGCTGTAGACCGTCGATGTTCGACCTCTTGGTGGCGAAGGCTGCGCGCGGCTTCTCCTCGCCACACCGCGCGCAGCGCTTCGTCTCGCTGAATTCCGCCACTCACCCACCCCGCACCTTCGAATCGAAGGCAAAACGGGGTTACTCCCCGCCCTTCTGAACGAACGAGCGTACGAAATCCTCGGCGTTCTCCTCCAGGACATCATCGATTTCGTCCAGCACGGAGTCGACGTCGTCCGACAGCTTCTCGTGGCGCTCCTTGAGGTCTTCCGAGGCCTGCGCTTCCTGCGCCTGCTCCTCGACCTCTTCGGTGGAACGTGTGGCCTTCTGCTGTCCGCCGCCGGTGTCCTTGGTCGCCATATCCCTCACCCCGCTCGGTTTGTGCCGCTCGATGTGACTCTCAAGATCAGACCCTACAAGCAGGGTCCGACATCGGCCCCGCACTTTCTGCAACGTCCGGGGGTCTACCGGATGATTCCCAGACGGCGGCCGTTTCAGCCCCCGTCAGCCGCCCGACAGCACTCGCACCAGATCCTCGGCCGTGCGGCAGCGGTCCAGGAGTTCCTTGACGTGGTTACGTGTACCCCGAAGCGGTTCCAGCGTGGGGACGCGCTGGAGGGAGTCCCGGCCCGGCAGGTCGAAGATCACCGAGTCCCAGGAGGCCGCGGCGACGTCGTCCGCGTACTGCTCCAGGCAGCGGCCGCGGAAGTACGCCCGGGTGTCCTCCGGGGGCTTGGTCTCGGCCCGCTCGACGTCGGGCTCGTCCAGCAGGCGCTTCATCTTGCCGCGGGCCACCAGACGGTTGTAGAGGCCCTTCTCGGCCCGTACGTCGGCGTACTGGAGGTCGACCAGGTGGAGCCTGGCGGATTCCCAGTCGAGGCCGTCGCGGCGCCGGTAGCCCTCGAGGATTTCGCGCTTGGCGATCCAGTCCAGTTCCCCGGACAGGCTCATCGGGTCGCTCTCCAGCCGGCCCAGGACGTCCTCCCAGCGTCCGAGGACGTCCTTGGTCTGCTCGTCGGCGTCGTCCCCGAAGCGCTCCTCGACGTACTTGCGGGCGAGCTCGAAGTACTCCATCTGGAGCTGCACCGCGGTGAGTGTCCTGCCGCTGCGCAGTGTGACCACGCGCTTCAGCGTCGGGTCGTGGGAGATCTGGTGCAGGGTGCGCACCGGCTGGTCCACGGCCAGGTCTACGTTGATGAAGTTGTCCTCGATCATGGAAAGGACCAGGGCGGTGGTGCCCAGCTTGAGGTAGGTGGAGATCTCGGAGAGGTTCGCGTCGCCGATGATCACATGGAGCCTGCGGTACTTCTCGGCGTCCGCGTGGGGCTCGTCCCGGGTGTTGATGATGGGCCGTTTGAGGGTGGTCTCGAGGCCTACCTCGACCTCGAAGTAGTCGGCTCGCTGGCTGATCTGGAAGCCGTGCTCGTGGCCGTCCTGGCCGATGCCCACCCGGCCCGCGCCGGCGAAGACCTGGCGGGTCACGAAGAAGGGCGTGAGGTGGCGCACGATGTCCGAGAAGGGGGTCTCCCGCTTCATCAGGTAGTTCTCGTGCGTGCCGTAGGAGGCGCCCTTGTTGTCGGTGTTGTTCTTGTAGAGGTGGATCGGCTGGGCTCCGGGGAGCTGGGCCGCTCGCTCGGCGGCCTCCGCCATGATCCGCTCGCCGGCCTTGTCCCAGAGGACGGCGTCCCTCGGGTTGGTCACTTCCGGTGCGCTGTACTCGGGGTGCGCGTGGTCGACGTAGAGCCGCGCGCCGTTGGTGAGGATGACATTGGCCAGGCCGATGTCCTCGTCCGTGAGCTGGCTGGAGTCCGCCGCTTCCCGGGCCAGGTCGAAGCCCCGGGCGTCGCGCAGCGGATTCTCCTCCTCGAAGTCCCAGCGGGCGCGGCGCGCCCGGTGCATCGCCGCCGCGTAGGCGTTGACGATCTGGGACGAGGTGAGCATGGCATTGGCGTTCGGGTGGCCGGGGACGGAGATTCCGTACTCCGTCTCGATGCCCATTACTCGCCGTACGGTCATGCGGCCCTCCTTGCCCGGCGGCGCCCCCGGCCGGGGGCGGCGCTCAAGTACGCCGGTGCTCCGGTGCGTGTGCGGTGCCCGTCCCCGCACTGCGCGACACGGCGGTACCGAAGAGCCTAGAACGCCTCTGCGCCGGTGGGGAGATCAATTCCATCATTGCTCTGCAGTTGTCACGTGGAGTCACCGGTCCCGTGGAAAGCAGCCGGCTGCGGATACCCCTGCCGGGCATCCGCAGCCGGTCCGCGCTTTTACAGGTACTGGCCTGTGTTTGCCACCGTGTCGATGGAGCGTCCGGTGTCCGCGCCCTGCTTTCCGGTGACGAGGGTGCGGATGTAGACGATCCGCTCGCCCTTCTTTCCGGAGATCCGGGCCCAGTCGTCGGGGTTGGTGGTGTTCGGCAGGTCCTCGTTCTCCTTGAACTCGTCGATGCATGCGGCGAGCAGGTGGGAGACCCTGAGGCCCTTTTGGTTCTGGTCGAGGAAGGCCTTGATGGCCATCTTCTTGGCCCGGTCGACGATGTTCTGGATCATCGCGCCGGAATTGAAGTCCTTGAAGTAGAGGACTTCCTTGTCGCCGTTGGCGTACGTGACCTCGAGGAAGCGGTTTTCCTCGGTTTCGGCGTACATCTGCTCCACGACCGCCTGGATCATGCCTTCGATCGTGGCGTCGGCGCTGCCGTTGTGCTCGGAGAGGTCGTCCGTGTGCAGCGGCAGGGTCGGGGTGAGGTACTTCGCGAAGATGTCCCGGGCCGCCTCGGCGTCCGGCCGCTCGATCTTGATCTTCACATCGAGCCGGCCCGGCCGCAGGATGGCGGGGTCGATCATGTCTTCGCGGTTGGAGGCGCCGATGACGATGACGTTCTCGAGGCCCTCCACTCCGTCGATCTCGGCGAGCAGCTGGGGGACGATGGTGTTCTCCACGTCCGAGCTGACGCCGGAGCCACGGGTGCGGAAGAGGGATTCCATCTCGTCGAAGAAGACGATGACGGGGGTGCCCTCGCCCGCCTTCTCGCGGGCACGCTGGAAGACCAGGCGGATGTGCCGCTCGGTCTCGCCGACGTACTTGTTGAGAAGCTCGGGGCCCTTGATGTTCAGGAAGTAGCTCTTGCCGGCGGGCTGCCCGGTCACCTCGGCGACCTTCTTGGCAAGGGAGTTGGCGACGGCCTTCGCGATCAGCGTCTTGCCGCAGCCGGGCGGGCCGTAGAGCAGGATGCCCTTCGGCGGCCGCAGTTCGTGCTCCTTGAAGAGGTCGGGGTAGAGGTAGGGGAGCTCGACCGCGTCGCGGATCTGCTCGATCTGGGTGCCCAGGCCGCCGATCTTGGAGTAGTCGACGTCCGGGACCTCTTCGAGGACGAGTTCCTCGACCTCGCTCTTCGGGATCACTTCGTAGACGTAGCCGGACCTGGGTTCCAGCAGCAGGGCGTCGCCGGGGCGGATGGTGGCGTCCAGCAGCGGCTCGGCGAGCCGCACCACCCGTTCCTCGTCCGTGTGCCCGATCACCAGGGCGCGCTCGCCGTCCTCGAGGATCTCCTTGAGGGTGACGATGTCCCCGGTGCGCTCGAACTCCATGGCCTCGACCACGTTGAGCGCTTCGTTGAGCATGACTTCCTGGCCGCGCCGGAGCTCGTCGAGCTCGATGGCCGGGCTGACGTTCACCCGGAGCTTGCGGCCCCCGGTGAAGATGTCGGCGGTGCCGTCCTCGTTCGCCTGAAGGAACACGCCGAAGCCGGCCGGTGGCTGTGCGAGCCGGTCGACCTCTTCCTTGAGGGCCACGATCTGGTCCCGGGCCTCGCGGAGCGTATTGGCGAGTCGCTCGTTCTGAGCGGACACGCCGGCCAGGTTGGTCTGCAGCTCGACGATCCGCTCCTCGAGAATCCTCGTATGACGCGGAGAGTCGGCGAGCTTGCGTCGCAGGACGGCGATCTCCTGCTCGAGATAGGCAATCTGACCGGCAGGGTCATCGGACCCCCGACCCGGCCGGATGCCGCGGTTGATGTCGTCGTCGTGGGCTGCCACGGTCCTCACCTCCTCCAAGGGGAGCTGGACGCTTCCTGACCCTACCTGGGTGGGTGACGATTGAAACCCCTAGATCACAAAGACGGTAGGAGTGTGTCCGATCTTCACCCTTGCGTACTCCCTCACGCCTGGGGAATACCCACCCATCAACATCGGAAAGCGGGCGGTTGTATCGTCGGAGCGTTCAACACCCGTCAGGGGTGGCTCCAATTGGTTCAGCAGCGCAGGAAAACGGCAGGAGAAATGACCGTGCAGCAGGAGGCTCCCACCGAGGCCGGCAACCAGGCCCTGGAGGTCTGGATCGACCAGGACCTCTGCACCGGCGACGGCATCTGCGCCCAGTACGCGCCCGAGGTCTTCGAGCTGGACATCGACGGACTGGCCTATGTGAAGAGTGCCGACGACGAGCTGCTCCAGGAGCCGGGCGCCACAACGCCCGTCCCCCTGCCACTGCTGACCGACGTCATCGACTCGGTCAAGGAGTGCCCGGGCGACTGCATCCACGTACGTCGCCTTTCGGACGGGGTCGAGGTCTACGGGCCCGACGCGGAGTGACGGATCACACACTCTCCGCCGCGGGCGTCCCGCTCCCGCCGTCCCGTACGAACTTCCCGTCGGCCCACCGCCAATTGACCTGCCGCTGCTGGTCCGGGCAGCAGCGGGGCACGTCCTTCGAGGAGTAGCCGAGCAGGTTCCCCGAGACCACCCCGTCGCGTACCTCGATGTCGGCGACGCTGAGTGCTTCGTCCGGGCTCACCAGGGTTGCCACGACCCGTGCCCCCCGGGTGAGTACGTACACCCCGCTCGGCGGCGTTCCCGAGCCGGACGCGCAGCGCACCGCGGCGACCGTCTCCGGGTTGCCGTCGCCGTCGAGGTCGCCGGCCGCCTGCTTGTAGACGGTGGTGCCGGCTCCCGCGCACTCCAGGGGGAAGGCCGCCGCGGCGGGGTCGGGGGCCGGGGCCGCGTGGGGTGCCGGGGTCGTCGCCGTGGCGTGGCCGGGCTGCAGCAGACCTGCCCCGGCGATGACCGCGGCCATCACGGTGGCGGTGGTCAGCCAGTGCACCGGGCGGGCGTGGGTGTGTGCGAGGTCCGGGGCGTCGGAGGTCTGCGTCTGCACGCGGGATGTCTCCTGTGAGGGCGGTGCCGGTGGGGGTGGCCAGCATCGTGCCACACGATCACAGCGGGTCGGAACGCCGGGGTCCGGCTGTGCTCGGTGTGTGGCGGCCAACGCAGAGGCGCCGCCGCCGAGTTCCCGTGGACGACGGAGAACTCGGTGGCGGCGCCGGTGGTTTGTCGATTCAGGCCTTGTTCGGGCCTTCGTAGTCCTCGCCGTAGGCGCCCTTGGCCGGACGACGGCGGCGCAGCGGGGGCTCCACGCCGTCGGCGAGGCGGCGGGCGGTGACGAGGAAGCCGGTGTGGCCGATCATCCGATGGTCGGGGCGGACCGCCAGGCCTTCCACGTGCCAGTTGCGGATCATCGACTCCCAGGCGGCCGGCTCGTTGAACGTGCCGTGTTCCCGGATGGTCTCGACCGTGCGGGCGAGCTGGGTGGTGGTGGCCACGTAGCAGCAGAGGATGCCGCCGGGGACCAGTGCCTTGGAGACGGCCTCGATGCACTCCCAGGGGGCGAGCATGTCGAGGATCACACGGTCGACCTCGGTGTCGGACAGGTTGTCCTGGAGGTCGCCGACGGTGAGCTGCCAGGCCGGGTGGGGGCCGCCGAAGTAGCGTTCCACGTTCTGCTTGGCGATCTCGGCGAAGTCCTCGCGGCGCTCGTACGAGTGCAGCATGCCCTGGTCGCCGATGGCGCGGAGCAGGAAGCTGCTGAGCGAGCCCGACCCCACTCCTGCCTCGACGACGCGGGCGCCGGGGAAGATGTCGGCGAAGGCCAGGATCTGCCCCGCGTCCTTGGGGTAGACCACGGCGGCGCCGCGGGGCATGGACAGGACGTAGTCGGGGAGCAGGGGGCGCAGCGCGAGGTAGGCGACGTTCCCCGTGGTACGGACAACACTGCCCTCGGGAGCGCCGATCAGCTCGTCGTGGGGGAAGGAACCCTTGTGGGTGTGGAAGTTCTTCCCGGCCTCGAGCGTGAACGTGTAGTGGCGTCCCTTGGGGTCGGTGAGCTGGACCTGGTCCCCGACCTTGAAGGGCCCGCGACGGCGGGCGGCACCGGTCGGTTCGGACATGTGACCAGTGTATGGGGTTCAGGACCGGGGTCGTGCCATGGCCTTGACGAAGGCCCGCTCGACGTCGGCGGCGGAGAGGACCCCGTAGATCTCGCCGGTGTCCTCGACGACCAGGTACTCGGTGGCGGGGGTGGCCCGCATCATGTCGAGCAGTTCTTCACCGACGAGTTCGGCGGAGACCTTCATGCCGTCGGTGAGGTCCTGGGCCAGGGTGCTGACCGCGACCCAGGGGCGCCGGTGTTCGGGGACGCCTGCGATGGCGGCCTCGCGGACGAGGGCGATGGGGGCGCCGTGGCCGTCGACGACGACGAGGGCGCGGGCGCCTGCTTCGTTGGCGCGGCGGAGTGCTTCGGAGAGGGGGGTGGCGGCTTCGACGGGCACGGCGCGCCGGGTGAGTGTGCGGGCGCGCAGTTCGGGGAGGTGTTCACGGAGTCGTGCCACGCGCAGGCTGTTTCCGGCGCCGGTCCAGATGATCGCGGCGAGGATGGCGGCGAGCAGGGCATCCATCACGGTGTCCATGCCGCCCACGTTCTGAGGGGTGTTGCCGAGCGCACCGGTACGGGTGAGCATCGGCAGGCCGATCAGTACGGTGACGGCGAGCGCGCGGCCGACCCAGGCGGCGGCGATGGTGCCGCTCATCGGCTTTCCGGTGATCTTCCACACGACGGCGCGGAGCATCCGGCCGCCGTCCAGCGGGAGGCCGGGCAGCAGATTGAAGGCGGCCACGATCATGTTGGAGATCATCAGGCCGGCGAGGAGGACACCGGGGACGGTTCCCGGTTCGACGGCCTGCATGCCGAGGTAGAAGATCCCGCCGAGGAGCAGCGAGAGGAGCGGGCCGACGAAGGCGAGCATGAATTCGCGTCCGGGGGTCTCCGCTTCCTTCTCGATTTCCGAGACGCCGCCGAAGAACTGGAGCTGGATCCGGCGGACGGGAAGTTTGAAGCGCAGGGCCACGACGGTGTGCGCGAGTTCGTGGACGAGAACGGAGGCATAGAAAGCGACCGCGAAGAAGAGGGAGACCAGATAGCGGGCGATGCCGAGTTCGGGCAGCACCCGGTCGAGCTGGCCGCCGAACACCCAGGTGATGAGGGCGGCCACCAGGAACCAGCTGGGCGAGACATAGACGGGTACGCCGAACGGGCGACCCATGAGCAGGCCGCCTCCGGGCTCCGGTCGGCGGGGTGGCCTGCCGTCGCCGGGTGCGCCGCCCGGGCCTGTTCCGGGTGCGCCGGGCTGCGGCCTTCCGCTGTCGCCGCTCTCGTCCACGGTGTCCCTTCTTTCGGAAATGTCCCCTGCCCGATCATGCAATGCGGAGGGGCCTGCGTCGATGGTATGCGGACCACTGTCAGTGGCGGGCCGTAGGGTCTGTGTCATGAGTACGAGCGCGACGCCTTCGTCGCTGTCCCCGTCGCGGGCGAGCGACTTCATGCAGTGCCCGCTGCTGTACCGGTTCCGGGTGATCGACCGGCTGCCCGAGAAGCCGAGCGAGGCGGCGACTCGCGGCACCCTGGTGCACGCGGTGCTCGAGCGGCTCTTCGACGCCCCTGCGGCCGAGCGTACGGCGCCGCGCGCCCGGGCGCTGGTGCCCGGGCAGTGGGACCGGCTGCGGAAGTCGAAGCCGGAGCTCACGGAGCTGTTCGCGGAGGATCCGGACGGCGAGCGGCTGGCCCTCTGGCTGGCGGAGGCGGAGGCGCTGGTCGAGCGGTGGTTCACCCTGGAGGACCCGACTCGGCTCGAGCCGGTGGAGCGGGAGTTCTTCGTCGAGGCGGAGCTGGAGTCGGGCCTGCGGCTGCGCGGGATCATCGACCGGGTGGATGTGGCGTCCACCGGTGAGGTGCGGATCGTCGACTACAAGACCGGCAAGGCTCCCCGTCCGGAGTACGCCGAGGGCGCGCTGTTCCAGATGAAGTTCTACGCGCTGGTGGTCTGGCGGCTGAAGGGTGTCGTGCCGCGCCGGCTTCAGCTGGTGTATCTGGGCAGTGGTGATGTGCTGACGTACGACCCGGTGCCGGCGGATCTGGAGCGTGTGGAGCGCAAGCTGCTGGCCCTGTGGGAGGCGATCATGCTGGCGACCGAGACGGGTGACTGGCGGCCGAGGCCGAGCAAACTGTGCGGATGGTGCGATCACCAGGCGGTGTGTCCTGAATTCGGCGGCACACCGCCGGACTACCCGCTGCCGCTGCGCCCGGCGGGTGAGGACGCCCCCGGCGGCTCTGCCGGGTGAGGACGCCCTCGGCGGCTCTGCCGGGTGGGCCGGGGGGGCGTCCCCCGGATCGGCACAGGCGCTGCCGCTGCGCCCGGCAAGTGAGGGCTCCCTCGGCAGTTCTGCCGGGGGTCCGGGGGTCGTCCTCGGGGCGGTGCGGCCGATGCCGGTACGCCCGGCGGAGTCGTGATCGCGGCGTCAGGGCAGAATGGGGCCGGTCAAGCAAATCGGAGGAGATCCCGTGGCGATCCGCGTCCTATTGGTCGACGACCAGCCGCTGCTGCGCACCGGCTTCCGGATGATCCTGGAGGCCGAACAGGACATCGCGGTGGTCGGAGAGGCCGGGGACGGCCTGCAGGCCCTCGATCAGGTGCGGGCGCTTCAGCCCGATGTGGTGCTGATGGACATCCGGATGCCCCGGATGGACGGTGTCGAGGCGACCCGGCAGATCACCGGTCCGGGACGGGACGGCCCGGCGAAGGTGCTGGTGCTGACCACGTTCGACCTCGACGAGTATGTCGTCGAGGCGCTGAAGGCGGGGGCGAGCGGCTTCCTGCTGAAGGACGCGCCGGCCCATGAGCTGATCCAGGCGATCCGCGTGGTCGCCGCGGGCGAGGCGATGCTGGCGCCGAGCATCACGCGTCGGCTGCTCGACAAGTACGCGGATCATCTGCCGTCCGGCGAGGAGCCGGTGCCGGACACCCTGCAGACGCTGACGGAGCGTGAGGTCGAGGTCCTCAAGCTGGTCGCGCGGGGACTGTCCAACGCGGAGATCGCCGCGGATCTGTTCGTCAGTGAGACGACGGTCAAGACGCATGTGGGCCATGTGCTGACGAAGCTGGGGCTGCGGGACCGGGTGCAGGCCGCGGTGTACGCGTACGAGAGCGGTTTGGTGCGGCCGGGCGGTCAGTGAGCGGCCCCCTGCGTGAGCGGGCCGCGAGGCGCCGTCGCTGAGCGGCACCCCGGCCGCCGGAGCGGGGGGTGACGCCCCCGCTCCGGCGGCCGGGGTGCCGTCCTCAAGCGCCGGACGGGCTGGAGATCGGCGCCCTCGAAAGGAGTCGGCCCCCGTCACAGGACGGGGGCCGTGCGGTTACCCGATGTCTTGCTGCGGGGTCATTCGACGCCTCGGCCCAGTTCCCACAGCTGCAGGTCGGATGAGGCGTTGAGCGCCCATTCGACGCCCGTGATGTTTGCGCGTGCGGCGACGTACTGCTTGCCCTGCCAGAGCGGCAGCACCGGGACATCGGCGGCCACGATGTCCTGGACCTTCTGGAAGGACGAGGCAGCCTGGTTGCGGTCGCTCGCGCGGCGCGACTCGGGGATGAGGTTGCTGCGGATCTCCTCGTTCGCGTACGGGGTGTTGAGGAAGTTGTCCTCGTCGAGGAACGGCGCGACGAAGTTGTCGGGGTCGGGGTAGTCGGGGAACCAGCCGAGGCCGTAGACGGCGTACTCGCCCTTCTTCTGGGCCGGACGGAACTCGGACCAGGCGGTTCCCTGGATGTCGACGTCGAAGAGCCCCGTATCGTTCAACTGCTTCTTGAGCGTCTCGAACTCCTTGGCCGTACCGGCACCGTAGTGGTCGGTGGTGTAGTGGAGCGTCAGCTTCACCGGCGTCGAGACACCGGCCTCGCTCAGGATCTTCGCGGCCTTCTGCGTGTCCGGCTCACCGTACTTGTTGTAGAACGAGTTGGTGTGTCCGGCGATGGACGTCGGGATCAGTGAGTAGAGGGGCTCCGCGGTGGTCCCGTACACGCCCGAGGTGATGGCGGTGCGGTCGATGACCGAGGCCATCGCCTGGCGGACCGCCTTGTCCTTCACCGAGGGGTCCTTGGTGTTGAAGGCGAGGTAGCGGATCTCCAGGCCCGGCATTTCGACGAGCTCGACGTCCTTGCTCGGCTTCCCGGACATCCGCTCGATCTGGTCGGGCGACAGGGTCCGGGTCATCACGTCGATCCGGCCGTCGGTGAGGGCGGTGTCCATGGCCTCGGCGTCGGCGAAGGACCGCAGTTCGACCTTCTCGTTGTTGAGCTTCAGGTCGCCCTGATAGTTGGGGTTCTTGGTGAAGACCGCCTTGACGAGCTTCTTGTCCTTCACCTCGGCCGTCATCGTGTACGGGCCGGACCCGGACACCTCGAAGCCGTCGCGCAGCTTCGACTTGTTGTACACATCCTGGTCGACGATGCTCGCGGCCGGCGTGGCCAGCTTGTACGGGAACGTGGCGTCCGGCTTCTTGAGGTGGAAGACGATCTCCGCGTCGCCCTTGGTCTCGACGGTGTCGATGTTGGCCAGCAGGGAGACCGGGCCGTTGTCGTCCTTGATCTCGAGCACCCGCTCGATGGAGAACTTCACGTCGGCGACGGTGAGCGCGTTCCCGTCGGAGAACTTCAGCCCCGAACGCAGGGTGCAGCGGTAGCTCTCGTTCTCC
Organism: Streptomyces sannanensis; assembly: GCF_039536205.1. GTDB lineage: Bacteria > Actinomycetota > Actinomycetes > Streptomycetales > Streptomycetaceae > Streptomyces > Streptomyces sannanensis. Next base: position 6,020,137 of record NZ_BAAAYL010000001.1, on the reverse strand, counting down.
GTGTCGGTGAAGGCGCACTTGGAAGCCGCCTCGGGAACCGGCTCGCCGCCGCCGCGCGGGAGATGCATCAGCGTCTGGGTGGTCTGGCGCAGGATGTTCCAGGAACCCGCGTCGTATGCGTACGCCGGGTCGAAGGGGGCGGGGGCGTCCTCGGTGGCCTCGAACTCGTCGGTGGTGCCCACGACGATGGCCTTCATGGCCCCCTCGTCATCGGAACCGCACGCGGCGAGCGTGGGGGCGAGAAGCCCGATGAGGGCCGGCAGCGCCAGAGTCTTGCGCTTCATCCTGGTGGTTCTCCTAGTCCGGCCTGAGATACGGCGGCATGCGAGACTCCGCCGCGGCAGCCCGGATGGGGCGTGCGATCGGGCCGGTACAGAGCGATCGGGCCTAAGAGCCCGGCGACTCGATGGGGCCGGGTCCAGGTGATGTACGGCGGAGTTCCGGCGAAGACATTAGTGGGAGGCGCCACTCGAACTGGAACTGGCCCTACTTGAGCGGTAATCACAAGCGTCCACAAATTCCGCAGTGCGGATACCGATGCACGGGAATGATTCGTACAGCCCCCCACCAATCGGGACACAAGGACGCTCGAATCCGGCCATCGGACGAGGTTCGGCCACGGCGCCGCCCGGGCGCCGTCGACCTCCGGGTGACCAACGTCACGCGCGGAGGCGGTTACGGAAAATGCATGGCCGGACGCCGAGCGTTGCTTCCTGTTCGGGGGTGCACTCTGCGTGAAATCTTCAGTTCATCCCGGTGATGAGAGTTCTGAGAAATGGCAGGTCGACTTCTTCCAGCGATTGCACGACCACCCGGCCGAGCGCCGGTGCGATGGGGGCCACGGACGGCACGGCGACCACCCGGCAGCCCGCCCCTTCGGCGGCCGCCACGCCGGTCGCCGTGTCCTCGATCACCACGCAGCGGGTGGGGTCCGCGCCCAGACCCTGGGCCGCGAGCAGATACGGGTCGGGATGCGGCTTCGTACGCGCCACCTCGTCACCGGCGACGGTCAGCCGGAAGTTGTCCCGCCCCAGCGCGTGCAGCACCCGGTCGATGATGCGCCGATGGGAGGCCGAGACCAGGGCGGTGGGCACATTGTGGCGGGCCAGTTCGGCGAGCAGCCGCTCGGCACCCGGCATCAGCTGCACTCCGCCCCCGATCCGCTCCTCGAAGCGCTCGTTGAGCAGGACCGTGAGCTCGGCAAGGGTGATGTCCGCGCCCGTGGCCTCGATGAGATAGCCGGCGCTGCGCGTCATGGGTCCGCCGACCACGACGTCCCGCCATGCCTCGTCGAGGCTGTGCCCGAGGCCGGCGAAGATCTCCCTCTCCACGTCCCACCAGAATCCCTCGGTGTCCACGAGAGTGCCGTCCATGTCGAGGAAGACGGCCTGCAGGGCCGAACCCTCGCTGGTACGGGCCGAGGACGCGGGGACCGTGCTGGTCATCCGGGCACACCTCCATGGGGGACGCACAGGCCGGCCGCCATGGGCGACCGGCCTGTATGGGACCGACAAGTGTACGTCGTGCCGGTCCTGTGTGCGCGGCTCAGCGCGCGTTGAAGTACTTCGCCTCGGGGTGGTGGATCACGATGGCGTCGGTGGACTGCTCCGGGTGGAGCTGGTACTCCTCGGACAGCACGACCCCGATCCGCTCCGGCCGGAGCAGCTCGGCGATCTTGGCCCGGTCCTCCAGATCGGGGCAGGCGCCGTAGCCGAGCGAGAAGCGGGCACCGCGGTACTTGAGCGCGAACATATCCTCGACGTCCGCCGGGTCCTCGGTGGCGAAGCCGAGCTCGGCGCGCACCCGCGCGTGCCAGTGCTCCGCGAGGGCCTCGGCCAACTGCACGGACAGGCCGTGGAGTTCGAGGTAGTCGCGGTAGGCGTTGGCCTCGAACAGCTCGGCGGTCGCCTCACCGATCCTCGAGCCGACCGTGACGACCTGCAGACCGACGACATCGGTCTCGCCCGACTCGTCCGGGCGGAAGAAGTCCGCCAGGCACAGCCGGCGGCCGCGCCGCTGGCGGGGGAAGGTGAAACGGGTGCGCTCGTTGCCCCGGTCGTCCAGGATGATCAGGTCGTCGCCCTTGGACACACACGGGAAGTAGCCGTACACGACGGCGGCTTCCAGCATGCTCCTGGTGTGCAGCTGCTCCAGCCAGCCGCGCAGCCGCGGCCGGCCCTCGGTCTCGACGAGCTCCTCGTACGAGGGGCCTTCACCGGTACGGGCCTGCTTGAGGCCCCACTGGCCCTTGAACAGGGCGCCCTCGTCCAGCCAGGAGGCGTACTCCTTGAGCTGGATGCCCTTGACCACCCGAGTGCCCCAGAAGGGCGGCTCCGGGACACGGTTGTCGGTGGCCACGTCGGACCGGACCGCACCCTCCTCGGGGCCCGCGGCGCCAGCCGCTGACGTCGCAGTCTCGGCCACGGAGGTGGCGGTGGCCCTGACCCTGCGCTGCTTGAGTTCGGGCAGGGTGGCGCCGGGGACTCCGCGCTTGACCGCGATCAGGGCGTCCATCAGGCGCAGGCCCTCGAAAGCGTCGCGGGCGTAGCGGACTTCGCCCTCGTAGATCTCGTGCAGGTCCTGCTCGACGTAGGCGCGGGTGAGGGCCGCTCCACCGAGGATGACCGGGTACCGGGCGGCCAGCTTGCGCTGGTTGAGCTCCTCCAGGTTCTCCTTCATGATCACGGTGGACTTGACCAGGAGGCCGGACATGCCGATGACGTCGGCGTCGTGCTCCTCGGCGGCGTCCAGGATCGCCGAGACGGGCTGCTTGATGCCGAGGTTGACGACGTTGTAGCCGTTGTTGGACAGGATGATGTCGACGAGGTTCTTGCCGATGTCGTGAACGTCGCCGCGCACGGTGGCGAGCACGATGGTGCCCTTGCCCTCAGCGCCGGACTTCTCCATGTGCGGCTCCAGGTGGGCCACGGCGGACTTCATGACCTCGGCGGACTGGAGCACGAACGGCAGCTGCATCTGCCCGGAGCCGAAGAGGTCACCGACCACCTTCATGCCGTCCAGCAGCGTCTCGTTGACGATGTCCAGCGCGGGACGGGTCGTCAGGGCCTCTTCGAGGTCGGCCTCCAGTCCGTTCTTCTCGCCGTCGATGATGCGGCGCTTGAGCCGCTCCTCCAGTGGGAGGGCGAGCAGCTCCCGGGCCTTGCCGGCCTTCATGGACTTGGTGTCCACGCCCTCGAAGAGCTCGAGGAGCTTCTGCAGCGGGTCGTAGCCCTCGGTGCGCCGGTCGTGGATCAGGTCGAGGGCGGTCCTGACCTGTTCCTCGTCCAGACGGGCGATCGGCAGGATCTTCGACGCGTGGACGATCGCCGAGTCCAGGCCCGCCTTGACGCACTCGTCGAGGAAGACGGAGTTCAGCACGATCCGCGCGGCCGGGTTCAGGCCGAAGGAGATGTTGGACAGGCCGAGGGTGGTCTGGACGTCCGGGTGGCGGCGCTTGAGCTCACGGATCGCCTCGATGGTGGCGATGCCGTCCTTGCGGGACTCCTCCTGCCCGGTGCAGATGGTGAAGGTGAGGCAGTCGATGAGTATGTCCGACTCGCGCACCCCCCAGTTCCCGGTCAGGTCCGCGATCAGCCGCTCGGCGATGGCGACCTTGTCCTCCGCGGTACGGGCCTGGCCGTTCTCGTCGATGGTCAGCGCGATGAGGGCGGCGCCGTGCTCCACCGCCAGCCGGGTGACCTTCGCAAAGCGCGACTCGGGGCCGTCGCCGTCCTCGTAGTTGACCGAGTTGATGACGGCACGGCCGCCCAGCTTCTCCAGGCCTGCCCGCAGCACCGCCGGCTCGGTGCTGTCCAGGACGATGGGAAGAGTGGAGGCGGTGGCGAAGCGGCCCGCCAGCTCCTCCATGTCCGCCACCCCGTCCCTGCCGACGTAGTCGATGCACAGGTCCAGCATGTGCGCGCCCTCGCGGATCTGGTCCCGGGCCATCTCCACGCAGTCGTCCCAGCGGCCTTCCAGCATGGCCTCGCGGAACTTCTTGGAACCGTTGGCGTTCGTGCGCTCGCCGATGGCGAGGTATGACGTTTCCTGGCGGAACGGCACCATCTGGTAGAGGGAGGCGGCGCCCGGCTCGGGGCGCGGCTCGCGCTCGGCCGGCGTCAGGTCGCGGACCCGCTCGACGACCTGACGCAGGTGCTCCGGTGTCGTACCGCAGCAGCCGCCGACCAGGGAGAGACCGTACTCGCGGACGAAGTTCTCCTGGGCGTCGGCCAGCTCGGCCGCCGTCAGAGGGTAGTGCGCGCCGTCCTTGCCGAGAACCGGCAGACCGGCGTTCGGCATGCAGGACAGCCGGATACGGGAGTTCCTGGCGAGGTAGCGCAGGTGCTCGCTCATCTCGGCGGGGCCGGTGGCACAGTTCAGACCGATCATGTCGACGCCCAGCGGCTCCAGGGCCGTCAGTGCGGCGCCGATCTCCGAGCCGAGCAGCATCGTGCCGGTCGTCTCCACGGTGACGGAAACAATCAGCGGGAGGTCGAGGCCGGCCACGTGCAGGGCGCGCCGGGCGCCGAGCACGGCGGCCTTGGTCTGGAGGAGGTCCTGGGTGGTCTCCACCAGCAGCGCGTCCGCGCCGCCGGAGATCAGGCCCTCGGCGTTCTGCTGGTACGCGTCGCGCAGGGCGGCGTACGGGGCGTGTCCCAGGGTCGGCAGCTTGGTGCCGGGGCCCATCGAGCCGAGCACCCAGCGGGCGCGGCCGTCCTTCGCCGTGAAGCCGTCCGCGGTCTCACGGGCGATCCGGGCGCCGGCTTCCGACAGCTCGACGATGCGGTGCGCGATGTCGTACTCGCCCAGCGCCGCGAGGTTCGCTCCGAAGGTGTTGGTCTCCACGCAGTCGACGCCCACCGAGTAGTAGGCCTCGTGGACGGAGCGGACGATGTCGGGGCGGGTGACGTTCAGGACCTCGTTGCAACCCTCGAGCTGCTGGAAGTCCTCCAGAGAGGGGTCCTGCGCCTGGAGCATGGTGCCCATCGCGCCGTCGGCGACGACGACTCGTGAGGCCAGCGCCTCACGAAGAGCCGCGGCTCGGGTCGTGCTGTCTGCGGAACGGGTCGGCAACAAGGCCATGGAAGTGCTCCCTGAGGTGCGACGGCTGTCGGCTTTGCGGCCTCCGGGAGGAAGCCGCACGCCGTCAGGGTAGCCGGGTGGTGGACAACCTCGCTCAGGTGTCCCACGAACCGGCCGTCATGCTGTCTGTGCGTATGTCCGGATCCACTTGGCCGGCGGAGTCGGCACTACGGCAGCCAGCGGTCGACATCGACCGATAGTGTTCAGCATTGTCGAACTTGAGTGGAGGTGGGCGGAGCGATGGCGAAGAACATCCAGTCGCTCGAACGGGCGGCGGCGATGCTGCGGCTGCTCGCGGGCGGGGAACGCCGGCTCGGACTGTCCGACATCGCCTCCTCGCTCGGCCTGGCCAAGGGCACCGCGCACGGAATCCTGCGCACCCTGCAGCACGAGGGCTTCGTCGAGCAGGACCAGGCGTCGGGGCGTTACCAGCTGGGTGCGGAGCTGCTGCGGCTGGGCACGACCTATCTGGATGTGCACGAGCTCCGGGCCCGCGCGCTGGTGTGGGCCGACGATCTGGCCCGTTCGAGCGGCGAGAGCGTCTATCTCGGCGTGCTGCATCAGCAGGGAGTGCTGATCGTGCACCACGTCTTCCGGCCGGACAACAGCCGGCAGGTGCTGGAGGTCGGGGCGATGCAGCCGCTGCACTCCACCGCACTGGGCAAGGTGCTGTCCGCGTACGACCCGGTGGCGCACAGCGAGGTCGTGGAGGCGGAACGCAAGGCCTTCACCCCGCGGACGGTGACCGGGCTGGAGGACTTCGAGGGGCTCCTCGACCTGACACGGGCGCGCGGCTGGGCCGCGGACGTGGAGGAGACCTGGGAGGGCGTCGCGTCGGTGGCCGCGCCCATCCATGACCGGCGGCGCATGCCCGTCGGGGCGGTGGGCATCACCGGCGCCGTGGAGCGGGTGTGCCCCTCGGGCGAGCTGCGGGGTGAGCTCGTGGCGGCGGTGCGCGACTGCGCGCGTGCGGTCTCTCGCGACCTCGGCGCCGGCCGCTTCTGACGGCACGCGGCGCGGTAACGATCGGGATTCGGCACCCTCAACTCTTGACTCGCCGGTAACTCGAGGGAAACACTGCCGTTCGTCGGTCGGCATTATCGAACACCTACCGGTAATACGCGCTAGAGTGCGACAACGCCAAGGGCCGGCATTTCCCCTGGACGTGCGAGTGAGCCGAAGGAGGGGCGCGAGCGGTCGAGCGCGATCGACCGTCGGCACAGCCCTGAGCGCCTCCGGAGGCGAACAAGCCCCAAAAAGGACAAAGGAGTCGCAGGTGTCCACCTCCGACATCTTCATCGGCGAGATCATCGGTACCGCCGTGCTCATCCTGCTCGGCGGTGGCGTGGTGGCCGCCGTCGTGCTCAAGCGCTCCAAAGCACAGAACGCCGGCTGGCTGGCCATCACTCTCGGGTGGGGCTTCGCGGTCATGACCGCCGTCTACATGACGGGCTCCCTCTCCGGCGCCCACCTCAACCCCGCCGTCACCGTCGGCATCGCGATCAAGGACGGTGACTGGAGCAACGTTCCGGTCTACTTCGCCGGCCAGCTGCTCGGCGCCATGCTCGGTGCCACGCTGGTCTGGGTCGCGTACTACGGCCAGTTCCACGCGCACCTCACCGACCCGGAGATCATCGGCACCCGCTCCGAACACGCGGGGCTGGTCGACCAGAAGACGGAGCCGGCCGCCGGCCCGGTGCTGGGTGTCTTCTCCACCGGCCCCGAGATCCGGAACATCGCGCAGAACCTGGCCACCGAGATCATCGGCACCCTGGTGCTCGTGCTCGCGGTCCTCACGCAGGGCCTCAATGACAGCGGCAAGGGCCTCGGCCTCCTCGGCGGGCTGATCACCGCGTTCGTCGTCGTCGGCATCGGCCTCTCGCTGGGCGGCCCGACCGGCTACGCCATCAACCCGGCGCGCGACCTGGGTCCGCGCCTCGTGCACGCGCTGCTGCCGCTGCCGAACAAGGGCGGCTCCGACTGGGGCTACGCCTGGATTCCCGTCGTCGGCCCGCTGATCGGCGGCGCCCTCGCAGCGGGTATCTACAAGCTCGCGTTCGCCTAGGGGTGTCTGATGGATCGCCGCGGAGATCCATCAGGCCCCTCCAAGCCGTCCTCTCACACAGACTTCCCAGGAGCACCCAGTGACCGACGCCCACCGCACCGCCGGGCCGTTCATCGCCGCCATCGACCAGGGCACCACCTCCAGCCGCTGCATCGTCTTCGACAGAGACGGCCGGATCGTCGCCGTCGACCAGAAGGAGCACGAGCAGATCTTCCCCAAGCCGGGCTGGGTCGAGCACGACGCCGCCGAGATCTGGACGAACGTCCAGGAGGTTGTGGCCGGCGCCCTCGAGAAGGGCGGCATCACCGCCGCTGACGTCAAGGCGATCGGCATCACCAACCAGCGCGAGACCACCGTCCTGTGGGACAGGGCCACCGGTGAGCCGGTCCACAACGCCATCGTCTGGCAGGACACCCGCACCGACGCCCTCTGCAAGGAGCTGGGCCGCAACGTCGGCCAGGACCGCTTCCGCCGCGAGACCGGCCTGCCGCTGGCCAGCTACTTCTCCGGCCCGAAGGTCCGCTGGCTGCTGGACAACGTCGAGGGCCTGCGCGAGCGCGCCGAGCGGGGCGAGATCCTCTTCGGCACCATGGACTCCTGGGTCATCTGGAATCTCACCGGCGGCGTCGACGGCGGCCACCACGTCACCGACGTCACCAACGCCTCCCGCACCCTGCTGATGAACCTCCACACCATGGAGTGGGACGAGCGGATCCTCTCGTCCATGGACGTCCCGGCGGCCGTCCTGCCGGAGATCCGTTCCTCCTCCGAGGTGTACGGCAGGGTCAAGGGCGGCGTCCTGGACGGTGTCCCGGTCGCGTCCGCGCTCGGCGACCAGCAGGCCGCTCTGTTCGGCCAGACCTGCTTCGCCGAGGGTGAGGCCAAGTCCACGTACGGCACCGGCACCTTCATGCTGATGAACACCGGCGAGAAGGTCATCAACTCCTACAGCGGCCTGCTGACCACCGTCGGCTACCGGATCGGCGACCAGAAGCCGGTCTACGCCCTCGAGGGCTCGATCGCCGTCACGGGTTCGCTGGTCCAGTGGATGCGCGACCAGATGGGCCTGATCAAGTCCGCGGCCGAGATCGAGACATTGGCCTCCTCCGTCGACGACAACGGCGGCGCCTACTTCGTACCGGCCTTCTCCGGCCTGTTCGCCCCGTACTGGCGCTCCGACGCCCGCGGTGTCATCGCCGGCCTGACCCGGTACGTCACCAAGGCGCACATCGCCCGCGCCGTACTCGAGGCCACCGCCTGGCAGACCCGCGAGATCACCGACGCCATGACGAAGGACTCCGGTGTCGAGCTGACCGCGCTCAAGGTCGACGGCGGCATGACCTCCAACAACCTGCTGATGCAGACGCTCTCGGACGTCCTGGACTCCCCCGTGGTGCGCCCCATGGTCGCCGAAACCACCTGCCTCGGCGCGGCCTACGCCGCCGGCCTGGCCGTCGGCTTCTGGCCCGACACCGACGCACTGCGCGCCAACTGGCGCCGGGCCGCCGAGTGGACCCCCCGCATGGACGCGGACACCCGCGACCGCGAGTACAAGAACTGGCTCAAGGCCGTTGAACGCTCCATGGGCTGGCTCGAAGAAGAAAACTGACGAGGAGTGATCATGAGCACCCTGCAGAGCGTCCCGAGTCTTGGGACGCACCCGGCTGCCGGTTCCCTGCCGAGCCGCGCCGAGACCAGAGAGCAGCTCTCGAAGGCGACCTACGACCTCCTGGTGATCGGCGGCGGCATCCTGGGCATCTCCACGGCCTGGCACGCCGCGCAGTCCGGGCTGCGGGTGGCCCTGGTGGACGCCGGCGACTTCGCCGGCGCCACCTCCTCCGCCTCCTCCAAGCTGCTGCACGGCGGACTGCGCTATCTGCAGACCGGCGCCGTGAAGCTGGTGGCGGAGAACCACTTCGAACGGCGGGCGGTGTCGCGCGAGGTCGCGCCCCATCTGTCCAATCCGCTCACCTTCTACCTGCCCGTCTACAAGGGCGGTCCCCACGGCGCGGCCAAGCTCGGCGCCGGCGTCTTCACCTACTCGGCGCTCTCCGCGTTCGGCGACGGCATGGGCCACGTCATCAGCCCGGCGCGCGCCCGACGCGACGTTCCCGAGCTGCGTACGGACAACCTCAAGGCCGTCGCCGTCTACGGCGACGACCAGATGAACGACTCCCGCATGGCCCTGATGACCGTGCGCGCCGCAGTCGACGCGGGCGCGGTCGTCCTCAACCACGCCGAGGTCACCGGTCTGCGCTTCACCAGGGGCCGGGTGACGGGCGCGGAGCTCAAGGACCGTACGGACGGTTCCGAATTCGGTGTCGACGCCCGGCTGGTGCTCAACGCCACCGGCCCGTGGGTCGACCACCTGCGCAGGATGGAGGACCCGGACGCGGCCCCCTCCATCCGTCTCTCCAAGGGCGCGCACCTCGTTCTCAGGCGCACCTCCCCCTGGCGGGCAGCGCTGGCCACTCCCATCGACAAGTACCGGATCACCTTCGCCCTCCCCTGGGAGGACATGCTGCTCCTCGGCACGACCGACGAGGAGTACGAGGGCGATCCGGCCGATGTCTCGGTCGACGAGAAGGACATCACCCAGATCCTCGACGAGGCCGCCTTCTCCGTCCGCGACCAGCAACTGTCCCGCGATCTGATCACCTACGCCTTCGCGGGGCTGCGGGTGCTGCCGGGCAGTCCCGGTGACACCGCGAAGGCCAAGCGCGAGACCGTGGTCACCGAGGGCCGCGGCGGCATGCTGTCGGTCGCCGGCGGTAAGTGGACCACCTTCCGCCACATCGGCCGTACGGTCATGAACAAGCTGGCCTCGCTGCCCGGCCGGCCACTGGGCGAGGACATGGAACCGATCTCGCAGCTGCCGAAGAAGCTTCCGCTGCCGGGCATAGCCAACCCGCGCGCGGTCGCGCACCGGCTGCTGGTGGACGGTCCGGCCCCCGGCCCGCGCATGGCCGCCGACACGGCTCGGCACCTCGCCACGCATTACGGTTCGCTGTCCTTCGACATCGCACGGCTCGCGAACGAGAACCCCGAACTCGGCAGGCGGATTCACCCGGACGCCCCGGAGATCTGGGCACAGGTCGTCTACGCCCGTGACCACGAGTGGGCCCGGACGGTGGACGACGTCCTGCGCCGCCGTACGACCCTGACCATCCGCGGCCTCGCGACGGACGAAATCCGTGCCGAGGTCCAGGACGTGCTGGACCGGCGCAGCAGCTGACGCTCTGCCCGGACAAGGCGGGGAGGGACGGTCGCCACGGGGGGAGCCGATCCGGGCGTCACCCCTTCGCGAACTGGGCGGTGGCCAGGACGGTGCCCCCGGAGGAGACCAGTCGGGCGCCGGAGACCATGTGCGCGTTCACCGGGGCCGGGCTTCCCCAGTAGCCGTAGCCGTCGCGCAGGGTGAAGACACCGACTCGGGCGGTGCTGCCGTCTCTGTTCACCAGCAGGCAGGTGACCTTTCCGCTGTACGGGGTCATGGCATCGCCGAGGTCGACGTACATGTACACCCAGGCCGGCGGCCCGGGATGGGCGTAGATCTCGCCGGCCGGCAGCCGCCCCGGGCCGGCAGCGGTCAGGTCGGCGCGCAGCAGCCCCGACTCGGCCACGACGGGAAGCGAAGGCGCGAGACCGCCCTCGATCGCTGTCCCCACGGCCCAGCCGCCGAAGCCGAAGGCGAGCGCGGCGGCGGCCGCGGCTGCCGCGACCCGCACTCGCCCACGACCGCGGAACCGCTCGCGCACACGCCCGGACTCACGCAGATGCGTGCGCCCCTGCCGGGCCGAGGGGGCAGGGGTCAGCCGCCGTGCCACCCGGGTCTCGAACCCGACCGGCGGCTCACTGCCGGGCAGCAGGCCGAGCAGCCCGTCACCGACGAGGGTGAGCTGCTCGACGTACTCCCGGCAGGCCGCGCAGCCGTCCAGGTGCGCGATCGCCTCGGCCCGCTCGCGGCCCGGCAGCACGCCCAGGGCCAGCTCGGCGCCGATCTCGTGCAGGTGAACGCAGGTCATGTCCTTACCCATGGTCGCCCCGCTCCGGAGCCGTGAGCGCGGTGCGGAGTTTCCCCATCGCTGTCCTGATCCGTGTCTTGGCCGTGCCCAGAGGGATGTGCTCCCAGTCGGCGATCTGCTGGGCCGTCATCCCGTAGATCCCCGCCATCACCACGGCACGGCCCTGCTCACGCGGCAGCTGCGCCACAGCGGCCCTCAGCATGGAGGACGCCTCGTCGGCCAGTACGTGCCGCTCGGGTGTTTCGGTCACGACATCGAGGAGTGCCTCGAGGTCTTCGGGGGCCACCGGATCCGGCCGGCGGGACCGGACGGCGTCGATGGCCAGGTTGTGCGCGATGGTCGTCAGCCAGGTCGTCACGGAGCCGCGTCGCGAGTCGTAGACCTGAGCGTGCTGCCACGCACGCTCGAAGGTCTGCTGCGCGATGTCCTCGGCCAGCTGCGGATCGCCGGTGACAGCGATGGCGACGCCGAAGACGGTGCGCTGGAAGCGTCGTACGAAAGTGACGGCGAGCTCGGGGTCGCCCGTGGCCATCCCTGCCAGCAGCGCCTCGTCCGGGAGCCGCGCGACCGGGAAGCGAACCCTCTGCACACCCGTATCTACGGTCCGCCCCGGCCAGGGGATTGCCCGGCGGTTGCGGAAGATCACTCTCCCATTCTCCTCCGGTTCTGCCCCTCGATCCATCGGGAACCAGCAGTCCGTGTCCCCTGCGGGAACGCCCTGGGAAACGAGCCGCCGGAGCGGGGCACCCGGCCGGAAGCGGCGCAGGCCGACGTCACGGCATGGATACGCACATCACCCTGGGCGCCGACAGCGGCTGCTGAACTGCCCCGTCTGCCGGGTCACTTGCCTGTGGGCACCTTGACACGGAGAGGAATGATGGGGGCAGGCGTCTCCTGAACACGGCGCCAGGCGACGAAGGCGGCGATGAAGCCGGCTTCCGCGATCAGGCACAGGACTCCGTAGGGCGGCTCCCAGCCCTGTTCATGGTAGTTGGGCAGTCCGACGGTACGGGACAGGGTGAATCCGACGATCATGCCGCCGCTGACGAGTGCGCCGAACAGCCATGCCGGTGCCGGGTTCCGCAGCGCGAGCCCTGCGGCAGCGCAGATCAGGGCAATACTGCCGATCAGGAACAGGACGCCGATGTACGGCATTTCCTTGAGGTGATCGGGGACGAGCAGAAGATGGAGTACCGCGCTGGACAGGGCACAGAACGCGCCGGCCCCTCTCAGCGATGAAACGGGAGGGCATCGGGCCTCCTGACCAGGAACCGTGGCGAAACCATACGGAGCGCTCATTCGGGCCTGCGGGCGGAACCCCGATGAGGGGTTGGCAACAGTGTGCAGACGGACCGGACGTCCGGGCTGTGGCCCTCTCCGGTCCAACCGGATCTATCGGGGTGTACGGGCCGGGACGGCAAATGGTTCATGATCGGCGCCGCGGTGGAGGTGCGGTCGGCTCGTTGACCGGATGACGGTCAACCACCTGGACAGTGCACCGAATCCTCGTAGGCTGCGCCCCATGATTCGTGCAGAGCTGCCCCCAACTGCCGCCCGCGCCGCATCGGTCGGCTCCTCCCCCGTACGCGAGATCCTGGCCCTCACCGCGCGTCCCGAGGTGATCTCGTTCGCCGGCGGGCTGCCCGCGCCCGAGTTGTTCGACGCGGAGGGCATACGTGCCGCCTACGACCGTGTACTCGCCGAGGCCCCCGAGCGCGCCCTCCAGTACACCGTCACCGAGGGCGACCCGGCACTGCGGACCGCGGTGGCGGAGCGGCTCACGGAGCGGGGGCTGCCGACGAGTCCCGAGGATCTGCTGGTCACCACGGGTTCGCAGCAGGCGCTCACCCTGGTCGCCACCGCCCTGCTGGAGCCCGGGGACGTGGTGCTGGTCGAGGACCCCGGCTATCTGGCCGCGCTGCAGTGCTTCGCGTTCGCGGGCGCGCGGGTGGTGCCGGTGCCGACCGACGACGACGGTCTGGACCCGGCCGCGCTCGAGGAGATCGTCGTACGGGAGCGCCCCAAGCTGCTCTACCTCGTGCCGACCTTCCAGAACCCGACGGGCCGCACCCTCCCGTCGGCGCGCCGCCGCGCGGTGGCGGAGGCCGCCGAGCGGTACGGCTTCTGGATCGTCGAGGACGACCCGTACGGCGAGCTCCGCTACGACGGTGAGCCGGTGCCGCTGATCGCGTCGCTTCCGGCGGCTTCGGACCGTACGGTGCTGCTCGGCTCCTTCTCCAAGATCATGGCGCCGGGGCTGCGGATCGGCTTCCTCAGGGCGCCTGCCACGCTGCGGCGGTCCTGCGTGATCGTCAAGCAGTCCGCCGACCTGCACACCTCGACCGTCGACCAGGCCGCTGCCGCGCGCTATCTGCAGGACAGCGACCTCGACGCCCACGTCGCCCGTATCCGCGCGGCCTACCGGGAGCGCCGCGACGCCCTGCTGGGCGGTCTGGCGGCGGCACTCCCCGCAGGCAGCCGCTGGAACCGCCCGGAGGGCGGCATGTTCGTCTGGGCGCGCCTGCCGGACGGTCACGACGCGACCGAGCTGCTGAAGACCGCAGTCCAGCACGACGTGGCGTACGTCCCCGGCGCCCCGTTCTTCGCGGGCGAGCCGGATGCGGCGGCCATGCGGCTGTCGTTCACCACGCACTCGCCGGACGAGATCGGCGAGGGCCTGCGCCGGCTCGCGAAGGCCGTCTGCCCGGCCGGGTGACCCGAGCGGCCTCGTCTTGGATGTGCTCCATTCGACTACCGCGGGGGCGAGACCGTTTGCCTCAGGCAAGGGAGACCAGGGCCAGGTACTCCTCGCTCCACAGATCCTCGTCGGCGTCCGGCAGCAGCAGGACCCGGTCCGGGCGCAGCGCCTCGATGGCGCCCTCGTCGTGCGTGACCATGACGATCGCGCCCGTACAGGTGGGGCGGGTTCAGGCTGCAGGAACGGCGGCGCGGTTCGCAGAAGAGCGCTCCGGCGAGGGCAGGACACCTCGGACCGCCACGACGGCCCCGGCCAGGCGCTGGAAGCGCGCGCCGGGCACGCTCAGCCGGTCGGGTCCGCCGGGTAGGGCGTCACGGCGTCGTCCGACTGATGTCCGAAGAGGACGGCGGCGTGGTAGTACGTCCACGCCATGCCGTCGCACGAGGTGCGCCTGTTGCCCGTGTACGCCGTGCAGACGCGCTTGAGATCGGCGTGGAAGGCCTTGTCGAGGCGTCGCTTGTTGGCGGTGAAGGCGTTGACTTCCCGGTAGTTGCGGTAGCCGAAGTCGTGCCGCGCGCAGGCGTTCTTGAAGGGGAATCCGAGGGGGTACTCCGGTGCGGCCGTGCAGTAGTCGGTGGTCCAGTCGAACTCGTACGTGCTCCAGGCCGCCCGGTTCTGTCGGGCCGCGTACCAGGCGTCGTAGCCGGCCTTCGTGGGCCGGGTCCATGCCCTCAGCACCTCGGGCCTGTCCTGGGGGACGACTGCGCCTGTGAGGGCGGCGATGGCGACGACGACGAGCGAAGCGGCGCGAGCACGGCGCATGCATACCTCCGGGGGCGTCTGGTGTCGGCCCGCCCAGCGTGCCCGGGGGCGGTGCCCTCGGACCGTTCGGCGCCGGGCGTGCCGTGCCGCGGTTCGCCCGTTCGGGCCAGCCCGACACCGCGGGCCCGGCACGCCCGGAGTGCCGGTCCTCGAGCGCCGTCGGACAGGCCGGCCGACGCCCCGCGACCAGGTCCTGTCCGGGCCTGATCGGCCGGCCGGGACCTAGAAGACTCATGAAGATCTTGGGTTCTGGCCCCGCCGCGTGAGCGGCGGGGCCAGACTCTTTCTCGTGGTGATGGGGGAATGGGCCGGGGAGACGGTCGGGCCGGATGTGTGGGAGACCTGCCGGGAGTTGATCCCGGCAGGCAGTGTGTTCGCGTTCCTGGCCGAGCATCGCGGCGCGCTGTTCCCGGCGGAGACGTTCGAGGACATGTACCCGTCGGCGAACGGGCGGCCGAGCATGCCGCCGCAGATCCTGGCCGCGGCGATCACGCTGCAGGCCCTTAACGGGCTGTCGGACTTCGAGACGGTCCAGGAGTTGCGGTGTGACCTGAGGTGGAAGGCCGCGTGCGGGCTGGGCCTGCACGACATGGCGTTCGATCCGTCGCTGCTGGCCTACTTCCGGCGCCGGCTGGCCCGCTCGGTGCGGCCGAACCGTGTCTTCGAGACGGTGCGCGAGGTGGTGAAGGCCACCGGTGTCCTCAAGGGCAAGCACCGGCGGGCGCTGGACTCCACGGTGCTGGACGATGCGGTCGCCACCCAGGACACCGTCACCCAGATCATCGCCGCCGTCCGCGCGGTAATTCGCGAGGTCCCCGGGGCCGCTGAGGTGGCAGCCGTGCAGTGCACCGCGCATGACTACAGCGACCCGGGCAAACCAAGGATCGCCTGGAATGACGAGCAGGCCCGCGCCACGCTTGTTGATGCCCTGGTCAGTGACGCGCTCAGGCTGCTCGGGCATCTGCCCGAGCAGGAGCTGGGCGAGAAGGCCGCGAATGCCGTTGGCATCCTGGCCCTGGTCGCCGGGCAAGACGTCGAACCCGCCGAGGACTCCGACGGCCGCGACGGGCGCTGGCGCATCACCCGTGGCACCGCGCAGGACCGGATGGTCTCCACCGTCGACCCCGAGGCCCGGCACATCCACAAAACCCGCACCCACCAGCAAGACGGCTTCAAGGCCCACCTGGCCATCGAGCCGGAGACCGGGTTATACACCGCCGTCGCCCTGCGGCCCGGCAGTGGCCCAGAGCACCACGAGGCCACCGTCGGCCTGGACCTTCTCGCCGAGGAGGACGGGCCGGTGGACGCCTTCGGCGACACCGCCTACTCCACCGGCGAGGCCCGCCAGGCCCTCGAAGACGCAGGGCACCGGCTGTTCCTCAAGCCCGCCCCGCTACGGGCGGCCGTCCCCGGCGGCTTCACCCTGGACGACTTCGCCATCGACACCGCCGCCGCCACGGTGACCTGCCCCGCTGGACACACGGTCCCCCTGTCAGACCCCGGCGGACAGCACCACCAGCGCAAGGCGGCCTTCGGGAAACTGTGCGCCGGATGTCCCCTGCGCGAGCGGTGCACCAAGGCCAAGGCCGGCCGCATCCTGACCATCCGCCCACACCACGACCTGCTCGCAGCCGCCCGCCGCCAGGCCGCTACCGACCCCGACTGGCAAGCCGACTACCGCCGCTGGAGACCACCGGTCGAACGCGCCGTCGCCTGGCTCGTCCACCACGGCAACCGCAAACTCCGCTACCGCGGAACCATCGCCAACGACACCTGGCTCCACACCCGAGCCGCCGCCCTCAACCTCCGCCGACTGATCAACCTCGGACTCACCCGCACCGGCGACACCTGGCACCTCGCCCCGGCCACCGGATGACCAGAAGGGCCGCCCGGCCTCCGGCCGGACAGCCCCTCAACAAGATCTTCATGAGTCTTCTAGGGCGTGTTTCGAAAGTCCCGCCTGGTCGGGAACGCCCGGCACGCACGCTCGCCGCGTTGTCGGTCGTCGGCGCAGCCCGCTGCGCTCTCCTCCCTCCGCCTTGCGATCGCACGCACCAGACGCCCCCGACCCCGCCCTCCGGGCGGACGACGCTACTTTCGAAACACGCCCTAGACTGGCGCTGTCGACGTGGGCCACTCCGCGGCGGACCGCTCTCCGGCAGGAGGCTGATGTGACAGCTGCGAGGCCAGGTGACCGCCCGGGCCCGGCGGACACCTTCCGATACCCCCCGGTCGCCGACCACGGACTGATCGGCGATCTGCGGAGTGTGGCCCTGGTGAGCACCCAGGGCACCATCGACTGGTACTGCCCCTCCCGTTTCGACGCGCCGAGCGTCTTCGCCTCGATCCTGGACGCCGACCGGGGTGGGGCGTTCGAACTCACGGCCGACGTACCGGCGCGGACGAGGCAGTTCTACTTCCCCGACACCAATGTGCTGATCACTCGGTTCTTCGCCGAGGACGGGGTCGGCGAGATCCAGGACTTCATGCCCGTCGTCGGCGACCCGCACGAGGCCGACCGGCACCGGCTGATCCGGCGGGTGCTCTGCGTGCGCGGATCGATCCCGTTCCGGGCACGGGTGGCCCCCCGGTTCGACTACGGGGCCCAGCCGCACACCGTGTCGCTGGAGCACGGCAGGGCGCTCTTCAGGAGCCCGACGCTGTCGCTGGCACTGACGGCGACCGTGCCGCTCGACTGCGACGACCACGATGCGTGGTCGCAGTTCAAGCTCCTGGAGGGCGAAAGCGCGGTCTTCGCCCTCGACCGACTCGGCGACGATGTGGCGCCGCGTGGGTGCGCGTACGAGGAGGCGGAGGACCAGTTTGCGGCAACGGTGGCTTTCTGGCGGAAGTGGCTCTCCCGCTCCCGCTATCGGGGCCGGTGGCGCGAGATGGTGCACCGCTCGGCCCTGACACTGAAGCTGCTCACCTACGCCCCGACCGGTGCGATCGTCGCGGCGCCGACGACCAGCCTCCCCGAGCAGATCGGCGGCGAGCGCAACTGGGACTACCGCTTCGTATGGATCCGCGACGCCGCGTTCTGCGTCTACGCCCTGCTCAGGCTGGGGTTCACCGAAGAGGCCGAGGCGTTCATGCAGTTCATCCACACGCACATCGACCTTCGCGGCGACGGTGCCTCGGGGCCACTGCAGATCATGTACGGCATCGACGGACGCAGCGACCTGACCGAACGCGAGCTGAACCACCTCGAGGGGTACCGGGGTTCCGCCCCGGTACGGGTCGGGAACGCCGCCTCCGACCAACTGCAGCTCGACATCTACGGGGCACTCGTCGACGCCATCTACCTCTACGACAAGTGGCAGCCCATCTCCAGCGAGATGTGGGACGGGGTCTGCGCCCTGGTGGACTGGGTCTGCGTCAACTGGGACCAGCCCGACGAGGGTATCTGGGAGACCCGCGGCGGACGCAAGAACTTCCTGTACTCGCGGCTGATGTGCTGGGTGGCGATCGAAAGGGCCATGCGCATGGCCGCCCACCGTGGTCTGCCGGCCGACATCCCCCGCTGGCGGCAGGCCCGCGACGACATCTACCAGCAGATCATGCGCCGCGGCTGGTCTCCCGCACGGCAGGCCTTCGTCCAGCATCAGGACGACGACGTCCTGGACGCCGCGGTTCTGATGATGCCCCTGGCCAAGTTCATCGCCCCCACCGACCCGAAATGGCTGTCCACGCTCGACGCGCTCACCGAGGATCTGGTGTCCGACTCCCTCGTCTACCGCTACGACCCGGAAGCCAGCCCGGACGGGCTGCGCGGCGACGAGGGCACCTTCTCGATCTGTTCGTTCTGGTACGTCGAGGCGATGGTGCGCGCGGGCCGCATCGACGCGGCGCGGCTCGCGTTCGAGAAGATGCTCACCTACGCCAACCATCTCGGTCTGTACGCCGAGGAAATCGGCCGCACCGGTGAACAGGGCGGCAACTTCCCGCAGGCCTTCACCCACCTGGCGTTGATCAGCGCGGCGTTCAACCTCGACCGCGCGCTCGGCTGACGCGCGCCGGGCCGGTGCCGGGTGCCGCCCGCCGTGCATCGGCCCGGGGTGTCGTCAGATGACGCCCTGGGCGAGCATCGCCTCCGCCACCCGCTCGAAGCCGGCGATGTTGGCGCCGGTGACGTAGTCGCCGGGGGCGCCATAGCGCTCGGCGGTCTCGTAACAGACGGTGTGGATGTCCCGCATGATGGACGCGAGTTCGTCCTCGACCTTCGCGAACGGCCAGGAGTGGCGGGCTGAGTTCTGCTGCATCTCCAGCGCGCTGGTCGCGACGCCGCCCGCGTTGGCCGCCTTGCCCGGGCCGAAGGCCACGCCGGCCTCGTGCAGGATGCGCACCGCGCCCGGGGTGGTGGGCATGTTGGCGCCCTCGGAGACCACCTTGACGCCGTTGCGCACCAGGGTCTTCGCCGCTTCGGCGTCGAGCTCGTTCTGGGTCGCGGAGGGCAGCGCGATATCGGCCGGAACGTCCCAGACGCTGCCGCCGGGCACGAAGCGGGCTGAGCCGCCGCGCCGTTCGGCGTATTCGGAGATACGGCCGCGCTCGATCTCCTTGATCTGCTTGAGGAGCTGCGCGTCGATGCCCTTCTCGTCCACGACACAGCCGCTGGAGTCGGAGGCGGTGACGACGTGCGCGCCGAGCGCCTGGGCCTTCTCGATGGAGTAGATCGCGACGTTCCCGGAGCCCGAGACGACGACCTGGCGACCCTCGAGGTCCTCGCCGCGCACGCGCAGCATCTCGGCGGTGAAGAGGACGTTTCCGTAACCGGTGGCCTCGGTACGGGCTGCGGAGCCGCCCCAGCCCGTCCCCTTGCCGGTGAGGACACCTGCCTCCCAGCGGTTGGTGATACGGCGGTACTGGCCGAAGAGGTAGCCGATCTCGCGGCTGCCCACTCCGATGTCACCGGCCGGCACATCGGTGTGCTCGCCGAGATGGCGGTGCAGCTCGGTCATGAACGACTGGCAGAAACGCATGACTTCGGCATCGGACCGGCCGTGCGGGTCGAAGTCGCTGCCGCCCTTGCCACCGCCAATGCCCAGCCCGGTGAGGGCGTTCTTGAAGATCTGCTCGAAGCCGAGGAACTTGACGATGCCCAGGTTGACGGAGGGATGGAAGCGCAGCCCGCCCTTGTACGGGCCGAGGGCGCTGTTGAACTCCACCCGGAAGCCGCGGTTCACCCGGATCACGCCGGCGTCGTCCACCCAGGGCACCCGGAACATGATCTGCCGCTCGGGCTCGGCGATCCGCTCGATCAGCCTGGCCTCGGTGAACTCGGGCCGGGCGGCCAGCACCGGGCCCAGGGAGTCCAGCACTTCGCGGGCGGCCTGGTGGAACTCGGCCTCACCGGAGTTGCGGCGCACGATCTCGGCGTACAGCGATTCGAGGTCGGCGTGGGGCGTGTGCATGCAGGCAATTCCTTCCATCGACGGGCGGAAGCGAGCAGGTGCAGTAAACCAAAGGTCCGGTCCCTTGCCCCGGGGGGATCACGTCGACTTCGTCCGGCGAAAGTCGCACACAACGCCGAGGGACGCCCCCTTTCCTGCTCATGCGCAGGGCCCGCCCCGAGAAATCCGGTTGTCGTATTCATCCGGCCGATGCTGGGGTGGCGGGATGGACAAGGATGCGGTGCTGGCGGCGTACGACCAGCAGATGAGACGGAATGCGCAGCCCGACGGCCCCGGGGCCGTCGTCGAGCGGGCCGACGGCGTGGTGCGGCAGACCGCGGCGGACAGCAGCGGCTGGAACGGTGTGATCTGGTCGGACCTGGACCAGGACACCGCGGACGCGGCGATCGCGGCGCAGGTGGAGCACTTCGCCTCTGCCGGGAACGAGTTCGAGTGGAAGCTCTACTCCCATGACCGGCCCACCGACCTCACGGAGCGGCTGCTGGCGGCCGGATTCGAGCCCGAGCCCGAGGAGACGCTGCTGGTCGCCGAGGTCGCCGGGCTGCCCGCCGAGGCCGAACTGCCCAAGGGGGTCCATCTGCTCCCGGTGACCGACCCGGCCGGGGTCGAGCTCGTGGCGGACGTTCACAAGCAGGCGTTCGGCGGGAACGCGGATCGCTTCAAGCAGCAACTGCTCGCCCAGCTCTCCGGGAACCCGGACACAGTCGTCGCCGTCGTCGCCATGGCCGGTGAACTGCCGGTCTCCGCGGCGCGGATGGAGCTGTACCCTGGCACCGATTTCGTCGGCCTCTGGGGTGGAGGCACCGTGCCGGCCTGGCGCGGCCAGGGCATCTACCGGGCCCTGGTCGCCTTCCGTACCCGTATCGCCGCCGAGCGCGGCTACCGATATGTGCAGGTCGACGCTTCCGAGCAGAGCCGCCCCATCCTGCAGCGGCTCGGTTTCGTGCCCCTGAGTACGACCACCCCCTACCTGTACACCGCTTAGACCGAACTCACATCGCAACCGCGTCGAGCAGGATGCGCGCCAGTTTGCGCGGCTGGGAGAACATCGGCCAGTGGCCGGTGTCCATCTCCACCAGCCTCCAGTGCTCGCTCGTCAGCAGTGCCGCCACGTCGTCGCTCGGCTCGGCGCCGTCGAGCAGGCATTTGACGTACGTCGCCGGAAGCGCGCCGAGCGGGCGCACCAGCACGGCCGGCTCGGTCAGCGTGGCGCCCGGGTGCGGCGTCGAGCCGTCCACGATCCGCGCGATCTGCTCGTCGGTGAGCCCCTGGCCTTCGCAGTCGGCTTCGGTCAGGGGCGCCCAGTAGCCCCCGGTCGCGGCTATCGATGCCTCCACCATCGCCCGGCCGCCCGGCCAGCCCGAGACGAACGACTCACCGTCGGTGGGAACGCTGGAGTCGACGAAGACCACACCGGCCAGCCGGTCGCCGATCCGCTCGGCGGCCTGACCGACCGGGATGCCCGAATAGCTGTGCCCGACCAGGACGACATCACGCAGATCGAGGCATTCGACCTCGCTGACGATGTCCTGCACATGGGTCCGCTGCCCGGCCGGCACGTTCTGCCTGTCGGCGAGGCCGGACAGCGTCAACGGGTGGGCGCCGTGGCCGCCCGCACGCAGCTCCGGCACCACCTCGTCCCACGCCCACGCTCCGAGCCACGCCCCTGCGATCAGTACGAAGTTCGCCATGACCCGCACCGTAGCGGAAGGCTCTGACAATCACGGCCGGTCACCGGTGGCCGAGTTGGGCAGCGGTCGGCGCGGTCAATATGATCCGGCGGATGATCACAAGAAAGCGACTGGCGGCCGCGGTGTGCGGTGTGCTGGTCACGTTGACGGGCGGGATCGTCACGGTCCCTGCCTGGGCGGACGGCGAGCCGGCCCAGAAGGAAGCACCCAAGGTCGAACTGGTCCTCGACGTCAGCGGTTCGATGCGGGCACGCGACATCGACGGCCAGTCCCGGATGTCCGCGGCCAAGCAGGCGTTCAACGACGTACTGGACGCGGTGCCGGAGGAGGTCGAGCTGGGCATACGTACGCTCGGTGCCGACTACCCCGGCGACGACCGGAAGAAGGGCTGCAAGGACACCCGCCAGCTCTACCCGGTCGGCAAGCTGGACCGCACCGAGGCGAAGACCGCCGTCGCCACCCTCGCACCCACCGGCTGGACGCCGATCGGGCCCGCGCTGCTGGGTGCCGCCGACGACCTGGAGGGCGGGAACACCACCCGCCGGATCGTCCTCATCACGGACGGCGAGGACACCTGCGCCCCGCTCGACCCGTGCGAGGTGGCCCGCGAGATCGCCGCCAGGGGCATCCATCTCACCATCGACACGCTCGGTCTGGTCCCGAACGCCAAGATGCGCGCACAGCTGATGTGCATCGCCGAGGCGACCGGCGGTACGTACACCTCGGTCCAGCACAAGGACGAACTGTCCGACCGCGTCAGCCAGCTGATCGACCGTGCCGCCGAACCCACCGTCACGCCGGTCGCCACCAAGGGCGCGGACCGCTGCGAGGACGCCCCGCAACTGAAGCCGGGCCTCTACACCGACCGCGAGAAGTTCGCCGAGCACCGCTGGTACCGGGTGGACATGCTGCCCGGACAGGAACTGCGCGCCTCGGTGAGCATCGCCGCCGACCGTGCCGTGAACCCGGACTACGGCGTGATGCTGCGCGCCTCGACCGTGCACGGGCGCGAGATCGTACGCGGCGAGGCCGCCGGTGACGGCCGTACGGACGTCATCTCGACCGGTCTGCGCTACCCGAAGCCCGACATCGACGGCGCGGACGCCGACAAGGCGGCCGCGGAGACCGTCTGCCTGCGGGTGAGCAACTCCTTCTCGGCGCCGGCCGCCGTCAAGACCGCCCCGGGTCTGCCCCTCGAGCTGACCGTCGACATCGTGGACGGCCCGGACAACGGGTCCGACGCCGCCTTCTTCGGCCTGGGCCACGGCTGGTGGCTGCTCGGCGTGCTGGTGCTCGCCGGCTTCCTGGCCGGACTGGTGTGGGGCTGGCTGTCGCGCTGGCGCGTGTCCGTCTGGAGGACCAACTGATGCGTACCGTACGTACCCTGGCCGCGGCCCTGGTCGCCGGCACGGCGCTGCTCGGGCTCGCGGGCTGCACGGCGGAGGAAACGCCCTCCGCCTCCTCGACGTCCTCACCGAGCCAGAACACGAGCCGGAGCACCGGCAGCAGCACCGACGAGGACACGGCCAAGGCCCCGGCCGAGGCGGGCACCTCTTTCCGTACCGCCACCGTGATCCGGCCCGGCCAGTCGGGTACGGCCCAGGCCTCGACCGGTGACTACCTCTACTGGCAGTTCCCCGCCGACGCCGAGGACCGGACGACCGTACGGGCCACTGTGAAGCTGCCCGACGCCGCGACCCGCCACGGCTCCCACCGCTGGCAGCTCGACGTCTACGACGGACTGCGCCGCCACCAGGCCTGCCGCTACGGCAGCAACAGCAAGTCGGCCCCGGCCGGGGCCGCCTCCGTGGAGCTGTCCTGCGCCCTGCGCACGGTCCGTGCCTGGTCCGAACCCTGGGCCAACGACCCGCTGCCCGGGGCGTACTACATCCGCCTGACGGTCACCGACGCGCCCGACCAGGACCTCGGCCTGCCCGTCAGCGCCGAGGTCTCGGCCACCACGGACGACGTGGGCGGCGCCTCGTCCGTCGACGGCTCCCTCGCCGAGCCGCTGGTCCCGGCTTCGGGCCCCTCGGTGGAGCCCGAGGACGGCTGGTCCTCCGGCTGGTGGTCCAGCCGCTGGCTGTGGACCGCGGGCGGTGCCGCCCTCGCCGCCCTCGCGGGCATCTGGGGCTACACGCTCACCCGCGGCAACGGCCGCCCGCGGCACGTGCCGCCGGGTCTCTGAGGCCGATGCCGGAATGCCGCCGCCCCGGGTCACGGTCCATCCGTGCCCGGGGCGGCGGCTTTTCACCGGGCCGTGCGCTGACGCGGCAGCCGCGCCTCGTCCGGGTGGTGCAGGACGACGTTCCGCATCGGAACGGGGATCTCGATGCCCTCGGCCCGGTACCGCTGGTGAAGTCGCCGGATGAACTCGTGCTTGACCACGTACTGGTCACTGAACTCGCCGGCCCGCAGGATCACGGTGAAGTTGATGCTGAAGTCGCCGAACGTGTGGAACCGCACGGCCGGGTCGTGCTCGGCGACACCGCCGGAGACCTCGGTCATCACCTTCTTGGCCACCTCGATGGTCACCCGCTCGACGTGGTCGAGGTCGCTTCCGTAGCCCACCTTCGCCTGGACCAGGATCGACATCTGCTGTTCCGGCTGCTGGTAGTTGGTCGTGATCGTGCCGGCGAGCTTGGCGTTGGGGATGATCACCAGGTTGTCCGACAGTGTCCGCACCACCGTGTTGCGCCAGTTGATGTCGACGACATAGCCCTCCTCGCCGCTGCCGAGCCGGATGTACTCGCCGGGCTGCACCGTCCTCGACGCCAGGATGTGCACGCCCGCGAACAGGTTGGCCAGCGTGTCCTGCAGCGCCAGCGCGACCGCAAGGCCGCCCACGCCCAGTGCGGTGAGCAGCGGGGCCACGGAGACGCCCAGGGTCTGCAGCAGCACCATGAGGCCCACCGCCAGCACGGCGACACGGGTGATGTTGACGAAAATGGTCGCGGAACCGGCCACACCGGACCGGGACAGCGCCAGGGTGCGCACCAGGTCGGCGATCACGCGCGCCGCCGTGGTCGTGGCGACCAGGATGAGCACGGCGAGCAGCACCTGATTGACGGTGTGGCCGACGCTCCGGGTCAACGGCAGGGTCGCGGCCGCCGTGGCCAGGCCGGCCACCAGTGCCGCCCACGGGACCACCGTCCGCAAGGCGTCGACGATGATGTCGTCCCCGCTCCACTTCGTCCTGCTCGCCCGCTCGCCCAGCCATCGCAGCACCACGCGCAACAGCAGGCCCGCCATCACTCCGGCGGCCACCGCGACACCGGCGACGATCATGTCGCGCACCGTGAGTGGCTGGTCGAGCAGTGTGAGGCCTGTCCCGGGCACTATGTCGGAGGCGTTCGCCATGAATGGCCGGGCATGCTGTGTCGTCACCGTGTCACCGTTCGCTTCAGGGCCGTACTGCCACGTCAGGGCGCATATGACGGCCCGACGAGATCCAGCATCCTGCCCTATGCGACCCGCCCACGCGGACGGCCCCACCCCCTGCTGACGACGCCTCACCTGTCAGTTATATTGCCGAGCTCTCGCGGAGAACTTGCCCCTGCCGGACGCCGGTGGGTCCTGCCCCGCGGGGCAGGACCCACCGGCGTCCGGCGGTCGTCAGCTGCGCCGCACTGCTCCTGCACGGCGAACGGCAGGCTTCCCCTCAGCATCCCCGGTTCTCACTGCTGTACCAGGTGCCGGAGGCGGCCCGGGGCGGCCGCTCCCCGGGGAACGGCCACCCCGTGGTCAGCGCTTCGGGACCGGGAAGGCCACCGGGCTGCGCAGGCCGGCCCGGTTCACCGCGCGGACACCGAACTCAGAGCCGTCGCAGCAGCTCGTCCGCGTGGTTCAGGACATACCCGGCCACGTCGGCGCCCAGCTTCACGCCTGCCTCGTCCGCGGAGCGGGTGTGGATGCCGGAGAGGATCCGCGCCTCGACGTTGTCGGCGGTCAGTCCGTGCCAGTCCGTGTACGTACGGGTCACTCCGGGCGCGGTGGGGGAGGTCACCTCGTACGGCGCGATGTGCCGCCCGACGAGGGTGTTCAGCACCTGCTCCCCCGCCCCCGCGAAGGTGTTGTGGCCGCTCGGGTAGTCCGGGTGCGCGGGCGTCGCGTGCAGCGGCGTCCACGTCGGGTCCTGGTCGATGTCGCCGGTGCGGATGGCGGTGACGGGACGCCACGACTGATAGTGGTACTTGCTGTCGGAGGTGGCGATCTGCGTGTCCACGGCCGCGACATGGAACAGTGCCACCAGCTCGGCCCGCTTCGCCGCCGACTGTGGCGCGCGGTCCACCGCGACCCGCAGCGGCCCGGTCCACATGGTCGGGGAGGGGCCGACCCAGAAGGTGGCGGTCTCCGTCTGGCAGGCGGTGCGCTTGGTGCTGTCCACGGCGCCGTACGCCCGCACCTCGGCCAGATCCGCCTTGTAGCGGTCGGAGCCCACCGCGGGCGGCGGGCCGAGCCGGAACTGGTCGGCGCTGCGCAGTACGAAGGGCTTGGCGAGGCGGTTGCCGTACTGGATGGCCGGGCTGTACGAGGGCGGCGTCGGCTGCCACACACCCGGCGCGGCCGGCGGCACGGGGAACGGCGCGTTCGACGACGCCGGGTCGAGGCCGTCGCCCTCCCGCGAGGCCAGGGCGAGACGGGCCTGGCGACTGCCCTCGGCCACACCCCGGTCCTCGGCCGCGCCGTCCGGGATCCCGTCGAGGGTTTCGTGCAGAGCCGCGTTCAGCTGCTCGGTACGGGCCGGGGCCAGTACCACCAGCGCGTCGTGCACAGCGGAGGCCAGCGCCGCGTCCTGGTACTCACGGTGGTTGACACCGTGGGGGACGGCCCGGGTCGCACGGGCCGCGGCCAGCCAGCTGATCGCCCAGGTACGGCTGTTGGTGACCGGCGTCGGGGCTCCGGCCGCCGCGACGGTCGCGGCCGTGGTGTCGTACCAGTCGAGTGCCACCGAGGAACGCCCCTCGGCGGGCGCCGCGGATACCGGCGGGGCCGCGACGGCGGTGGCCAGCAGCGCGGTGGTGCCGACAGCCACCATGGCCGTGCGGATCGTCAGCGAATTCACGAACTCTCCTTCAGGATTCATTGCAAGGGGGTGCGACGCAGACCTGAGCGGCACGGCTGGTGTGCTCGCGTCGGACCGTACAGGTGTACGCACGGCAGGCCACCGATGTTCATGCGGTGGCCACACATTTTGATCCTTGGGGAGTCGTCCGCCTGTGGTCGCCGGTTCACCCGTACGAGAGCTGGCGCACTGTCATGCGCCTGAGCCCGGCGCGGCACCGCTACCGGCCGGCGACCTCGTTCGCCGCCGCTTCGATCAGGTCGGCGACCGCGACCGGCTGCGAAGCCAACGAGGCGTGGCTCGCGTCGAGTTCGACGACTCTACGGGGTCCCATCCGCCGGGCCATGCGCCGTTCGTTGTCCGGGTCGATCATGTGGTCCTGCTTCGACACCTGGTACCAGGTCGGCTTGGCCCGCCAGGCCGGTGCAGTCACGGTGTCCCCGAAGGTCGTGGCCATTGGGGCCTTCTGGGTGACGGACATGACCAGGGCCTCGTCGTCGGTCAGGTCCTGGCCGAAGCTCTCATGGAACTTGTCGCGCTTGATCCACAGGTGGCCGTCGGAGTCGGCGGTGAGACTGTCGACGGCAGCGGGCGGCATCTCCTGGCTGAGCTGCCCGGGGCTCTCCCCCGCATCGGGCGCGAACGCGGCGACGTAGACCAGCCCGACGACATTCGGCAGGTCACCCGCCTCCGTGATGACCGCGCCGCCGTAGGAGTGCCCCACGAGCAGCACGGGACCGCCCACCTGCCGGACCATCATTCGGGTGTTCTCGGCGTCGTCGGCCAGGGAGGTGAGCGGGTTCTCCACGGCGAAGACCGACTCGAAGCCGCGGTCGCGCAACTCGATGATGACCTTCGCCCAGTGGGCGGCTCCGCCCCAGAAACCGTGCACCAGGACAACAGCCGGCCTGTCAGGCATGGCGACGCACCATTTCGCTCAGTGGTTGATGTTGCTGCCTCTCACACGCTAAGCGGCCGCTGACCGGGCCGCCACCGCTCACAGGCGGTCGGCACTCCTCTTCGTCAGCCAGGCTCGACAGGCCCAGCGTGCGATACCCCCGACTGCGAGGGAGAGCAGGATGGCACCCCAGTCGATGACGTGCGGCAGTCCGGGGAAGAAGGCGAAGAAGCCGAGGGTGACGACGAGGCCCGTGACGAACGCGGCGATCCCGGCCTGCCGCGGGGTCCGCCCGGCCTCGTCCTGCCCCTGCTGCTGGTCGCTCATGGACGGCATGATGGGAAAACCCCCGCTGACCGGGCTGTGGTTCTGCCCGAGCGGTCGCGCGCATGGGAGAAGGCCGTTCGCGGCACGCCCATGCGCTCACCTTCGCCGGCATCGAGGTTGGGCGCCCTCGCCTGATCACGTCATCCGCGTCGCCGTCTGCCGCCTGCGCCGAGCGGAGGTCCAACTGGTGCAGGCGGCGCACTGCGGCGTCAGCCGGAAGTCAGCAGCCCATCAGCCGGGTCTGGCACAGTAATTGATGTGAACGGCCGAGGGAAACCCGGCCGGGACCAGGAGGGGTGCCCGGAGTGGCTTATCGGGGACCCGAGCTCAGCTCACGGTCGGGCCGCAAGGCCCACGCAGGTTCGAATCCTGCCCCCTCCGCCTTGGAACGCCCGGCACGAGGCGGGCGAAGCTGCCCCTGGCCACACCGAGGTGACAGGCGTCGAGGCACGCTTCGACGAACCACAGGTCCTGCTCGCCTCGGAGCAGGCTGACGGCGCTCAGCGTCCGGTTCACAGCCCTCAATGGTGCCGCCGGACGACCGGCGTGCCGCCAAACGTCCATACCAGGCGGGTGTGCCCAGTTCATGGAAGTCGCGAGCGGGGAGGGTCATCCCCGGCCCGGCACAACCGTATGGACTTCGGCTCCCTGCCAGCTTCCGTCGCCCCACCAGATCACGGAGACGTCGAAGGCACCTTCGATGGCTTCGATTGCCCACGGCTCGACCGGTGCGGCCGCACATACGAGGAAGATTCGGTCGATCGTACGGTCGAGCGCGAAGCGGACTTCCGTCGTGCGGGTCGCTGCCTCTCTCAGATCCACGTAGGTCGGCTGCTCGGCGTGCAGCGCTTCGAAGAGGTGGGTGCCGGTGTCGTTGGTGCGGATGACGTCCGCGGTGCTGCCATCCTCGGGTTCACCGGACTCCCAGAGCTCGGCGAGGAGGCGATGCCGCAGCCGTTCGTGGACAGCAGGGGGACCAGCTCGCGCCAGGACTGGTAGGCGTGCGACCCTGAGGCCTGTGCCAGGTCGCCGAGCACGGTGAGCGAACTGGAAGGGCACCGGCGGGCCAGGGCACGCGCCATGCGGCTACCGGCGACCGCGGGTGTCTGTCTGTATGGGGTGGCCGGTCCCTGCTCTGGTGATCCACAGGGTGCGGCACTCATCGTCGATCGCGTACCAGATCCGGCCGCCCCCAGTCACCTCGTACTGGAACTGCTCCAGCGTGGCACTGCCGACCTTCACCATGCCCGGCGTCCCCTTGAGCGGGTGCTGACGCTGGCCGACGCGTCTGGGCTCGGAAGTGATCGCGACCCACGCCCGGTCCAGGTTCTCCGGGACCTGTGCCAGCAGCTGCTGCCCACCGGTGTACGCCTGGCGGTCGGCGGCGCGCACCCCTCCATGGGCGGGGCCGCGACAACTCCTCCCCGCGGCTGCTCATGACGTCTCCGAGAAGGGCCGGTTCAGCTCGGGTCCGTCGCCGGGGAACGGTCCCTGCAGTTCGTGGGCGAGCTGCGGGTCGGACCACACCTCGGCGGTGGTACGCCAGGAGGCGAGATTACGGGCGAAGGGCAGCAGCAGGCCGGTCTCCGCGCCTGCCGCGAGGTCCGCAAGGAGCTCTCGCACGCACTCGGCACGCTCCTCCGCCGGAAGCCAGTGCATCCAAGGCAGCTCCTGGGCCAGCAGCTCCTGGGCCAGGTCTCGGTCCCGCCGGGCCAGCACAGCGAGCGCGCGCGCCGCGACCCGCAGGCTGTCGGCGGTGGCCTCGAAGCGCTCGGCGCGCATGAGGACGAGGTTCTCCTCGTCGCGACGCTCGAGTATCACGTCGGCGTCGTCGAGGGAAGGGAGCACCTTCGCGGGGCCCCGCAGGAATGCACTGTAGGAGAAAGTCTGCACCGCCATACCACGATGATATCTGAACTACTTCAGATGTACCTCGGAGCGGCGGCGGGTGCGGTCCCAGAAGCGTGCCATGAGGGAAGACGCGGCCCGCTGGTACGTCTGCCTCCCGCAGCCGTACGCCGAGACCGCCGATTCCTGCCGTCAGTCGCTCCCGCCGCATAGCCTGCGTTCCGCGGCGAGGCAACACTCAGGAGGGACCCTCACATGCCCAGGACCACCCAGCTGCGCACCTACACCGTCCGGGACGGCCTGCTCGACGAGTGGGTGGAGCGGTGGCGGGCGGAAATCGTGCCGCTGCGCCTGGAGTTGGGGTTCATCATCGGTGGGGCCTGGCTCGACCGGGAGCGTAACCAATTCGTCTGGCTCGTCTCGTACGACGGGCCCGAGACGTTCGAGGAGCGCAACGCGCTGTACTGGGCCTCTCCCGCGCGCAAGGCCATGGGACTCGACCCGGACGACTACCTGGTGCGCACCGACGACCGTACGGTCGAGGAGCAGGTGCTGTGACTACGGGGCGAGCGGCAGCATGTGGTGCCGTCGCTCATCCTCGCTGAGCACCCGGAAGACCCGGCCTCGGGCACCCGCCTCCAGGCGGTCGAAGTCGGGGTCGGCGGGCCACACCCGAGACGTGCCGTCGAAGGAGGCCGTGAGCAGGCGGGTCCCGTCCCGGGACCAGGCGACCGAGGCCACCTTGTCCTGGTGGACCCCGACGATCGAGATCTCCTCGAAGGTGTCGGACGACCAGATGCGTACCGTGCGATCGTCCGAGCCAGTGGCGATGAGCCGGCCGTCGGGTGACCAGTCGACGGCGCGGACGCGTCCCTCATGCCCCTTCAGGACCTCGATGCGGCGGCCCGTGACCGCGTCCCACACTGCGGCCGTCCAGTCCCCGGAGGCTGTGGCGATGCGTCCCTCGTCCGGGGACCAGGCGATGTCGTCCACGTAGTTGTCGTGGCCGCGAAGAACGGTGAGCTGGCGGCTCTCGGCCACGTCCCACAGCCGGCACGTACGGTCGTCGGAGGCGCTGGCGAGGAATCGGCCGCTGGGAGCCCATGCGATGCGGCCAACCCAGTCCTGGTGCCCGGTCAGGGAGATGAGTTCTGTACCGGTACGGGGTGCCCACACGCGCACCGTGCCGTCGTGGTCGCCTGTGGCGATACGGCTGCCCTCGGGAGACCAGGACTCGTCGGCCGGCTCGCGCAGTGGGCCGGGCGGACGCAGGGCGTGGGCACGGTGGACGAGTTCGCGGTGGCCGCGGCGCTCGACTACCGGCACAGTCGTCGCGCTGCTCGCCGACGCGCCCGCCGTCCCCGCACCGGACATCTCCGAACTCACCGAAGGCCCCGTGGAACTCATCCGCCTGACCGCCCTGGGCACTTGGGCCGTACACGCCCGCCTGCTCGACTCGGGCCGCGACGCGCCGCTCGTCGGGGAACTCGCCCACGCCCCCGCCGCCGGCCTCCTGGGCACCCTCGCCGAGCACTACGACCCCGAATCCGCCCACACCGAACTGACCTCCTGGATCGAGTCACACGGCGGCCCGGAAGCCGCTCACCGGCGTCTCCTGGACGCCGTACGCGCCATGCCCTACCGCAGCCGCGCCCAGGCCATGCTCGACACGCTCCTCGCAGCGCTGCCCGACGGGGAAGGGGAACGCCTCGTTCGGTCGCTGCGCACCGACCCACAGCTGGCGCCCCTCGCCGTCGGTGCACTCACCGGCCGGGACCTCCTCTCCCCCGAGGACCTCACCGAGACCGAGTCCCTGATCATGGTCGCGGAGGGCATGCTCCAACTGCTGGAGATCAGCGGCCCGGACGGTTTCGCCCAGGCGGTGCTCGCGCAGGGGCCCGACTTTCGCAACGCGATCGAAGCCGCCCTGGTCTCACTGCACCCCGATCACGAGGCGCTCCAGGAGCTTCGCGACATCGCGAGGAGGTTGCCACGTAGTCGTGGGGTACGCGCGGGCCGGACGGGCCGGTCCGGGCTCGGGAGCAACCGAAGGCGGGTACGCCGACGGTAGGCGGCCGGCCGCCGACGCTTCCCCGGTGGGGCTCGGGCGGGTCCTGATGGTGATGCTCGGGTTGGAGTCGCTCCGTGAGGCGACGTTCCTGTTCCGCGGCCCGAACCGGCTCACCCCGTAAAGGCATGAGCGCCTGAGCGTCGAGGCGGTGCCGACTGCGTCACGCCACCGCGATGGACCAGGACAGCTGGTCAGGTTGCGCGGGCACGCAGGCGGCGGAGCATGCCGGGGTCCTCGAAACCGACCGAGCGGGCGGCGGCGTTGACGGTCGCCCCGTGGCTGATGAGGTGTTCAGCGCGTTCCAGGCGGAGGGTCTGCTGGTAGCGCAGTGGGGTGAGGCCGCCGGTGGCGCGGGTGAACAGGCGGGTGAGGGTACGTCCGCTGACGCCCACGGCCGCGGCCAGGGCGGGCAGGGGCAGCGGCTGGTCGAATCCGGCGTCGAGCAGGTCCTGGGCGCGGTGCACGGTGTCGTCGAGGTGGGAGCGGTACCGGAGCATCGCGCTGGCCTGCGGTTCGTGGCCGTTGCGGCGGGCGTAGACGACCATGTCGCGGGCCACGGATCAGTGCTCGGGTCATGTACGGAAGTCTGTCCGGCGCGGCCGGGGTGGTGACAGGCCTCATCGGGTCCGGATACGGACCGATCCGGTCACCGTGTACGGCTGACGGCCGGCGGCCGCGCCCGCTCGGTCTTCAGGAACGGTACGGGAATCCCGCGTCGTCGAAGCGGCGCATGAGCGAGGGCTTGCTCCGGTGCGCCTCCCTCAACTGGGCGGCCCGCTCGTGGAACTCGGCGATCGTGTCCGCCCGGGTGTGGACCTCGCGGAGATCCTTGAGGAGGGTGACGGCGACGTCATAAGGACCTGGCTTCTTCTGGGCGATGAGTCTGTCGACGTCCCGCCATGCCTGTTCGGTGTTCTTCGCGAGGCAGGTCAGATGCGCGTCGCGGGCCCGGGTGATCTCCAGGGCCCGGGCCCGCTCGGTGGCCGCCCTGGCCTTCTTCTCACGCTGCTGACGCTCGGTGCGGTGACGGCAGGCGCCGTCCAGCAGCTGGGCGGCGCTGCGCCGGTCCGCCCCGGGGCGAGGGCCGGGCAGCGTGGCGGCCCGGTAGCGGGCCAGCAGGAGAGGGCCGGGCTGCGGGCCTGTACCGAGCGCGGCCTCGACGAGCAGCGCGTCCTTCTCCGCCGCGGGCAGCGCGGCGATCCACGCCGCCAGGGCCCTGCCGTCGACAGCCGCGGCAGTCGCCGGGGCACTGGCCTCCGCGGCGACGGCCAGCAGGTCGGAACCCACCCGCAGGAAGCCGGCCAGAGCCCGCTGCGGTCCGGTGAGCGCGGACATTCCGGCGGGAACGGGTGGTTCGAGTTCGCGGGCGTACTCCTCCTCGTCGTCCTCGGCCAGTTCCCACACGGTCAGCCCTGCGAGCCAGGCCACGTACAGGCCGCGCATATCTCCCGCGGCGAGTTCGGCCCGCAGCCCGACGAAATCGGACAGGGAGAAGGAGGCTTCGAAGTCCCACTCCTCGGCGTCCTCCGACGACAGGGAGAAGTCGAGCAGCGTGTGCCCGGAGCAGGTCCGGACACTGAGCACCTCCTCCATGGCGTACGCGGCGGCCTTCTTGGCCGGGAGCAGCCCGCCGGGCAGGCGCAGCACGAGACGACGGCTGCCCCAGTTCGCGTAGTACAGATGGGCGTCATAGAGCTGCTCGACCAGCTTGGTCGTATCGCCGCGAAAGTCGCCCCAGTGGTACTCGTTCACGAAGTGGGTCGGCGTGATGTCGGCCCGGGTGGACAGAGCCCGCACCTGTGCGAGCTCCTCTTCGCTCAGTGGGCGGTCGACAGCCAGGAACTCGTAGTACTGGTATTCGCTCACGGCCCGACAGCCTATCGCCGTGACCGGCGTGGGGTCGGCCTCTCCGGAGGAACGGACCGCGATCGACCGGGGATTCACGGACGCTCTGCGCAGAGTTCGGACCGGCACGCGCCGCCGGGGGCTTCAGGGCCTTTTCTGTTGCTGTGGCGGCCGAGGCGATCCTATCGTCGTGGCAACGCGTCGACGGAGACGGGTAACCCGGAGATCACGCAAGTCGAGAGAGCTGCCGGTAGCTGGAAAGGCAGTCTTGGATGGGGCGGCGACTCGCCCGGCGGCCGGCGCGCCCGCCACGCATCCGGCACACACCCCGAACTGCAGGGAAAACGTCCGCGACAGGCCAAGGCATACGGCGTGTTGCGGACGGTTTCCCTGCAAATGCGCTGCCCGCGGTGGCGGGTCAGCGGCGGCGCTTGCGTTTGGGGGGCGTCCGGCCGCGCCGGGCGCGGGCCGCGTTGAGTCGTCCGAGCTGTGCGGATCTGGCGCGCAGTCGTCCTTCCGCGATCCGTCGGAGCTGCTCGAGTCCGGTGTGGTCCGGGTGGCCGGAGCTGAGGGCGGCCTGGATCGCCGTCTCGGCCTCGCCGCGCCCACCGGACAGCACGGTGTCGAGGAAGGCGTGCTCTCCGGCGGCCTCCAGGAGTTGGAGCAGGCTCTCGGCGACCATGAGGTGTGCCTCGCGCTCGGTCAGGTCTTCGGGGGTGAGGGTTTCGCGGTGGGTGAGGACGCTGAGCGCGGTCGGGGCCAGTTCGGTGTCGGCGCGCAAGGAGCGCAGCACTTCCTCGCCGTCTCCCTCGGGCAGCGCTGCGGTCAGGGCGTCGAGCATCGCGGCGGCACGTACGCGGAAGGGCATCCTGCGTACTGCGCCCAGGAGTTCGGCACGGGCGGCTTCGGGGGCGCCGTGAGCGGCGGTCCAGGCGGCGAGCTCGGCGCGGGCGGAGTCGGGGTCGTAGTGCTCGGCCAGCACCCCGAGCAGCCCGGCTGCCTGGGCGTGGGCGAGTTCGCCGACGAGCGGTGCGCTGCGCCCCTCGGCGAGGAGGCGCTGCCGCACGCCGTACGTACCGAGGTCGGTAAGGCGAATCAACTCCACTGGGCCGTCAGCGAGTTCCGCGCTCAGCCGCTTCGCGCGCGCCGCCTCGGCCTGTGGGTCGGGGGCGGCGGGGCGGCCGACGAGAAGCGCCGCGAGCTCGGGCGACGTTCCGGCGGGCGGCCGCGGGGACGGGACGGGGGTGGTTTCGGGAGCGGGCAGCTCCAGGTAGACCGGGTCGGCCATGCCCTGTTCGCGGCTGATCGCGCCGAGACGCTCCAGGGAGTCCAGGACGTGGCGCAGGTCGTGGTCGGCGGACAGCAGCCAGCGCCGCTGCTCGTCCGCGGTCGCGTTGTCCAGGTCGTAACGCATCCGGTAGACGACGTGGACGGAGTCCCGGAGCCGGGGCCAGGGCATCGGGTACGGAAGGCTGTAGAGGGTGTTGAGGACATCGGGCAGGACGTCCTCGTACACGTCGTACAGCATCGAGGTGAGCCGGTAGCCGTCCACATCGCCCAGCAGGGGCTCGCGCAGTTCGAAGACCGTCTCGAAGGCCCGCTGCCACAGTGCGAGCGGGTCGGCAAGGAGCGGGCGCGCCTTGGCGACCGCGTACACGCGTCCCTTCGCCACCCGGACGAGACGGGCCTTCTTCGCCCACTCGAAGACGAGATGCAGCCGGGGCAGCTCCGCGCTGGTACGCGGGGAGTCGGCCCGGTCCCCGGTCTCCAGGGTGGCGACGAGTTCTTTGGCGTCGGCGATGCGCAGCCGGCCCCGCTTGGTCAGCTCCCGCCCCTCCGGCCCCGCCCAGTCGGCGAGCCCGGCGAGCTGCCGGGCCGGCGGTGCCTCGGCGGCCTGTGCCCGCAGCTCGTCCTCGTCCGGCAGGGTGACCGGCAGCTGGGGCTCGGACCGTTCGGTCCGGGGTCGGTCTGCGCGCAGGTGACGCGCCATGATCGCGTCCAGGGCGTCGTGGTCGTACGGCACCTCGTCGCGCCGGGCGCGCTCGGTGAACCGCGTCATCGCCGCCTGGTCGTGGATGTCCACGCCCTGCTCGGCGGCGGTAGTGGCCCAGAACTTCGCCATGCCCCAGCGCGTACGGTCCGCCATGGCCGCCTCGAACTGCCCGGCCGCGGCATCGACGGCCCGCTCCAGCACATCGAGGGCGTCGCCTCGCGGGTCCGCGAGGCCCGTGGCGTCCAGGTACCGCAGCAGTGTGCGCAGCCCGCCCGGCTCGTCCGTCGGCGGCTCGCCCGGCAGCCGGGTCAGCGTCCGCGGCAACCAGTCCAGCAGGAACTCCTCCACGTGCCGCGCCTGCCACAACCCCAGCCGGCCGTCCACCGTCCCGCCGTGCCGGTACTCGAGAGCCGACTCCACGACGAACGGATCCGCTTCGTCACCGCCCTGCGTGCGGCTCCGGTCCGCGACGTGGTGAGCGAGCTGCTCGCAGGCGACGGCGAAGCCGTCTTCGTCATCGGGCTCGAAGAACATGCGCATCGGACGGACGACCTCACCTCAATGGACCTGTGGCGCCCCCCACGCTACCCGGCAGCGCGACTGCTCTCGCCGCTGCCGAGGCGGACATCACCCGTACCCGGCTCATCGAGATCGCCGAGCGGCCCCCGCCGGGCGCGGGCCGCGCCTTGGCGATCGCAGCGCGAGCCACCTTGCGTAAGGATCTGGCCACCGCTTGCCGAGCCTCGGCGCCCATGAGGGAGAATGCCCGGACGATGACGTCCCAGCCCTCCATTCCCGACGCCACCTCACAGCCCGGCCCGGCGCGCACCGCCTATGCCCCCTTCGCGCACCTGACCACGCCCAACGCGGCCCTCTACCGCCAGGTGATGGGAGCGTTCCTCGCCGCCAAGGAGCGCTTCGCGGTGCATCTGCGGCCCGAGGACGTCCATGCCGCGCTGCCGGCCGAGCATCGGCCCGGGGACTTGAACGCCGTGGTCAAGGCGCTGGACAGCCTGGTCGACTGGGGCAATCTGCGGGCCGATCCGGACACCGCTCGGGTCACAGCGGTCGAGGACTTCTACCGCAAACGGTTCATCTACCAGCTCACGCGCGCCGGAGAAGCCGCCGAGGAGGCCCTGTCCGCGTACGACGAGGCGCTGGGGCGGCGTGGCGCGCTGCAGGCGGTGGCGCTGCACGACATCGTCACCCAGCTGCGGGCCCTCCTGGTCATCGCGGCCGAGGACGAGCCCGACCCGGCCAAGACACACCTCGCGCTGTCGGCGCTGACCGGACGGTTCGGGGCGCTCGCGGAGAACGCGCGGGCGTTCATGGGCTCGTTGCAGCGCACCATCGATCTGCACGGTGTCGAGGTCGAGGTGTTCCTCGCCTACAAGGACCGGCTGATCCAGTACCTGGAGCGGTTCATCCAGGATCTGATCACTCTGGGCAGCCGGATCGCGCTGCTGATAGGCGAGCTGGAGGCGGGCGGCCGGGCCGAGGTGCTGCTACGCCTCGCCGCGGCCCGCGAGGCGGCCGACGCCGCCCCGGACGAGGCCGAGAGCGCCGAGGAGCAGGCGTACGAGCGGTGGGCGGCGCGCTGGTCGGGGCTGGCCGCCTGGTTCGTGTCAGCGGACGGGCGCGAGTCGCAGGCGCGGCTGCTGCGCGGGCGGGCACTGGGGGCGATCCCGCAACTCCTCGCGGTCGTACGGCAGTTGAACGAACGGCGGGCCGGGCGCTCGGATCGGTCGGCGGATTTCCGTACGCTGGCCCGCTGGTTCGCCGAGGCCCCGGACGACGAGGCCCGGCACCGGCTGTGGCGCACCGCGTTCGGCCTCCACCCCTCCCGTCATCTCACCGTCGACGCCGACACCCTCGCCGAGCGCACAGCCCGTCCCGTGCCCCCGTCCACCCCCTGGGCCGGGGCCGAGCCGCTGCGGATCAGCCCGCAGCTGCGCCGCACCGGCAGTTATGAGCGGCGCGGCAAGGCCCGCAAGGTGCGGGACCGTTCCGAGGAACGGCGGCGGCTCGCGGAGCTCGCTGTCAAACAGGCCGAGGAGATCGCGGCGGCCCGTGCTCGCCTGGCGGCACAGGGCGTCACCCGGCTGTCCGGGATCGGTGAGCTCGACCCGCTCGCCTTCGGGCTGTTCCTCCAGCTGCTGGGGGATGCCCTCGCCACCTGGCGGCCCGGTATGACGACAACCGTGGCGACCAGCAACGACGGCTCGATGGAGATCCGTCTGACGGCCCTGCCGGGCGGTACGGGCGTCACCACGGCCGCGATCCGCACGCCGGGCGGAGTGTTCCGCGGGCCCGACCATCTGATCGAGATCACCGATCTCACCGCGCGGGAGGCCCGATGAGCACGCCCCTGACCGAGGTGCTGGACGGCCGCCGGGCCGCCGAGCTGCAGAAGGCCGCACGGGCCCTGCTCAAGGAGCCGCTGCTGCTCGCGCACGGCCCGCACGCGGACGAGTACCGCCTGGTGCGGCAGCACGCCGCCGAACTGCGTGACTGGTTCGACCGCAACACCGGCTGGCCGCTTCTGGTCGACGCCGAGGCCGCCCGGCTGCGCAAGACGCCGGGCACGCCGCACGATCCCACCCATCCGGCGCGCGAGGCGAGCCGCGCCCGGGCGCCGTTCACCCGCCGCCGTTATGTGCTGCTCTGCCTGGCGCTGGCCGCACTGGAACGCGGCGAGGCGCAGATCGCACTCGGGCGTCTCGCCGAGCAGATCGTCCTGGACGCCGCCGATCCGCAGCTGGCCGCCGCAGGGCTCGAGTTCACGCTGGAGCGCCGTGACGAGCGCCTGGATCTCGCGGCGGTGGTACGGCTGCTGCTGCACCACGGTGTGCTGCGGCGGGTGGCCGGAGACGAGGACGCGTACGTCAGCGGGGCGGGTGATGTGCTGTACGACGTGGAACGCCGCGTCCTGGCCGGGCTCCTCGCCACCCGCCGCGGCCCCTCGACGGTCGCGGCCGAGGACTTCGAGGAGCGGCTGGCCGAACTGGGCGCCGAGAGCGTCGCGCTGGACAGCGACGAGCTGCGGTTCCGGGCGATCCGCTGGACCCTGACCCGCCGCCTCCTCGACGATCCGGTGCTGTACTACGACGAGCTGACCGACACCGAACTGGCCTATCTGACCCGGCAGCGCAGCTTCATCGCCGCGCGTATCGGCGAGCTGACCGGTCTGGTCGCGGAAGTGCGCGCCGAGGGCATCGCCATGGTCGATCCTCTGGACGACCTCACCGATGTACGCATGCCGGAGCAGGGTACTCATGGGCACATCACCCTGCTGCTGGCCGAGTACCTCGCGGCTGTGCGCGGCCCCGTCCCCCTTGGGGACCTGGAGCGACGGGTGCGGGAACTGGCCGAAGAACACGGCGGGTTCTGGTCGCGGACCGCCAGAGAACCGGGGGCGGAGCCGCAGTTGGTCGAGCAGGCCGTGACGAAGCTCGCCGCGCTCGGTCTGGTGGGACGTACCCCCGACGGCATCACCCCGCGCCCCGCACTCGCCCGGTACGCGGTCGGCGAGACCGTGGTGGTGGAGTCCGTACGACGAAAGGCGACGCACGCGTGACCGGCAGGACCGCACTCCCCTCCCCCGCGCCCGGCCGGTGGCGGCCGCTGCGCATCGGGCTCGTCGACCTCTTCTACTACGACGTGGAGGAGTTCTGGTTCCGTGACGGCCGGCTGCTGCTGCGAGGCAACAACGGCACCGGCAAGTCCAAGGTCCTCGCCCTCACTCTCCCCTTCCTCCTGGACGGCGATCTCTCCGCGCGCCGGGTGGAGCCCGACGCCGACCCGGGCAAGCGGATGGAGTGGAATCTGCTGCTCGGCGGAGAGCACCCGCACCCCGAGCGGCTCGGCTACACCTGGATCGAATTCGGCCGCGTCGACGAGGACAACGGTCAGGCTCACTTCCGTACCCTCGTGTGCGGGTTGAAGGCGGTGGCAGGGCGCGGCATCGCCCGCCACTGGTACGCCGTCACCGACCAGCGGATCGGGGCGGAGCTGAGCCTGCTCGACGCAACCGGCACCGCGCTGTCCCGCGACCGGCTGGCGGAGGCGGTGGCCGGCCGCGGCATGGTGTACGACCAGGCGAAGGCGTACCGCAGGGCGGTCGACGAGGCGCTGTTCGGGCTGGGCGAGCGGCGGTACGCGGCCCTGGTGGACCTGCTGATCCAGCTGCGTCAGCCGCAGCTGTCCAAGCGCCCCAACGAGGCCGCGCTGTCCCGCGCGCTCACCGAGGCGCTGCCGCCGATGGACCAGGCGGTGATCGCCGACGTCGCCGAGGCGTTCCGCTCGCTCGACGAGGAGAAGGAGGAGCTGCGTGCGGCCGCCGAGGCCGAGCGGGCCGCCTCCGCCTTCCTGGACCACTACCGGCGTTACGCCCGTGTCGCCACCCGCCGCCGGGCCCGGCTGCCGCGCAGCGAGCACGCCCGCTACGAGCAGCTGCACCGCGATCTGGCCCAGGACCGGGCGGAACGAGAGGAGGCCGAACGGGACCGGGCTGCCGCCACCGGGCGGATCGCGCAGCTGGAGCAGACCGCGGCCCGGCTGACGGCGCAGGACGCGGCGCTGCGCGAGGGCCCCGAGATGCGCAGCGCACGGGAGCTGGAGCAGGCGGCGGCCGACGCGCGGCGCACCGCGTACGAGCTGGCCCGTGCCGCGGCGGACCGGGAGCAGGCCGCACAGGCGCACACCCGGGCACTCGGCCGCCTGGGCACTGCCGAGAACCGGCTGGCGGCGGCCGAGCAGCGGCTCGCCGACACGCTCGTACGGGAACGGGAGGCGGCCGAGGCCGCAGGCCTCGACGGCGAGCTGCGCACCGAGGGCGCACCGGAGGACGCACTGCGGCGCGCGGCCGAGGAGGTCGTGGAGCGCAGGCGGCGCGCGGTCGGGCATGTGGAGGGGCTCGCAGCGCGTGCCGAGGAGGCGGCGGCCGAGCGACGCGCGGCCGCCAGGCGCGCCGACGAGGCGGAGACGGAGGCCGGACACACCGCCGAACGGCAGGCAGAGGCGGAGGAGGCCGCAGCACAGGCCGGGCGGGAGCTGGTCGTTCTCGTACACGAACACCTCGACGGCTGCAAGGAGTTGACGCTTTCCGACCCGGCCGGGCTGCTGGACGGCCTGCAGGACTGGGTGACGCGTCTGGACGGCCCGTACCCGGCACGGGAGCAGGCGGCGCAGGCCCACCGCTCGCGGGCCGCGGAACTGGCCGACCGGGCAGCGGTGCTGGGGCAGCATCTGGCCGGACTGCGCTCTCGTCACGCCGAGGCCGAACGGGAACTGGCCGAACTGGAGGCGGGCGGTCAGCGCGGACCGGAGGCAGCGCACACCCGCACACCCGGCGTGCGCGACCGGGCAGCCGGGGCGCCCCTGTGGCGGCTGATCGACTTCCGGGAGCACCTCGGCGAGGCCGAACGCGCCGGTCTGGAAGCGGCGTTGGAGGCATCCGGCCTGCTGGACGCCTGGGTACGGCCCGACGGCACCGCCCTGCACGCCGACGGGCACGATGTCCTGCTGGCCCCGGACGGCCCGGTCGCCGGGGCCGCTCTCGCCGACGTACTGCGCCCGGCCGTCGACCACGGCGACGCGCGGGCCGCGGCCGTCGGCGAGGACGCCGTGGCCCGGCTGCTCGCCGCCATCGGGCTGGGCGAGGGCGCCGGAACCTGGGTGGCGGTGGACGGCGGCTTCCGCGTGGGGGCGTTGACCGGCAGCTGGTCCAAGCCGGCCGCGGTGTATGTGGGCGAGGGTGCCCGCGAGGAGGCGCGCCGGGCCCTCATCACCGCCCTGCGGGGCGAACTCGTCGCTCTGCGCGCGGAGATGAACGGCCTGGAGGCCGAGCGCGAGTCGGTGGCGGGGCGCCGCCGCACCCTGGACGCCGAGCTGGCCGCCGTCCCCGACGACGCTGCCCTGCGCCACGCCCACGCGCTGGCCGCCGCCGCGACGGACGCCGCGCACCGGGCCCGTACCCGCCGCGACGAACGGTCCGCCGAACTGGCGGAGGCGACTCGGCGGACTCACGGGATCGCCGGCGAGCTCACCGACGCCGCCGCCGGCCTGAGTCTGCCCGCCGACCGGGCGGGGCTTGCCGCCGTACGCCAGGCGCTGGCCGACCACGCCGCCCACCTGGCCGCCCTGTGGCCCGCCCTGCGCGAACGCGCCGAGGCGACCCGTGCGGTCGGGGAGGAGAGCGCGGAGGCCGGGCGGGCCGAGGAGCGGGTGGCCGAACTGGACCTGCGTGCCGAGGAGTCGGCCCGCCTCGCGGCCGCGGCCGACGAACGCCACACCACGCTGCGCTCCACGGTGGGCACGGCCGTCGCCGAGCTGGAGCGGCGCCTGACCGAGACCGCCCGCGCCCTGGAGGCGTGCGGGCGCGAGCAGCGCGAGGCCGGCCAGGCGTACACGGACGCCGACC
Source organism: Streptomyces sannanensis (assembly GCF_039536205.1). Taxonomy (GTDB): domain Bacteria; phylum Actinomycetota; class Actinomycetes; order Streptomycetales; family Streptomycetaceae; genus Streptomyces; species Streptomyces sannanensis. The sequence goes on along the minus strand of NZ_BAAAYL010000001.1, from coordinate 5,977,872 downwards.
GGCGGGCCAGCCGCGCCGAGGGCCGTATCGAGCAGTTGGAGAAGGATGTCACCGCGGCGGCCGCCGCCCGTGCCGAGGCGATCGCCTCCCTCCAGCGGTTCGCGGCCACCGGCCTGCTGACCGTGGCCCTGCCCCGGGCGGCCGTACCGCCACCGGACGGCGGAGCGTGGGCGGCGACCCCGGCCGTGGCCCTCGCCCGCGCCGTCGAGGCCGAACTCTCCGCCGTCGACGACTCGGACGGCGCCTGGGAGCGCGTACAGAAGCGGCTGAGCGAGGAGTACAAGAAGCTCCAGGACGCCCTGTCGCGCAACGGCCACACCGCCACGGCCCGCATGGTCGAGGACGGCATGGTCGTCGACATCGTCTACCAGGGCCGCGAACGTGCCGTCCCCGAACTGGCCGAAGCGCTCGCCACCGAGGTCGCGGAGCTGGCGCGCATCCTGTCCGCGCACGAACGCGAGATCCTGGAGACCCACCTGCTGACCGAGGTCGCGGGCACCCTGCAGGAACTCATCGGCGCGGCCGAACGCCAGGTCCGCGCCATGAACGCCGAGCTGGAGGAGCGGCCCACCTCCACCGGCATGAAGCTCCGCCTCGTCTGGCGCTCCGCGCGCACGGCGCCGACGGGCCTGGCCCAGGCGCGGGAGCGGCTGCGTCAGTCCGCCGACGCGTGGGCGCCGGAGGACCGTGGGGCGGTCGGCGAGTTCCTGCAGGCGCAGATCGCCCGCCGGCAGAACGACGACGGTGCGGGAAGCTGGCTGGAGGTGCTGACGGCGGCCCTGGACTACCGCACCTGGCACGAGTTCGGCATCGAACGTCACCAGCACGGCAAGTGGGTCCCGGCCACCGGGCCCGCGTCCGGTGGCGAGCGCGTGCTCGCGGTGTCCGTGCCGCTGTTCGCCGCGGCCTCCTCGCACTACGCCACCGCGGCGACGGAGTACGCTCCGCGCCTGGTGACCCTGGACGAGGCGTTCGCGGGTGTGGACGACGACTCTCGGGCCAAGTGCCTCGGCCTGCTGCACGCCTTCGACCTGGATGTGGCGATGACCAGCGAACGCGAGTGGGCGTGCTACCCACAGGTCCCCGGCATCGCCATCGCGCAGCTGTCGCGCGTCGACGAGATCGCGGCGGTCCTGGTGACCCGCTGGGAGTGGGACGGGGCCGAGCGGGTACGGGGTACGGAGCCGGACCACCTGACGGCGTACCCCGCCCAGGCCGCCGGCCCGGTCCATGCGGCACCCCCGGGCGCGGCCGGCCCCGAGGACGACCCGGCCGGCGCGGCGGTACCCGCCCCCCGGCAGGGCCCGCCATGGGCATGAGTCCGCCGCGGCCCGGCTCGCCCGTCGGCGGCGACCGCCTCGACCTCGACCGCCTCGGCCGTCTGCTCGGCGACCCCGCCCTGGCCTGGCTCCTGGAACGGGTACGCCGCCGTATGGAGCGGGAGGAGCCCCTCACCGGGCCGGTCTCCCTGACCGGCCCCACCCAGGCACAGCGAGCCGCAGCCGAACGCCTCCTCGGCCGCGCCCCGCGCGCCGGGCGCTCGCTGACCGTACGTCTCGACACGGTGGACGACGTCCTGCGCCGCTCCGGCGCCGCCCCCGACGGCCTCGCCTCCGCCGTCACCGCGCTCACCGGCCCCGTGACCGCGCTCAGCGACATACGGGAGCGGGAAGCCCGCGCCTGGCAGGAGGCGTACGCGCCACTCGACGCCCTCGACGCGCTGGGGCCCGAACTGGTCGGCTGGGCAGCGGGGTTGCGTCAGGGCGGCCTCGTGCGCCGCCTGTCCCGCACCCCGAGGGCGGCCCGGACCCTGCTCGCCGACGCCGTGGCGGTCCTGCACCGACTGCCTGCCGAACCCGCCGTCTCCCTGCCCGCCTTCGCGGCCCGCAGCCTCGGCAACGCCCACGCCCTGGACGACCAGACCCCGCTCGCCACCGTCGTCCTGTCCGGCATCCGGGCGCTGACCGGCTTCCCGGACGGTACCGGGGCCGAATGGCGCCGTGAGGCATGGGCATCGGCGGGCCTCCTCAAGGACGCGCTGTCCTCCAGCGTCCTCACCCTGAACCTGCGCGGCGGCGCCCCCGCCCTCGACTGGCTGGCCGACACGGGCGAACCCGCTGTCCTGACGCTGCGCCACCTCACCCGCCACCCACCGCGGACGGCACCCGCCACCGTCCGTGTCTGTGAGAACCCCACCGTACTGGCGGCAGCCGCCGACACCCACGGCAGCGCATGCCCGCCCCTGGTCTGCCTCCAGGGCCAGCCTTCGGCCGCCGCACTCACCCTGCTCCGCCACCTCCACTCCCACGGGGCAACGCTGCTGTACCACGGCGACTTCGACTGGGGCGGCCTGCGCATCGCCACCACGCTGCTCAACCGCGTCCCCTGGCGCCCCTGGCGCTACACCGCCGCCCACTACCGTGCGGCAGCAGCCGCCACACCCCTGGCCCCGCCCCTGACCGGCCCACCGACGAAGGCCCCCTGGGACGCGGACCTGGCCGGGGCCCTCAGCGAACTCGGCGTACGCATCGAGGAGGAGACGGTACTCGAGGACCTGCTGACGGACCTCGCGCCATAGCAAGGGAGCACCGAGCAGAACCACAGCACCGCTCCGGTCACCGACTGTCAGACCCTCGTGCCACTGTGTAGTCAGTCGACTCCGGCAAGACGCATGCCGCCCTCGCCTTCCTGGCCGCCTGCGCCGAAGCGGGGCGCACCTGCGTGTACGCGGCGCCGCTGCGCATGCTCGCATTCGAGGTCTACGAACGGCTCCGCGCCAGGCTCGGCGCGGACCGAATCGGCCTGCGCACCGGCGAGGAGTACCTCAACCCGGGCGCTCCGGTGCTGTGCTGCACCACCGAGGCGGCCCCCGTCGAAGGCGACGTACTCGTCGTCGACGAAGCGCACTGGCTGGCCGACCAGGAGCGCGGCCACGCCTGGACCCGCCTCCTGCTCAGCGGGGCGCACACCGATGTGCACATCGCCGCCGCACCCGAGTCGGAGGACCTGCTGCGCACCTTGCTCACCCCGGCCGTGGACATCACCACGGTCCACCATGCCCGCCCGACCGCACTCACCCTGGCCAGTCCCTTTCGGGCCGTCACGCTGCCGAAAGCAAGTGCGGTGGTCGCCTTCTCCCGCAAGGCCGTCCTTGCCCTGCATCGCGAACTGATCGAGGCGGGCAGGTCGGCGACAGTCCTGTACGGCACGATGCCGCCCGCGGCCCGCCGCGAGCAGATCCGGCGCCTGACCGAAAAGGAGGTCGACGTGATCGTCACCACAGACGTGATCGGCCACGGCGTCAACCTGCCGCTGGGCTCAGTGGTGTTCGCGGAGACCAGCAAGTACGACGGCAGAACCCGCAGGGAACTGCGCGTCTGGGAGGCCGCCCAGATCACCGGCCGGGCCGGTCGGCGGGGACACAACGCAGGCGAGGGAATCGTCGCTGCGTACCGCAGCCGGCTCCCTGGCCTCACCGTCTCCGGCCAACTCCTGGAGCAGGCCGTCCAAGCGGCCAACGGAGTGAAGCCCAACGGCCTACAGGTGACGACGGCACCGCTGCGGCCCACCTGGACCGACCTGGGGCTGCCTGAACCCGGTGAGATCCCGCACGCCCTGACGGGCTGGACCGCTGCCGCCCGCGAGGCTGCCCGGGAGCGCCCCTGGCTGCAGCCGATGCCCGTGGACGAAATCCGCGCCAAGTTGTCCATGGCACGCCAGATCGCCGACGCTCCGCGAGATGTCGGCGGTCTCTGGCCTCAGGACGGTTGTACGGTCTGGCGCCTGATCACCCTGTCCGTCGATGCCGACCGCCCGGCCTACCCGGCCATCTGCCGGGCCGTTCTGCACGGGGCCGCCCTGCGCCCTCTGCTCCGCTCCCGCGCGGGCATCGACAGGATGGCCTTGCCCGATGCCGAGAAGTACGCAGCACTGATGCGGGACCTGCGCACCGCCGCCCTGGCCTTCGACGGCGAGTGCGGAGGCGTGAACACCGAGGAAGCGGCGGCCGGCGAACAGGCGGCGGCAGCCCGGATCATCCAACTGGTCGCCGCCTCCCGGCCGCTGGCCGAGCACGGCAGGTGCGCCGCCTGTCAGAAGCCCTGTGCTCCCTGGTTCACGTACTGCGACGCCTGCCACTGCTCCCGCTTCTCCGGCTTCGACGACGACTGGTGAAGGTCGGCGGGCCCTGGGAGCACGTACAGAACCACTGCCCAAGTCTCCGCCGAAGAGACAGACGGTGCCGCCCCTTGGGCGCCCGGCGGCAAAACGTCAGCGCCGACCAAAACGTCAGCGCCGACGGCGATGCCGGCGCATGCCGTCCACTTTGGCGGCGAATTCTCGGGGCCGCAGTACCGGGGTACCGCGCCAGGGCGACATGCCGGTCAGATCGACGTCGTCGGAGACGATCAGCAGCGCACCGACTTCGGCGGCGAGGTCGAGGATGCGGTTGTCCTCCCAGTCGGGGCAGTCACTGACTGTCGACGGGGGATCGACGACACCCCCGCCGCTGTGGTCGGCCACGTCCACCAGCAGGGAAATGAAGCGCTCGATCGGGGCAGCCTCCCACTTCAGTCCCTCAGCAAGCACTCGTCCGGTGTTGTCCAGGATGTGCGGAGACAGCCAGAGACCGAACTCCGCCGCATCCACCACGATGCCCAGGCAGTCCGCGAACGGATTGCCTGACGTCGGCGGGGGTGAGGGCCAGGACCGGAACGGGCTGTTACCCCCGGCCGCCGCACCCACCAGGACATTGACGTCGTAGACGACTGGTACGGGTACGGCCTCGCTCATTCCCGCCCCTTCAGCACCCGGCGGGTGATGGCAGTGACGTCAGCCAGCGAGGCGCCCTGCTCAGCCAGCTTCTGCTCACCGTACGCCTGCACCTCACGCAGCTCCTCGGCCAGCTTCACCGACTTCATGATCTTTATCGTCGCGCGGAGGTAGGCCGATCTGTTTCCGCCTCCGAAGTACTCGACGAGCTCGTCCAGGTCCGCCCGGTCCGCGTCCGACACAGCGAAGCCAATGGTCTGCGTGCTCACGATGCCCTCCCGGAACCATGTTGCATTTTCATTGCATCTCACATGCAGGATACTGCGATTCGCATCGGGGGCCAATCGTTCGGACATCAGACCCGGCACCATGACCTGGCCTCTGACCCGCACCTTTGCTGCCCGTTCCCAGACCAGGCAAGCGCGCCTCCACCTGCCGCTCCACCGAATCACACACTCCTGTCGAACTCCCACACTTCGTTGCCGTGAATGCGCCGCCATTGACCGTCGACGTCGCGACGGAGCGCCGTCAGGTCCGGGGCTCCCCGTGCCAGCGCCACTTCGTGAGGCGCGCCCGGCCGGGGAGGGCTGTGCGGCCCGTGGCCCAGAGGAGGGTGGGCCAGCGCTCGGTGTCGGTCGGAGCGTCGGGGAAGAGCCGGGTCAGGACCCGGTCACACAGGTCGGCCGGCGGTGTCCAGTCGATGCCCAGGCCCTCGGCGATGTCGTGCGTGTGCACCAGCGTCTCGACGATGCCCATGGCGGCGAAGCCCTCGGGGTCGGCGGCGCCGAAGATGTGGTGGGCGCGGGCCGTCGGTGGTGCGGTGCGGACGATGGCCGTCAGCAGGGCACCGCTGGCCTCCAGTACCTGGAGCAGGCCGGCCGCCCCGGCCTCGCGGTCCGCGAAGATCGCGTTCGCTGGGCCGCCCGGCCTCTTACACCCCCAAGCGAACGGGACATGGCTGTCGAGCGGCGGGCTCTCGGGGCCCAGCTGGACGGCGTACGAGAACAGGTCGTCGGCGAGATGCTCGGCGGTCTCCCAGCAGTCCCACTCCAGGGAGCCGGCCCGGGCGCTCCATCCCGAGGGGTCCGCGGTACGCAGGGCGGCGACCGCAAGGCGGACGGCGAGTTCGACGTCGGCCGCGGTCACGGGGCCGCTCGGTGATCCATGTGTTTCAGCCACGGCGGGACGGTATCAACGATCATCCGAATGTCGCGGATATTCGTTCGGGCTGGGAGGAAGCGCCGATCGCGATCAGTTCCTCTTGCCGAGGTTCCATGCGACGACTTCCAGGATGCGCAGCGGCGAGACACCCTCCGGGGCCTCGGCGGCGAGGGCCTTCCACTCGTCGCGCCGGCTCTCGAGATCGTCGACGATGCACATGGCGAGCGTGGAGGCCCGGCCCGGGCTGACCTGCGTGCGGGAAGCTTGGCACGGCAGTGACAAAATGCCCCCCATGAACAACAACGTTTACTTCGACATCACCATCAACGACGAGCCCGCCGGCCGGATCGTCTTCAAGCTGTTCGACGACGTCGTCCCCAAGACGGCGAAGAACTTCCGCGAGCTCGCGACCGGCGAGCACGGCTTCGGCTACGCCGGTTCCAAGTTCCACCGCGTCATCCCCCAGTTCATGCTCCAGGGTGGCGACTTCACCGCCGGTAACGGCACCGGTGGCAAGAGCATCTACGGCGAGAAGTTCGCCGACGAGAACTTCCAGCTGAAGCACGACCGCCCGTTCCTGCTGTCCATGGCGAACGCCGGCCGGAACACCAACGGCTCCCAGTTCTTCATCACCACCATCGTCACCGACTGGCTGGACGGCAAGCACGTCGTCTTCGGCGAGGTCGTCGAGGGCCAGGACCTCGTCAAGAAGATCGAGTCCCTCGGCTCCCAGGCCGGCAGGACGCAGGCGGCGATAGCCATTGCCGCGTCCGGTGCCGTGGAGGCCTGAGCCTCTGAGGCGAACCCGTTGGGCCGGCCACCCGCACTGCTGGTGGCCGGCCCTTCGGCTCAGGTGATGACGTCGAGCTGCCGGAGGTGTGCGCCGTCGTCACGCAGGCCCGAGTGTTCGACGACCCGGCCGTCCTCGTCGAAGCGCATCCAGCGGATCCGACGGAACCGGAACGCGCGCCCCGACTGCTCGTGACCGTGAACGGCCCCAGGTGGGTGCCCGCGTACCGATTGCGCATCACCACGATGTCGTCGACCAGGACCATGTCCTCGATCTCGGCGCGTCATCGGGGTTCCCTCGCGGGGGCCGCTCCGGCATTGGCTGCCGCTCGGGCAGGCGTCAGCCAGTGGGGTCGATCAGTCCGGCCGCCTTGAGGATGTCGTCGAGCACCGGCTGACCGGGCGCGGGTACGGCCGGGGCGCCGGCCATCGCACGCGCCTTGGCGTACGCGTCCGAGATGCCGGCGCCGCGCAGCACCGGGCCGTGGCACGACGCGGCGACCCGTACCGGCAGCTTCTCCAGCGTGTCGAGGTGCCGGCCGTAGGCGTCGGGGTCGAGCCAGGAGTGCCAGGGGTTGCCCATGCTGTTGAACGGCATGAAGACCTGGTCCCAGAGGCCGGCCGGCAGATCCCCGAGCTCATGGATCTCCCCGGGGGTGGGTGCCGCGAAGGCGTCGGCCGCCCACATCACGCCGGTCGCCGAGTCGACGACGCCGCGGGTGGTGGGTGAGTCGAACTGCGGCGGCAGCACGGCGTGGAGTTCACGGTCGCCGATGTCCAGCCGCTCACCGGGGTTGAGCCAGCGCATGCGGTGCAGCGGCAGTTCGGTATGGACGGAGATGCGCTGCCATGCCATGAAGTCGGTGACCAGCGTGGCGTTCACGCACAGGTCCATCGCGGTGCGCAGGCTGCCCATGTGGTCGGCGTCCTCGTGGGAGAGGAAGATCCACCGTACGTCGGCGGGCTCGACCAGGCCGAACACGTCCTCGGCCCACTCCTTGGCGTGGATCACCGCGCCGGTGTCCACGATGACGGGCTGTTCGCCGGTGATGACCATGGAGTTGACGGGGACGAACCCGGCTTCCCCGGCAGGAACCAGGCGGGGCACCAGCCATGTCTCGGCGGCGAGGCGGTGCGGTCGGCAGCGGGGCGCGGTGGTGTCCATTCGATGCTCCTGACGCGACATCACCACTCATGTGAGCGGCGCGGGTTGGTATTTCGTACAGTGCGCGGCGCGGACATCGGTGTCTTTTCTCCGCTCCGATGGCACGACTGTGCCCGTTTGCCCTTACCATCCGCCTGCGGGCGACTTGCACATGGTTCCGACGGCTTACGGCGCACTTGCGCGGCGACTGCGCGCTGTCTGAGTCCGATGGGCGGTCAGGCGGTCCGCACGTGGGGGACAGGGGGAGAAGAAGTGGCCGAAGTGTTGTCCGGCGGCAGGATGTCCGGCATTCCGGACGGTTCAGGAGTGGAACTCGGGGTGCTGGGGCCGCTCAGCATCCGGGTCTGCGGTGGGAGCGTGGAGATTCCCGGACGCCGGGAGCGGCAACTGCTCGCGGTGCTGACCGCCGCGCGCGGCACAGCCGTGTCCGCGGACCGGCTGGTGGACGAACTGTGGGACGGTGATCCGCCGCCGACCGCGACGAGCGGGCTTCAGGTGTGTGTGTCGCGGCTGCGCGCACTGCTCGAACCGGGACGGCGTCCGCGCACCGCCTCCTCGGTGATCATCACCACGGACGGCGGGTACGAGCTGCGCATCCCCGGTCACGCGGTGGACGCCGACCGCTTCACCGCCACGGTCGAGCGTGCCACCTGGCTTGCCGCCGACGGGGATCCCGCTACAGCGCTGACCGACGTCGAGGCGGGCCTGGCCGAGTGGCGTGGTCGGGCGTACGGGGATCTCGGTGATCTGCCGACCGTACGCGAAGAGGCCGACCGTCTGGCCGAGTTGCGCCTGCTGGCCTGCGAGGCCCGCCTCGATGCGCTGCTCGCGCTGGGGCGCCACACCGCGGTGGTGCCTGACGCCGAACTACTGGTCCGCCAGAACCCGTTCCGGGAGCGCTTCACCAATCTGCTCGTACGCGCCCTCTGTGGCAGCGGCCGCCAGGCCGACGCGCTCGCCGCGCTGCGCCGCACCCAGGTGCAGCTGGCCGACGAACTCGGTGTGGACCCGTCGCCGGTGCTGCGCGCCCTGGAACGGGACGTGCTCGATCAAGCGCCCCATCTGTTCGGCCCGGCAATCACACACACGTCGCCGGCGCCCGTACGTCCCCCGGTAACGGAGCGAACTGCCGCACCGATTCCCGCACCGGCGCCGGTGGATCCCGTGTCCATCATCGGCCGCCGTCCGCAACTCGCCGCGCTCGACGACGCATTGGCGGACACCGCGGCAGGGGGCGGCACCATGGCCCTGATCAGCGGTGAACCCGGCATCGGCAAGACGGCACTTGCCGCCGAGCTCGCACGGCGGGCCGACGCGCTCGGTATGCGCACGGTGTGGGGCCGCTGCCATGAAGGCGACGCCGCCCCGGCGTTCTGGCCCTGGACCGCTGTCGTACGGGCCACGCTCGACCCCGGCGAGCCGATTCCCCGCGAGCTGCTCCCCCTGCTGCCGGAGTCCTCCGCACAGGCGTCGGCCCGGGGCACGGACTTCGATCCGACGAGCTCCTCGCTCCGGGTCTACGAGGCCGTCGTCCGCCTGCTGGCCCGGGCTTCGGCCCGCACTCCGCTCGTCGTCATTCTCGACGACATCCACTGGGCCGATGCGTCGTCCCTGCATCTGCTCGGCTACGCGGCGGAGGCCCTCGCCGTGCATCCGGTGCTGATCGCCGCCACCGCGCGTGACGCGGAACCGGACGGCGACGCCGCCCTCGACTCCTGCCTCGCCTCGCTCGCCCGTAGCCATCCTGTGCGACTGCCCCTGACCGGCCTGGACCGCGACGAGACCCGCGAGCTGCTGCAACGGACCGTCGGAACCGGCATCGACACGAGCACCGCCGACGCCGTCCACGACCGCGCCGACGGCAACCCCTTCTACGCGCGCGAACTGGCACGGCTGCTGGGTACCGACCCCGCGGTCGCGGGGGACCTCGACCGGGCCGACATCCCGATCGGCGTGCGCTGCGTCGTCCGCCGCCGCCTCACCCGGCTCCCCGAGACCACCCTCACCTGCTGCGCGTCGCCTCCGTCATCGGCCGCGAGTTCCGGCTCGACCTGCTCGCGGACGTGGTCGCGACCGGGCTCGACGAACTCATCGACGCCCTCGATGTCGCGATCGCCTGCGGCATCCTGGACGAATGCACCGAGACCTCGGGTGTCTACCGGTTCATCCACGCACTCGTCCGTGAAACCCTGTACGAGGACCTCAGCCGCGCGCGCCGCAGCCGCCTGCACGGCGACATCGGCACGGCGCTGGAGCAGCGGGCGTCCGCGCTCCCCGAACTCGCCCCGTCCTCCGACGAGGTGGCCCACCACCTGGCGCTCGGCATGCCGCTGCGCCCGGCGCTCGCCGGGCCCGCGGTGCGCCACGGGATCATCGCCGCGCGCCGCGCCGCCGAACGGTTGCTGCGTACGACGACGCGTGCGCTCTTTGACCTCCTCCAATCGCCCTGAAGGGCGAGGATTCTCCGTCTGTGGGTGGTCCTCGTAAGGCGAGGACCACCCGCTCCGGGCGGGTTCCTGGTTCTTCCCCACACGGGGTGGGGGTTGTGCGCGCTGCCGGGCCGCTGCCCGGTCTTACGTGCGCTCCGCAGGCGTGTACCGCTGCCGTTACCGGCGTCGGGCCCCCGGTCCGGGGGTGGGTGGTGCAGTCGAGAGGGCCGCGTGGATGCGGCGGCCTTCATCGCGGACGTTCCTGCCCGCGTTCCAGTCCCGGTCGTGCAGGGCGCCGCACTCCGGGCACGTCCACTGCCTGATGTGCAGCGGCTTGGGGCCGTCGCGGTGCCCGCACGCGGAGCAGATCTGGGAGCTGGGAAAGTACCGGTCGACCTTGCAGAAGGTGCGTCCGTGCCGGGTGGCCTTGTACTGACCGACGAGTCCGGCCGCCTCGAGCCCGGCGCGCGGACCATGGCCGGCGTGAAGCTCCGCACCCCCGCCGACATCGACACCGGCCTGTTCACCACCTGGCTGCACCGGGCACGGGACCTGGAAGAGCCGGCCGGCAACTGATGCGGCGACGGCCCCCCCGGTAGGCTGGGCAGTGATGTTCACGCCACAGGGCCCCACGCTCCGCGAGCTCGCTGTAGAGGCGTTGTCCTCCACCGAGCGCGGCTACGACCTGCTCGCCCCGAAGTTCGACCGGACGCCGTTCCGCACCCCGGACCGCGTACTGGAAGCGGTCGAACACGCCCTCCGGCCGCTCGGGCCGTTCGACGCCGGGCTCGACGTCTGCTGCGGTACGGGCGCCGGGGTGGGCGTACTGCGGCGGCTGTGCCGAGAGCGGGTCACCGGTGTCGACTTCAGCGCCGGCATGCTGGCCGAGGGCCGGGCCGCGCAGCCGCAGACGCCGGACGGGCCGGCCGTGGGGTGGATACGGGCCGACGCACGGGCCCTCTCCTTCCGGCCGGCCTTCGATCTCGCGGTGAGCTTCGGGGCCTTCGGCCACTTCCTGCCGAAGGAACGCCCGGGACTGTTCGCCCAGGTGCACTCGGTACTCCGGCCGGGAGGCCGGTTCGCCTTCCCCGTCGGAGCGCCGCCCCGGTTCGGCTCCCCCCTCTACTGCGCGCTGCTGGGCTTCGACGCGGTCATGCGGGTGCGCAACGCGCTGTGGCGTCCGCGTTTCGTCATGTACTACCGCACCTTCCCGCTCCCGGAGGTGCTGGACGACCTGGCCCGCACCGGGTTCGATGTGGAGCTGCTGCCCCTTCCGGAGCTCGGCCGGCTGCCCGACGGCAGCCCGCGCTGCCGCCTGGTGGTGGCGCGGCGGGCGTGACCCGCCACTGCCCCGGGGGTGGTCAGCCGCGCCGGTCGATTCTCGCTCCGGCGGGCGCCTCGGGGGCCGCGAGGAGGGAGGCTTCGACCCCCTGGACGCCCCAGCCGTAGGCGAGTTTGTGGACCTCCAGCACGAAGAACGAGTCGGTCGAGACGATCCCGTCGATCAGAGGCATACGGCGGTTGACCAGGTCGGTGAAGTGGCCGGTGTCCCGGCAGATCACCTCGGTCATCACGTCGTACTGTCCCGCGGTCATGATCACGTACGAGGTCTCGGGCAGTTCCCGCAGCGCACGGCACACCTCCGAGGCGGTGCCCGGCCGCACCCGGATGCCGATCATGGCGAACCGGTCGAAGCCGATGGTCAGCGGATTGGCGATGCCCACGATCTGCAGGACGCCGCTCTCCTCCAGACGCTGCACCCGGAAGCGTACGGAGGAGGCCGGGATGGCGAGCTCCTCCGCGATCTGGCTGTAGGGACGGCGGCCGTCGGCCTGGAGGATGGCGATGATCCGCCGGTCGGTGTCGTCGAGTGAGTGAACGCCCGTCGATGCCATGAAGCTGCTCCGGTACTGAGGCGGGACGGTGCGCGGACCGGCCGCAGGTGGGGGTGCATGGCCGAGCGGGACGGGCCCCCGCCGGGTGGGGTGAGCCCCGCGCGCCCGGGGGTCCGGGGCGCGCGGGGCACGCCTGGCTCGGGCTCACCGGCAGCGCATCAGCGGCAGTGACTCACAGACTGATGACACCGGTCCGGGTGTCCGTCATGTCCATCAGGGTCCACTTGCCTCCGATGCGGCCCCAGCCGGTGGAGCGGGCGCCCGCGCCGCCGAACGGCATGTTGACGTCCCACCAGCAGGTGGACTCGTTGACGACGACCTGGCCCACCTCCATCTGTTCCATGAAACGGAACGCAGCCGTCATGCTCTGGGTGAACACCGCACCCTGGAGGCCGAGTTTGTCGTCGTTGGCGATCCGCAGCAGGTCGTCGTCGTCCCGCCCGGTGATGACCGGGACGACCGGGCCGAAGGACTCCTCGCGGGACAGCAGACTGTCCTCGGGTACCCCGTCGACCACGGTGAACTCGTAGTAGAGGTCGGTCGGCATGCCCTTGCGGCGCTGACCACCCGTCAGAATCCGTGCTCCGCGGTCACGGGCGTCGGCCATGTGCCGGTCCATCTTCGCCGCGACGCCCTCGTTGTTGAGCGGGCCGAGGTTGACCTTGGGATCGAGAGGGTCGCCCAGCACGACCTTGCCGGCCTCGTGCAGCAGTGCCTCGACGAACGCGTCATGGACGTCCGCGTGCACCACGGCCCGCTCGGTCGCGCAGCAGACCTGACCCGAGCACATGTACGCCCCCTCCACCGCGGCGCGCGCGGCGGCCTGGATGTCGGCGTCGGCCAGCACCACCAGGGGGCCGTTGCCGGAGCACTCCATGACGGAGCGCTTCAGCCCGGCCGCGGCCTGGATCTTGGCGCCGGTGACGGAGGAGCCGATGAAGCCGATCGCGTGGATGCCCGGATGGCGGACCAGCGCGTCGCCGGTGGCGCCCTCGCCGGGCACGATGTTGACCAGGCCGTCGGGCAGGCCGGCCGCGACGAACGCCTCCATCGCCTTCAGCACCGTCAGCGGGGTGTTGGCCGGCGGCTTCACGACGTGGGCGTTGCCGGTGGCGAGGCCCGGGGCGACGAACTCGGCCAGCATCAGCAGCGGGAAGTTCCAGGGGGTGATGATGCCCCACGTACCCACCGGTCGCTGGAAGGTGAACATCCGCTTGCTGTTGTCGGTCGACAGCAGGGTCTCGCCGCCCAGCCGGACCGCGTCCTCGGCGTGCAGGTGGAACAGTTTCGCGGCCTCCTCGATGTCGGCCACCGACTCGGCGAGGGGCTTGCCCTGTTCCAGCGTCTGCAGGCGGGCCAACTCATCGACCCGCTTGGCGATTTCGTCGCCGATGCGGTGGCAGAGGGCCGCGCGTTCCCAGACGTTGACCGCCGCCCAGGCGGGCTGTGCGGTGTTCGCGGCCCTGACCGCCGCGTCCAGGTCGGCGGAGACGGGGACGGGAATGACGCCGACGAGCTCGCCGGTGGCCGGGCTGACGACGTCGTACGTCCCGGCTCCGGAGCTTTCGGTGTAGGTGCCGTTGATGAAGAGCTGGTGCCGTTCGGAACTGGTGCTGCCCATGGAGGTATGCCTCTCGGTCCGATCCCACGCAGATGCGTCACACCATCAAATGGGCAATGTACGGCTGTCAATAGGTTCAACTGGGCTCGTTCTGTTGACCCTTCTTGCTGATTCAGCAGTATTGACAGCCAATTCCTGCGTCCCTATACAGGACGCCAGCCGCTCGACATGCGCATGTTCAGCACTCCCGCCCTCCAAGGATCGGCGCCGCCTCCCCGCCCTCTCCGCGCAACCCCGCGCGTCCTTCACCGAGGGGACATCCATGTCTTCCCGTACCGACACCGGTCCCGCCGCACCCGCACTCGCGAAGAAGATGCGCTGGTACGACGGCTTCGCCATGTCGCTGACCATGCCCGCCGCGCTCATCGCCTCCCTGGGCGCGTCCATCGGCTCGCTCGGAGCCTGGGGTGCGATCGCCCTGTGGGCCGCCTCCATGGTGCTGGCGACCGCCACCAACTGGATCTACACCGAACTCGCCGCGATGTTCCCCGACTCCTCGGGAGGCATCGCGCACTACGCCACCGAAGCCTGGAAGAAGCGGGCCCCCGTCGTGGGCCCGATCGCCAGCATGGGCTACTGGTTCCCGTGGACCACGTCCCTGGCCGTCTATGCCGGCATCATCGGCTCCCTCGTCCAGGCCCAGTGGTTCCCCGGCCAGGACTGGAGCGTCGACCTGGGCCCGGTCGAGCTGAGCTTCCCGATCGTCGTCGGCATCGGCGTCATCCTGCTGCTGTTCGCCGCCGCCATGGTCGGCCTGCACGTCGCCATGTGGGTCGTCTACCTCACCGGCGGCGTCCTGCTGATCCCGCTGGCCGTCTTCATCGTCATGCCGTTCCTCAGCGGGGACTGGAGCACCTCCGGCCTGCACTGGAACCTGCACGGCTGGGCGGGCCTGCGCGAGTCCCTGGTCTGGCTGTACGTCATGGCGTGGACGTCGTTCGGCGTCGAGGTGTGCGCGACCTTCGCCCCCGAGTACAAGGACACCGTCCGCGACACCTCGCGCGCCCTGCGCGCCGGAGTCCTCTTCTCCCTCGGCGTGTTCATCCTGCTGCCGCTCGCACTCTCCGGCTACCTCGGCGAGAAGCGCATCGGGGAGGACCCCACCACGTTCTACGTGGGAGCCTTCCAGGACCTGGTCGGCGGGGCGTCCGACCTCATGATCGTCTTCCTGATCGCCTCGCTGCTGCTCATCATGATCACGGGACTCGCCGACGGCTCACGGGTCCTCTACACCATGGGCGTCGAAGGCACCACGATCCGGCAGGTCGGCGTACTCGACCGGCGCGGCGTCCCGGCCCGCGCCCTGCTGGTCGCACTCGTCCTCAACATCCTGGTACTGACCGTGCTCCAGACACCGCTGGCCATCATCGTCACCGGGAACCTCGGCTACATCCTCACCCACGCCCTGGCCATCTCGGGCTTCGCGCTTCTGCGCCGCGACCGCCCCGACGCGCCCCGCCCGATCCGGCTGCCGAACGCCTTCGTCCCTCTGGCCTGGGTGCTCGCCGCGCTCCTCCTGGTCATCCTGGTCGTCGGCGCGACCGGGTTCTCGATCACCGGCTACGGCGGGTTCAGGGAACTCGGCATCGCGGTGGCGATCCTCGCCGGCGCGGCTCTGCTCTGGCTCTACCGCACCAGGGTGCAGGACCGCCGTTGACATCGAGCCCGTCGAGCTCTCGCGGGCGACCGGTGCCCCGCACACCTCGGTACGCCGGGCGTGCGGGGCCGAACGGTCAGTGGTCCCAACTGTCGGACGTGTCCCGGCTGTCACCGAGGTCGGACGACGATCTCACCATGCATACCCGGGTGAAGGGTGCAGTGGTAGGTGTACGTTCCGGGCTCCGTGAAGGTTTGACTGTAGGCCTGCCCCCGGCCCAACTCCCCGGAGTTCATCGGGCCCTCGCCCTGACTGGTCACCGTGTGCGGCTCGCTGTCCTGGTTGGTCCAGGTGACGACGGTCCCGACCGTGACCTCGAGCACGGCCGGCGAGAAGGCGTTGTCGGCGATGGTCACGTCGCCCGCTTGCTTGGCCGGTACCCGGGGGACACTCTCGGACACCGACGCCTGGTCAGCGGCGACCGCTGCCGATCCGGTGGTGCCCCATACGCCGAGCGCCGAGAATCCCAGTGCGGCGGTGGCTGCCACCAGCCTCTTGGCGATCCGGCGCTTTCGCGGATTGCTTCGCGTGTTCGTACCCGTTGTGAGGCGCATGATACTCACCGATTCGCCCCCTTCGCGAACGGTGCGGCGCCACCCTCCTGATGCGGGTGGCGCACTCAGGTGTGAATCCAGGATACGCCTGTGGCCCGATCGCGCATGTGCGGCTTGTCCGTTATGCGACGGACCTTTTGTTGACGCATTCCTCCGGCGTACCGGATATGTTCTGGTGGACCATCAGGAAGGTGGAATACCAGGAGAGTCGAATGCCGTTACTCGCGGCTGTCCCCGCAACACGGCCTGCCCGGAGAGCGCGGAGACGGCTCTTGGCGCTGCGGTCCCGGACCACGGCCACGCGGCATCGCTCATCGAGACGAAATGCGAGCGACTGTGAAGGAAGAGCGCTGCGAAAGGTGCGAATGCATTATCGGATTGGGGTGCACCTGCCCGCCTGACGGGGTCACACCGAAGCGGCATCCCGTTTCGGTGCCGCCCCGAGAATGGCGGCGCTTCCCGGCGGCCACGATCCTGATTTCGCCCACCCGGTACGCCCATCTCCCCGGAGCCTGCGCTCACCTGACCGAGGAGCTGGTGAAGGCGCCGCGCTGGGGCTGGATCCCTGATCCGCCACCCGGACTGTGGGACCGGTTGAGCAGCGGCTACCCGGCGACCGCGACGGAGGGCAACACCGCACGGCAGGCGATCCGGCGGTGCGAGGAATGCCAGTCGGCCATGCCGTGACGCGATCCCCGGGTGTGCGGTGCCCGAGCGCGAGGGGCTTCGTGGCGCCTTGTCGCCTCGGCGCGGCCCCGGGCCACCAGCCGCTCTGCCGGCTCCCGGTCCGGCCCGGTCCGCCCAGGTGACCGGTGCGGCGGGAGACCGGCACATCCCCCGAGGCCCAGAGCCTGCCGTCGGCCGCGCCCTGCCCGCCGACCCCGCCGCACACCGGCCGAGCTCGGGGATGACCGGCTCGATGGGCCGGCCCTGGTGTCGCACTCGCAGGGGCCGCCGCGGACCGCCGCCGGAGAGGAGCTGCCCACCTACCCGGTGGAGGTCGAGGTGCCCACTCCAAAGGATCACCCTCAGAGCTTTGCCGCACCTTGATCCGTTGTGCCCGATTTTGCTTGCCTGCGGCCATTCTTTATGGTTGCCTTGGGCAACGAAATTCGGGAGGTGTGATGGCCGCGCAGCGCCACTACGAGGAGCTGGCTCGACAGCTCGATGCCATCGGCGCCGTGAGGCGTGACCTCGCGCGGATCCTGCCGCACGAGTGCCCGGCCGGCTCCGCCGCCGTACTGAGCCTGCTGGGGCGGTACGGCGAGATGCGGATGAGCCGGCTCGCGGAGCTGCTCGCCGTCGACATGTCGGTGACCAGCCGGCACGTCGCCCATGTCGCTGATCGAGGCTGGATCGACCGGTCCCCCGATCCCACCGACAAGCGCTCGCGCATCGTGCGGCTCACCCCCGAGGGCGAGCGGCAGCTCGCGGAGCTCTCCGAGAGGGCCACGGAGCTGCTCGCTCAGTGCCTCAGCGACTGGAGCGACGACGAGATCGCCCAGCTGAACCTGCTCATGTCCCGGCTGCGCAGCAGCTTCGGCGACTGCCGGTCCGCATCGCGGTTCTCCCACGCCACCGAACAGACCACCCGTACACCCGCGTAAGAAAAGGAAGTCCATGGCAACGACCACACCAGCCGGTGTGCGGGGCAGCCATGCCAAGCACGGAGCGCCCGACGGGGCTCCGATGACACACCGGCAGATCATGGAGGCGATGTCCGGGCTGCTGCTCGGCATGTTCGCCGCCATCATCTCGTCGACCATCGTCTCCAACGCACTGCCGACGATCATCAGGGACCTGGGCGGCGGCCAGAGTGCCTACACCTGGGTGGTGACCGCGTCGCTGCTCGCGATGACGGCCACCACGCCCCTCTGGGGCAAGATGGCCGACCTGGTCAGCAAGAAGGCCCTGGTCCAGCTGGCCCTGTGCGTGTACGTAGTCGGCTCGGTCATGGCGGGTCTCGCACAGAACCCCGCCATGCTGATCTCCGCGCGTGCCATTCAGGGCATCGGCGGCGGCGGTCTCTCCGCCCTGGCACAGATCATCATGGCGACGATGATCTCGCCGCGTGAACGTGGCCGTTACTCCGGCTACCTCGGCGCGACCTATGCCGTCGCCACCGTGGGCGGTCCGCTGCTCGGCGGTGTCATCACGGACACCTCCTGGCTCGGCTGGCGCTGGTGCATGTACGTCGGTGTGCCCATCGCGCTGATCGCGCTCGTCGTGCTGCAGAAGACCCTGCACCTGCCGGTGGCCAAGCGGAAGGTCAAGGTCGACTGGGCCGGCGCCTTCTTCATCACCGCCGCGGCCTGCCTGCTGCTGATCTGGGTCACCTTCGCCGGCGACAAGTACGACTGGCTGTCCTGGCAGACCTGCGCGATGGTCGGCGGTTCGATCGTCCTCGCGCTGATCTTCCTCTTCGTGGAGACCAGGGCGAGCGAGCCGATCATCCCGCTGCGGCTGTTCCGCAACCGCACCATCGCGCTGGCCTCGCTGGCCTCGCTCTTCGTCGGTGTCGCGATGTTCGCCGGCACCGTCTTCTTCAGCCAGTACTTCCAGCTGGCGCGCGGCAAGTCGCCGACGATGTCGGGCGTCATGACCATCCCGATGATCGCGGGCCTGTTCGTCTCGTCGACCGTCTCCGGCCAGATCATCACCAGGACCGGCAGGTGGAAGGCCTGGCTGGTCACGGGCGGTGTGCTGCTGACGGCCGGCCTGGGTCTGCTGGGCACCATGCGGTACGACACCCCGTACTGGCACCTCGCCGTCTACATGGCGGTCACGGGCCTCGGCGTCGGCATGATGATGCAGAACCTGGTCCTGTCGACACAGAACCAGGTCGCCCCGCAGGACCTCGGCTCCGCCAGCTCCGTCATCACCTTCTTCCGCTCCCTCGGTGGTGCGCTCGGTGTCTCGGTGCTCGGCTCCGTCATGAGCACCCGGGTCACCCACTACGTCGAGGAGGGCCTCGCCGAACTCGGCCCCAAGGGTGCCGCACTCGGTTCCGCCGGCTCCGGCGGCGGGGGCATCCCCGACCTGAGCAAGCTGCCCGCGCCGTTCCGCCCCGTCATCGAGAGCGCCTTCGGCCACGGCATCGGGGACGTCTTCCTGTATGTCGCGCCGTTCGCCCTCCTCGCCTTCCTCGTGACCCTGTTCATCAAGGAGGTTCCGCTGCGTACGTCGGATGCGCCGGCGCAGGCGGCCGCGCCGGAGCAGGCCGATACCACCGTCGCGCCGGCCGCCTCCCCGGCGGACGCCGCCGCGAGCGGCGAGGAGAAGGTGCCGAGCTGGGCCGTCGCGTCCACCGTGCCGGCCGGTGAGGGTCCCGCGAACACGCAGCGGCTCGCTGCCGTGGCCACCGTCGCCGCCGCGTGCACGGGGAGCTCGGTATGCACGGGGTCGTGCGGCCCGTCGATCTCGACCTGAGCTACCTCGGGACCGGGGCCGACCCCTGGGGCGGGGTGCGTGCCGCGTTCCGGGCCACGGCGGAGCTGCGGCGCGAGGACTTCGCGATGAACTACAACCAGGTCGTGCAGGCGGGGATCGCCGCGATCGGTACGACGCTGAGGGTCGGGCTCGACATTCAGGCGGTGCAGGGGAACATGCTGCCCGGCGCGTAGCCGTTGTGGGGGTGACCCTCTGTCATCTCCACACCGGCGCGCCACGAGAAGCATTCCCGAACATTCTCGACGCGATCACGTCGCAGTCTCGCGCACGTTGCATCACGAACTGACGTCCTCAGGGCACATGAACCCACAGAACTGAGGTTTCGATGTCCCTGCGGCATTTCCCGCAACGCAGACCGCGCCGCGTGAATGCCTTGCCCGGCCGCGATGCGGCCGGGCATTCGGCTGTGGCGGGCGTTTGAACGAACGACGCGGAAGCTCGGACGGCGTCAGTCCTGCTCGTGGCGCGCCGGCCGGCCCAGGGCGGTTGCCGTGTCGCGGCCGCCCCAGCTTTCCGGGGTGCGCCACAGGACGTGGACGCCGAAGACGTCGTGGACGGTGTCGGCCGACCAGTCCTCCACGGGCGGTTCGCAGAGGACCAGGTAGAGGCCGTCGGCTGCAGTGGGCAGGGTGTGGTCGATCTCAAAGAGCCGAGTCGCTCCCGAGCGCAGGTCCGCGTACGTGGAACGGCCCGCCCCCAGGACCTCGTAGACGAACAGGCCGTCACCGGTGACACAGCTGACGTCGATGACCGGGGAGTCGGCCGGCTGCAGGTCCGACCACAGCAGGGCCGACTTGAGCGCGTGGCGCACCGCCTCGTGCTTCTTGCACATGCGGTCGGTGGCCGCCGACGTCTCCAGCGCGCGCAGGAAACCCTCCTTGGTGGTCGCGGCAGGTGTCGCGGGAACGTCCTCGACAGCAGTCACGGGCTTGGCTTCCTTCTGCTCGGGCTGCTGGGCAGCGGTGGTGGGTGTGTGATCGAAGTCCGGTTCGGGCGCAGCTGCGAGGCGGGCCTGGAGCGTCTCCCGTGCTTCCGCCAGGGCCGGGGCCCAGCCGGAGCTCGCCAGGTCGTCCTTGAGGCGGTGCACGTCCAGTGCGTTGTCCTTGAGCGCACGATTGGTGCTTGCCGCGAGGTCGCGCAGGACGCTCAGACGGTTCCTGTCCGGGGAACCGAGTACACGTCGCACCTCCACCCAGTCGGCCTGGTCGCGCCGGAGGATGCGGTTCGCCATCCCTTGGAGCTCGGAGAGGCGACCACGGGCGTCCGCCGAGGTGCCGCCCTCACCGGTGATCAGCTCGTCGAGAACGCCGAGCGCCGCCGCGTAGCGTTCCGCCATCCGGTGTGAGATGGGTCGGCGGCCGCGCTGGTCGGCTGTGAGGACGATCTGGTTCGTGTCGTTGGTGAACACCCAGCAGTCCAGCTCCTCGCCCGGACGTGGGGGAGCCGAGCCGTGGCGGACGGTCAGGACCAGCGGGCGGTCGAGGGCGGGAGAGAGGGCCTTGACCTTGTAGCGGCCGCCCGGTCCCGGGCCGACGACTTGGACCCGGATATCGGTCCCGATCTCGGGGACTTCGCCCGGCGCCGTGCCGGGTTCGGCTTCCGGCACCGGCAGTTCGGTGGCGCCGTCGGTGTTCGTGAGGATCTCCGGGAGCGGTGACGTGTGCAGGACGGTCAGGCTTTGCGTGCTGCGGGTGAGGGCGACGTAGAGCCGGCGCAGGCCGGCCGGCCCACGGTCGGCAATGGTGGCGGGTTCGACGACGAGGACGTGGTCGTACTCCATGCCCTTGGCCTGGCCGGCGGCCAGGACGGACACGGCCTCGCGCCCCTGGTCGGTGATGTCGGCACTCCGATCCAGGTGCCGGCTGATCTCGTCGAGCCAGCCCGAGTCGTCGGGGACGATGACGGCCACCGAGCGCAAGGTGTGCCCGTCGCTGGTGCCCACGAGACGGGTGGCCTGGGTGACGGTGTCGTCGAGGAGCTGCCACGGTTCGGTCGCCATGATTCGTACGGCGTCCTCGCCGGCCTCGCGCACGGCCTGCGGATAGGGCAGTGCGGGGGCGACCGCGCGGGCCAGGGGCGCGACGAACGCCATGATTTCCGCCGGCACACGGTAGCTGGTGTTCAGCTCGGCGAGGCGCCAGTCACCGTGGTCGGAGAGGAGTGTGCCGAGACGGTCCCAGTCCACGTAGGTATGAGGGCCGGTGGCCTGGGCGAGGTCGCCGAGGACCGTCATGGAGCCGTTCGCCGCGCAGCGACGGCGCAGGGCGCGGGCCTGCATGGGGGTGAGGTCCTGCGCCTCGTCGACGACGATGTGCCCGTAGCGCCGTGGGGTCTCCCCGGTGATGAGGTAGCGGAGTTCTTCGAGGCAGACCTGGTCGTCGAGGGTCCAGGCGTCGTCGTCGGCGGAGGTTCCCCGGGGGCGGTGCAGGGCGGTCTGCTCCTCGTCGTCGAGGAGGCCGTCGGCGCACGCGCGAAGGAGGTCGGCTGAGTCGTAGAGGCTGCGGAGGGCTTCCCTGGCACCCGGCGACGGCCAGACGCGCTCGATGAGCCGTTCGACTCGGCGGTTGCGTTCCAGGTCGCGGCGGATCGTGTCGTCACGGCTGCGACGCGGGGCAACGGCCACGAGCTCCTGCAGCAAGCGGTCGACGAGCAGGCTGCGGAAGCGGTCGCGGCGCTCACGGTGGGCGCCGTTGCCGCTCCGTGCCTCGTCGAGGAGGGCAAGAACCTCGGAGCGCGGGATGCGCAGGGTCGTGCTGCCGGCGGTGACGGTGAACCCCGGCTCGTCGCCGTCGTAGGAGGGCTCCGTGGTGAGCTCGTCGAGGGCCTCGGGACGGCACTCGTTCTCGATGCGCCGTCGCAGTACGGCTGCCATGCGCTCGTCCGACTTCACCAGCCGTGCCCGAGGGGTGTCGACGCCGAGGATCTCGCCGTCCCAAAGGCGGCTCAGCTGCACGGCGTTGACGTTGCGGGTGCCGAGGGTGGGGAGGACCTGCCCGACGTAGTCCAGGAACGTCCGGTGAGGGCCGACGACGAGGACGTCCTGTGCCTTGAAGTGGTTGTTGTTGACGAGCCAGGTCACCCGGTGCAGACCGACCGCGGACTTGCCGGTGCCAGGGCCGCCCTGCACGACGAGGACGTCGGAGGGAGAACCGGTGACCAGGGCCATCTGGTCGCGGCGGATCGTCTCGACGATGTCGCGCATGCTGCCGTTGCGCGAGCGCTGCAGTTCGCGCAGGAGGAAGTCGTCGGGCTGCTGGGGCTTCCGACGCTGGATGCGAGCGATGTCCGCCGGGGAGGGGACAGGCGGGACGGGCACTTCCTGCCCCTTCGCAGCGGTGGCGGGGGCCGTATGCCCGGCATCCGGCCGGACATCCTCGGCGGCCGGCCGCGGCCCGGGAACGGATACGGCGATCTCGTCGAAGTAGTCCTCGACCACGCGGTGGGCGCAACGCAGTTGTCGCCGCAGGAGGACCTCCCCCGGGGCGTCGGGCAGCGCCTCGAACCACTTCTTCGCGAGCGGGCTGGTCCACAGCACGACGACCGTGTCGCGGGTGCGGACATCGGAGACGGCACGCCTGCCGACGTAGAAGGGGGCGGGATCTTCTCGTGTGTCGACGCGGCTGATGACCAACGACGCGTCGCCGAGTCCTCCGTACTCCGCCGCCTGCTCCTCGGCGTTGAGCCGGTTGGCGACGCTGTCCTTGCCGCTCGCGGAGGCCACGGCGACGGAGTTCCCGGTCAGTTCGTCCAGCCGTGCTTCGTAGCAGTCGTAGGCGCGGTCCACCGCCTTCTGCTCGATGGCGATGATCTCGTCGCGCGTGGTGGTGCTCACGTCCATCCCCTCCCTTGCGGCACCCCGAAAGGGTGCTGCGACGGGCATGTGCCCGTACCCCGCTGAAAGAACTATCAGAGACAAGCTGGTGTGAATCACCAAGGGGTCACCCGGACCACCGGTCACGGCCGCCACGAGATCCGCCGGCTGAAGGTCTGCACGGTCAACAGGTCGCGGGCGGCCCGGGTGCCCGGCGGCAGCGCGGGGTCGAGCTGCCAGACCTGCACGGCGACGCGGGAAGCCGTGCGGACCCGCTCCAGGGGGCGTTCATGGTGCCGACCAGCTCGTTCGCCTGGCGGATGCGGCAGGCGAGGTGGCGTCGGGTGTCCCCGGTGGGCCATCGTCGACGAGGCGTACCAGATGCGCTCCGACGCCCTGCTCGCCACCGCGCCGCTCTTCGGCCCGGACGACTCACGGGTCCTCTTCGTGGGCGACCCGGGTCAGCTCGACCCCTTCGCCACGGTGGAGACCGACCGCTGGCACGGCCTGACGTGGGATCCACTGCGCAACGCGGTGGACGTCACGCTCGCCCACAACGACGACCTGGTGCGCCACCAGCTCCGGTCTCCTGGCGCCTCCCCGAGACGGCGGCTCCGTTCGTGGAGCAGGCGTTCTACCCCTTTTCCCCCTTCGTCTCCGGTACGAAGACCGCCGACCGCGTCCTGTCATACGGCACCACCGCGCGCACGTCCACCCCGCAGGACGCAGTCCTGGCCCGCCCATCAGGTGGTGATGCACCACTTGGAGCGGGCGGAGCACAGGGCGTCGGCGTGACGCACTGCGGAGGACAGCACACGGGCCCCGCCGGCGCCGCGCACGCCCCTCGTGTCCGCGAGGAGAACCTGGCCCTGCTCGATCCCAAGACGCGCGCCCTGGTGCTGATCTGCCGGGACGAGGGCCTGCGCATCAGCGAAGCGCTGATCCTGAAGACCGACTGCCTGAAGAAGACGCCGTCCGGCCACTGGGCCCTGGTCCCCTACAAGAGCAAGGACAAGAGCTTTCGGGCCATCCCCGCCTCGCGAGCCGTGGTGGACGCGGTCCGCGAGCAGCACGGCCGGGTCCGGGAACGGTTCGGCGACGCCTGCCGGTGGCTGTTTCCGAAGGTCAGCGGCAATCCGGACGGCAAGTACCCGATGCCCTACGGCATCCTCGCCGCCTTGCTCTGGCTTCTCCCTGTTCTGCTCGCCTTGACTCCCTCTGCGAGAACGAGGATTGGGATCATGGGGACATGACCCGAATCCTGACCCGCAGCGATCTGGAAGCCGTGCTTGAACCCGCAGCCTGTATGGCTGTCCTGGAAGAAGGCTTTTGCAGCACCGACTCCTGGTCGGCAACGGGACAGCGAGTACGGACAGACCTGCCGTTTCCCGGCACGGCTACAGCCTTGATCCCTGGGCTGCTGCCCGGCATCGATGCGTACACGGTGAAGGTCAACGCCAAGTTCCCCGCCACCCGACCAGCTTTGCGCGGCGTGATCTGTCTCCACAGTGGTCATGACGGTGAGCTCCTCGCACTGATGGACTCAGCCACCATCACCGCCTGGCGCACGGGATTCGCAGCAGCCCTGGGTACCCATGTCCTCGCGACCCCCGACTCGGGAGGGGAGACGGTACTCGGCGTGATCGGCGCGGGCGCACAAGCCGAACTCATGGTCCGCGGACTGCGCAGCATGCGAAGCTTTCGCGATGTCGTGGTGCACGACACCGATCCAGCCCGCACCGCGGCCTTTATCGCCCGGCACGACGGACGAGCGCTCGGTTCTCCCACGGATGTCGCCTCAGCCGCTGATGTCATCCTGCTGGCCACTTGGTCACGCACACCGTTGCTGCATCTTGCCGACACTCGGCCCGGGCAGCACTTGACGTCTCTGGGAGCCGATGAGCCCGGCAAGCAAGAGCTCTCTGCTGACTTGCTCGCATCCGCGCTCCTCGTGGTCGACGACCGTGAACTGGCCGGCTCCATGGGAGCACTCGCAGCCGCTGGACTTCCCGCGACAGCCGCCAAGGCCACCCTGGGCGAGATCCTCCGCAACGACCACCCGGGCCGCACCAGCGCCACGACACGAACCGTCTACGCCCCCGTCGGGCTTCCCTGGCAGGACCTCGCCCTTGCCTGGCTCGCCTACCAACACGCTGAACAACGCGGCGCCGGAACGCTAACCGACCTGCTCTCCTGAGCCCCCGGCAGCAGGGGGGCGACCGGACCCTCGTGCCACTTGTCGCAGTACAGCCACGGCTGATGGGCGGGCCACAGCAGCGGCCCGCCGACCAAGCTGTCGTGCGGCGACGGAGAACCGGGGCGGGGATCGGTCAGGTTCCTCAGGGAACGCGGACGCAGTTCGTGCTGCCGTTGAGCGGCTCGTGCTTGATCGCCTTACGGGTGTTCGGGCCGTACTCCCCGTCTGCTGGCGTACCGGCCGCTTGCTGGGCCTTGATGAGCGCGTTCCGGGTGGCGGGGCCGAACGACTTGTCCACCGTCAGACCCGCGTTGTAGCACTTGTTGAGCGTCGTCTGCAGCTGCCGGACGGCTTCGCCGTACGTGCCCTGCACCAGGTTGCAGTTGACGTTGGTACCCGTCCGATAGACGGGAACCCAGGCTCCGCTGTACGAGGCCACCCAGTCGCACGTGGGGGTCGCGGCCGCGGCGGGACTCACGGGCGCCAGTGCGATCATGCCTGCCGCGAACGTCGTGGCTGCGGCAACCGCAGCCTTTACCTTGCGCATGAACTCTCCTCCGAAAGGGGTCGGGTTTCGGGGACCTGCCGTGCGCCCAGAGTGTCGGGAGGAGGAGTCTTGGGCCACGACTTTCCCTCTGGCCGCAATAACCATGGTCAGTGCGGCGCACGGCATGCAAAATTCTGCCGGGCCAAGAGGAGACGAGGGAACGGGACGTTGCATGTTGAGAGTCCACTTCACCACTGAGGACCTGCTCCGTACGAAGGTGGCGCCGGGGCCGGACCCCCTGTGGGAGGCGGTACTCAGCGCCAACCTGCTCGGCAACCGCGAGGGGCAGGCGGTTTTCGACCCCTGGCGCGCGCGGACCCGGGCTCGACTCCGCCACCTCGCCCCCGGACACGCTCAGTTGATCCGCTGCCTCGCCCCGCCTCGCAGCGACTTCCCGGACTTCCTCACCCCGCCGGAAGGGATGCACGGCCCGGAGGCAGGAGTCAACGCCGTCCTCGCCACCCCGGCCCAGCGATTACGCGCGGAGCTGGCGGTCCTTCCCGCCCTGCCGGCATGGATACGCCCCCTGGCCGAAGGCGACCTGGCCGCCGTCACCAACCTCGGCCACGCGCTGCTCGGCTACCACCGCGTGGCGATCGCCCCGTACTGGTCCCGGATCCGGGCTCTCGTCGAAGCGGACCGGGCGGTGCGCGCACGCTCCCTGCTCGACGGGGGAGCTGATGGCCTGCTGCACGGCATGCGACCGACCCTCCGCTGGAACCCGCCCGTGCTGGAAGCCGACTACCCGGTCGAGCGTGACGTCCACCTCGACGGCCGGGGCTTGCTCCTGATCCCGTCGGTCTTCTGCTGGCGCACTCCGGTCGCCCTCATCGATCCGACCCTCGCCCCGACGCTCGTCTATCCCGTGTCCCGAGGGGCGGAATGGTGGACGGTCGCCCGCACCGGCCAGTCCGCGGACCGCGCCCTGGCCCGCGTGCTCGGCCCCGGTCGTGCGCTGACCCTCCGCATGGTCGAGGAGGGCTGCACGACGGGTGAACTGGCCCGGCGGACCGGCCTCGCCGCGCCCACGGCCAGCCGTAACGCGACGGCCCTCCGGGAAGCCGGACTGATCGTATCCCTGCGGACAGCGAACACGGTGACCCATGTCCTCACCCCGCTGGGGGCGGCCCTGCTCAGCGCCGAATCCTCGTACGGGCCCGGACACCACCTCTCACCCGCAGGGCCGTCCGCGGACCCCGCGGGACAGGGATGCCAGTGATCCCGCCAGCTCCGGCCGGAGTCCCGGTTCGTGGCGCTCCCTGCGGACCGGGACATCGGACTCAACCACCGACCCCGCCGCCGCCCCCGTCCCACAGCGTTCGCACTCCACCTGGCGAGGAACCTACTAGGAGATAAAGGGCAATCCGCCCATGCTCAACGCCCTCTGAGAGCCCACCAGTACCGACATCGGAATACGACCGATGGCGCTGACTACGACGGCCAGATGACGACGCCGTCACGCACAACCAGCGGCTCCGCCTGGCGTGATTCATAGAACCGGGTCCACCCCAGGTCCACACTGCCGTCGAAGCGTCGGTGACAGTCGCCGGCCTTGGTCGCAAGCCAGCTGAGCAGCTTGCCTGTGAGGTCGAACTGGTCGGGGTGAATCTCCTGCCGACTGGTGAGAGCCCACGCTCCGAACCACGTGCGCTCTCGGCGAAGGAGAACCGAGATGAGCGCGCCATCCATCTTGAATGCCTCGCCGTGACGTCCCAGAAGAGGCTGAGGATGGTCCTCGACGACGAGTTCGCCGTCATCATCCTCGTCCCAGAACGGAAACTCGGTCACGATTCGGAGGATCTCCGGCTTGGGGCCGAGCCCGAGGTGCCATCGGAGCTCGGCGAGCTCGTCCTCAGACAACTCGTCGCGCAGATCCAGCGTGAGCATGAGCTCAAAGATGTCAGACATAGCCGCACACGCTAGCGCCCACCCCTCACGGCCCCGTCCCTCGCGGCTGCGGACGGTCTTCTTGAGTGCCCAGGCCGACAGGGGGACTCGCGGCCACCGACCGTGATCAGTCGGCTCGCCTCGCGGCGGCGCTTGCCTTTGGGCTTGGTGCGGCCACGGGCGCGGGCCGCGTTGAGCCGTCCCAATTGCGCGGACTTGGCGCGCGGCGGTCCCTGCGCGAAGCGTCGGAGCTGCTCGAGTCCCGTGTGGTCCGGGTGGCCTGAGGTGAGGGCGGCCCGGATCGCGTCCTCGGCCCGGCTCCGCCCGCCGGACAGCACGGCGTCGAGGAAGGCGTCCTCTCCACCGGTCTCGAGCAGTTGGAGCAGGCTCTCCGCGACCATGAGGTGTGCCTCGGCCTCGGTCAGGTCGTCGGGGGCGAGGATGTCGCAGACGGTGAGGACGCTGAGCGCGGTCGGGGCCAGCTACGAGCGGTCGAACACAGAGGCCCTGACGGGAAGTTGTCGGTACCCTGCACGTTGGTTGAGGATTCTCGCACACGGGGAGCAGCATTGAGCACAGGTTCCGTATCCTCCGCACATCCGGTCGCGCTCATCCTGGTCGCCGGCTACGCGGGGTCGGGCAAGTCGGAGGCCGGAAAGCTGCTCTCCCAGGCCACGGGGTGGGCGCTGCTCGACAAGGACACGCTGACGCGGCCGTTGACCGAGTCGCTGCTCATAGGACTCGGTGGGGACCCGGACGATCGGCACACCGACTTGTACGCCGAGCGGGTACGGCCGTTGGAGTACGACTGCCTGATGAAGGCGTGCTGGGAGAATCTCGAATGCGGGGTGCCCGTGGTCGCCGTGGCGCCGTTCATCCAGGAGGTTGTCGACGCGCAATGGAGCGCCCGCACCCGCCGGCGTTGCGCTCGGCTCGGCGCGGGCGTCGAGGTGCTCTGGGTGGACAGCGATGCGCCCTCGATGCGCGAGCGGCTCACCTCTCGCAACGCCTCGCGTGATACGTGGAAGCTCGCCAACTGGCGCCGCTACATTTCCTCGATCGTCATCGACCGCCGTCCTGCGGGCGAGTTCCATCTGATCGACAACCGGGTCACCGCGACGAGACCGCTCGCCGAGCAGGTGGAGTCGGTGGCTCTCGCACTGTCCGCGCGGTACGACGGGAGCCGGGTGTGACCAGGGAAGCCTCTCGCGGTGAACTCGGCGGTGTGGTCCTGTTCGGACCGCCGACGGCGGGCAAGGACACGATCAGTGTTTCCCTCGCCGGACTCGACCAGCGGTTCGGGCAGTTGACGAAGGTGAAGGTGGGGTCGGGTCGTACGGCGGGATACCGCGTGGCCACCAGCGGGGAGCTTGCCGCGCTGCGCCGGGCAGGGCGGCTCGTCCTGGAAACCGAGCGGTACGGGAACACATACGCGGTCGACCGGGCCGATCTGGAAGCCATGCGCGAGGACGGCCGCGTGCCGTTGATCCACCTGGGCAGCGTCAGTCATCTCCGCACGTTTCGCGCCGCGGTCGGTGAGCCGTGGCTGTGTGTGCTGCTGTGGGTGCCTCGGGACGTCTGTCGCCACCGTTCCCTGGGGCGCGGCGACAGGGACACAGGGGATCGGCTCGCCGCCTGGGACGAGGCGCTCGCCGATGTGGCCACCGCAGACGCGGCGGAGGACATGTTCCACCTCCTGATCCGCACCGACCAAGTCGACGCGGACAAGGCGGCCGAGATCGTGGCACAGGCATACGCGGACAGTCCATGGGCTCACACGCCCTCCGGGGAACTGTCCGCGTTCCTCCGCGACGGGTCACGCACCGGCGGTTGATGCCGCGAGCCCTTCGTTCATTTCGATGTCGTACGCCAAGGTGGGGAGCCAAGTTGGGGACGATCAGCACGATCGAGTCGCTGGCGCGCACATTCGGACTCAGCGCATCGGCCGGCCATGGACGTGACCTGACCATCCGTCAGCGGGACATCGACGAACCGCTGCAGCTGGATTCTCTCTCCGCGGAGCGTCTCGCCCTGTTGCATGTCAACGCGGACGGGATCATTGCCGTGCGCTCGTGTGTGATCGAGGAACTCGTCATCGACCACTGCACCGCGGACGCCCTGCTCATCACCAACTCGCGGATCGGGCGTCTGATCATCCGCAACACCCCGGTCAACTGCGAAGTGACAGTCAACGAATCGACCGTCGAGACCCTCGATGTCCACTCCTGCGGCTCGATGCGCTTCGAGGGCGTACGCATCGCAGACACGGTACAGATCTCCGGGATGCGCGGTCACCTGCACCTCAAGCGTCTCCGGGCGGCCGCGCTCACCGTCCGCAGTCAGGTGGCGGGCGGCCGACAACGACGGCCGGAGGTACATCTGGAGAACCTGCACGTCACCGAAGCGGTCACGCTCGACGACCTGTGGCTCGCCTCCCTCACCCTGGACGATATCGACGCGTCGGTGCTCGTGCTGCGCCGGGTGCGGGTGGATACCCCGTTCCGGGGTACCGGCGTGCGGTGCCGCGAGGGGCTGCGGATCAACGGCCTGGTGGTGCCCGGCGAGGCGAACACCCTGGAAGACAGTGACGTGCGAGGGGCAGTGGACGTGCGGGGACTTCGGCACTCGGCCACCCTGCCCACACAGCGCCCGGCACCAGACACCACTGGCACGCCGCCATCGGCCCGTACCGCCGAGCTGGCCTTCCGGTCGTCGACGATCTGCCGGCTCACGGCGGCGGCCGAGGACGGCTCCCCGGTCGTGGTGGAGCTGGAGAACACCACGGTCACTGACGCCCTCGCAGTGCCCAGCGGGCCCGCGCGCTACCGCCTGGCGGGCAGCAGCACCATCAACGAAGTGGACCTGGGCGACGCCGTCTTCCGCAACGGAACTCAGGTGATCGGTTTCCTGGATCGCGTCTTCACACGCGTGAGCCCAGGTGCCCTCGAAGCGGTACGGGCGACCCTGTCCCGGCGACGGCGTACCACCGAGGAAGACCAGATCTACTACCTCACCCGTCAGCGAGAGGCACGGGAACGGCCGCTGGTACAGCGGCTCGTGGCGAACGGCCTGCTCGGGGGCGTGCTGGGATGGGGCGTACGGGCGCGGAATCCGGCGCGCGCCTTGGCCGCCGCGATGCTCTCCACGGCAGCCGTGCTGCACGTCACCGGAGCGGTGCGGAGCCCGGGAGCGGAAGGGCTGGGCGACTTCTCCGCGGCCTCCAAGGCTCTCGTCCTCGCGTGCGCGTTATGGCTGAACGTCGGCACAGGGGCCCCGTCCGAACTCAAGACTCATGGTTGGACAGCGCTCGCGGTCTGCTTCGCGGTGGGAGGCATGGTGTTCGTCACACTGACGGTGGGCATCATGATCCGGAAACTCGTCCGCTGAGAGGCCACGGCTTCATTCGGGACGGGCTCGGAGGACGTCCAGGGCCTCTTCGAGGCTCATGGACCTGTCTCTCTCCTCGTCCCAGTGCGCGAGGGTGTGGACGGCACCGTCGATGATCTCGGCGGGGATGCCGGCGTCGGCGAGGAGCGCGGCGGCATCCGTGAGCTCCGGTCCCCAGCGCCAGGCGCGGGCGGCGGTCTTCGGGATGTAGTCGGTCTCCGAGAGGTAACTTCCGGGCCTTTTGGCCGCGATGGCGAGGAGTTCGTCGCCGACGCCGTGGGCATCGGCGGCGCCGTAGGCGATGGCGGCGAGGACGCGCGACGCCTTCTGGTAGCTGGAGTAGGCGAGCTTGAGCGCGGATGCCTTGCCGGTGTCATGTCCCAGCCGGCGAGTGAGCACATCGGTGCCGGTGAAGAGCGTTTCGACCCGGCTGGTCTGTTCGGCCGGCCCGGACAGATAAAGCGTCGGCTTCTTGCCTCCCACAGGAGGGGATCCGACGACGGCACCATCGACGACGCACGCGTTACGGAGAAGACCGGCGATACGGCGCATCCGCTGCGGGGCGATGGCGTTGGCCTCGACATACACCGTTCCGGCCACGCCGCATGCAGCTACCTCGGCGGCGACGGCCTCTGCCGCAGCCGGTGGGCACAGGGAGATGACGATGCCGGAGCGTGCGAGGAGGGAGGGCAACGTATCGGCCTCAAGGCCGGCGTGCTCGGCACGTCGACGGGTGGCGGCGCTGCGGCCCTCGGGGCACCACAGCACCGGGATCTCGCGGGCGCGCAGCTGTGCACCGAACGCCGCACCCATGCTCCCGGGGTGCAGCAGACCAACCGTCGTCTTCGTCATGCGGTCATCCTCAGGGGGTGTCGTGCAGGAGCAGCCGGATGGCGGCGAGTGCGTCCGGAACCGTACGGTCCGGCTCGGGCAGCTCGTATGGCCACCCGGCCCGCCGACTGATCCAGATGGTGCGCAGACCGGCGGACCGAGTACCTTCGACGTCGTTGAGACGCTGCACGTTTCGAACTCTAGTGGGCCGTGCACGTTGAATGCCGACGGGGCAGCTCAAGCAGCGGTGGAGAAGTCCATCGAGGGTGTGTAGACGCCTCCACCCTCGCTCGTCCGGGCCGTGGACGGGCGAGAGCGGTAAGCGCCCTGCCCTGTGCACGTCTTTTATCGAGACGCACCGTCGTGGTGAAAGCGCACCGGCTCCGCCAGCGCCGCTCGTGCCCCGTCGAAGTCCGCCAGTCGGGCAGCGACCGTGGCAATGGCGAGCCGTTCCGGGAGCGCGGCCGAGAACTTGAGCCCGCGCACGGCCCGCCGGTCCACGTCGGGCAGGGCGAGTCCTTCGTCGGCGCCTTCGCGGGCCGCGCGCCACAGCTCGGGGGTGAGGTCCTCCCGCAACCGCACCCAGCAGTCGCTGGGCCGCTGGACGGGGTCGGAGATGGACGGGAAGGTTGCGGAGAGCGTGGCATTGGCCCGGTAGCCGGCCCAGGTCCACCAGCGGACATCGTCACCGACCCTGGTCACCAGCGTCCCACCCGGGTGCACAGTGTCCGGGGCGTCGTCCTCGCGTGCCTCGACAAGACATGCCTCTGCACGCCGTGTCAGCGTCACCGGCGGGTCGGCTCCGAGGAGCACCTCGCGCATGGCCCGTGTCAGCGCGTACGACAGGCCTCCGATGCCACCGTTCATCCACTTGGCGACTCCGCCCCTGTCCACGGGCTCGACGAAGACCCGTTTGCGTACCCAGTCGACGAAGGTGACCTGCCAGCTGCGCCCGCCCAGCAGCAGCCGCCTCGGGCCCGGCCGTTCCTCGGTCAGTACGGACGGATCGGTCTGACCGATTTCCGTACGCCCGGACAGCACAGTGAACTGGGGCGGGGCGGTGAAGGAAGCGGTGAGTTCGATGAAATGCCGCTGGCCGAAGCGTCGTTCTGCCTCGGGGCCAATGAACAGCAGCCCGCCGTCCTCGTCAAGAAAGCCCTCGTCGAGCAGATGCCGCAGGACAGGGGCCGCCGAACGGTCGAACGGCGCGAGCCCGTTCCACTCCTCGGACCACAACTGATCGCCTAGCTTGTGCTGTTGCAGTGTGGCCGCCAGTAGCTGCTGGGCGACGAGGTGGCGCGGCTCGGGCGGTGCGGTGACCGGCTCCACCCAGCCCCGGCCCCACAGCAGGAGCAATCCGGCGGCCTGCAGCAGGGTGTCCTTGCGGGTGGCGAGGAAGAGGCAGTTGCGTACGGTTCCGGCGCGCCGCCCGGTGCGCCCGATGCGCTGCAGGAACGAGGCGACGGTGGCCGGTGAGTCGATCTGGATGACGCGGTCCAGGTCACCGACGTCGATGCCGAGTTCCAGGGTCGAGGTGGAGACGATGACGCAGTCCCGCGCCTCGGCGAACGCCTGCTCGGAGCGGGCCCGTTCGTCGGCGGAGAGGGAGGCGTGGGACAGGAAGACCGTCACGTCCCGTGCCCGCAGGGCCGCGCCAAGCTGTTCGACCTGCCGCCGCGAGTCGCAAAAGACGAGCCGCTTCTCGCCTCGGTGCAGGGCGGCGATCAGTTTGGCGGCGTTGTCCAGCGACCCTACGTAATCCAGCTCGACCTCGCCTGCGGGCCGGGGGCCGTCAGCAGCGCCGGCGGCGGGGAGCACCACGCCGGGAGCGACGACCCGCCCCGGCCGCTTCCCCTCCCCCGCTCCCTGCAGCCATCCCAGCAGCTGCTGAGGATTGCCCACCGTGGCCGACAACCCGATCCGCTGGATGGGCCGTCCCGTGACCCGCTCCAGCCGTTCCAGTACGGCGAGCAGGTGCCAGCCCCGGTCGTCGCCCGCGAAGGCGTGCACCTCGTCGACGACGACGGCCCGCACTCCGCCGAGCACGTGTGCATGGTCGGTCTTGACCCCGATCAGCATGGCTTCCAGCGATTCGGGTGTGGTCAGCAGGATGTCCGGCGGATCGGTGCGGATACGCCGCCGTTGCGATTCCTTGGTGTCGCCGTGCCAGAGCGCGGCCCGCCGTCCCAGCCACTGGGCGTACGCATCGACGCGTGTGACGAGGTTGTTGAGCAGCGCCTTGAGGGGACACAGGTACAGCACCGAAGTGCCGGTCCATTTGTGCCCGGCCATCGCGGAAAGGATCGGAAAGCAGGCCGCCTCGGTCTTGCCCCCGGCCGTCGGCGCGAGCAGCACGGCGTCCTCGCCGTCCATGAGCGGTGCGATCGCCGCCCGTTGCAGCGGGCGCAGGTCGGGCCAGCCGAGGGTGTTGACGATGTGGTGCAGCACGACGGGGTCGAGCCGTTCAAGGACGTCGGGCCCGTCGGTGTCCGCCGCCATCAAAGGTCCAACTCGATATCGTCGGCGGAGGCTCCGACGGCCACGGCCGCCAGGTTCCGCTCCACATCGGTGAGTTCGGTGCTCGCGACGGTCAGCTTGTAGTGCTGCCGGGGGTCGAAGTCCTCGAACTGGTCGACTCGGTCGAGCACGTCTCCGACGAGCTTCTTCAGGAACAGCCGCGGCGCGACCCCGACCTTCCCGCCGAGCGCCCCACCGACGGCCCCCGCCAGGTCGGCGATGTAGGCGTCGTCGGCAACGTTCCTGATCCGCTCCGGCGCCTCGGCTCCCTCGGCGTAGAGATCGCGGATGGTCACTCCGAGCCCCACCAGTGACTCCTGGGTGAATCCGGGCAGCCTGAGCTGTACGGCACGCGGGTTGTCGAAGCGCGGGTCGGTGGTGAAGTCGGTGGCCAGGCGCTGGGCAAGCGGTGCGAGTCGCTGCACGCCCTGCTGCCCGTCGTAGAACGCCGGGGTTCCGGTGATCACCAGGTACAGGCCGGGGAAGCGCCCGGAGTGCACCTCGTCGATGAGCTGCCGCAGTGCGTTGAGCGCCTTGTCGCGTGCGTCCGACCGTACCCGCTGCAGGGTTTCCACCTCGTCCAGTACGACGAAGAGGCCCGCGTGCCCGGAGTCGCGCAGCACGGTCAGCAGGCCCTGCTGGAAACCGAAGGCCCCGAAGTGGTCGAGGTCGCCGCGTACTCCGGCGGACCGGCGCGCGGCGGCGGCAACGTGCGGCTGCCCGCCCAGCCACGCCAGCACGGCGGCCGCGGTCGCCTCGTCGCCCTCGGCCAGGGCGTTGCGGTAGCCGCGCAGCGCGGTGGCGAAGGACGGCGCTTGCCGGGACACCTCGGCGAGCCGTGCCACAAGCAGCTTCTCGACTTCCTGCGGCAGCTCCTCCTCGCTCGCCCCGGCAGCGAGCGCATCCTCTTCCAGGGCGTAGAACCAGGCGTCGACGACGGGCCGCAGCGCGCTGGGCGGGAAACTCGCCGTGGTGAGGCGTTCGGTGAGCCGGCGGTAGACGGTCTCCAGCTTGTGCAGCGGTGTCTCGGTCTCCGAGATCTGGATCTCGGAGACAGCGAAGTTGCGCCGCTTGGCCCGCTCACCCAGCCAGCGGGTGAAGAAGGTCTTGCCGGAGCCGTACTCGCCGCGTACGGCCTTGAAGACGGACGCCCCGGACGCGACCGCGTCCAGCTCCGCGTCGAGCGCCGCCTCGAACCGGCCGAGCCCGGTGGCCAGCAGGTCGAGCCCGCTTTCGGGCACGGCTCCGCGTCGAAGGGCGTCGATCACGGTGCGACGGCGTGCGGCGGAGACGGATGTGGCACGGTTGTCGATCACCCGCCCATTTTCCCATCCGGCGTTCCCCCGGTTGCCCCACGGCTACCGGTACCAGAACACCTCGGTCACATAGATACGGCGGCGCCAGATGTTCACGTAGAAGTACAGGTCCCCGCCGTGATCGTCGGCGCTCGGGAACATCAGTATCCGCGGCCCGTCCATCTGCTCGGGATCCACCGGGACACCGGCTTTCAACGCTCCTGCCCCCAGCGCAGCCAGGTCGGCGGCGGCATAGTCGGCAAGGCGTTTGGCTTCCTCTGGGAGTTCTCCCGGCTCATCCTCGCGGAAGACAGCGCGCGCATGTGGTTCGTAGTCGTGATCCCACGGGAACTTCAGCCATTCCCCGGGAACGTCCTGGTCATCGCTCACCCGCGCGACTCCCGGCGGATCTCCCTCGTGACCTCGATCAGGTCGCCGTACGCCGCCGTGAGATCTTCCTCTTCGCCCTGGCCCTGCACCTTCCGGCCGAGCTCGGCGAATCGTGCTGCGCGCTCCGCGTCGGACCGGTTGGCAATGACGAACGTCCACCGGTTGCGGTGGGACTGCAAAGGGGCGAGCGACCCGGACTGCAGGGCACGTGTCGTCGCATCATCGAGGGATTCCGCGTAGGCCTCGACGCTGTCAGGCAGCAGCTCTTCAACAGCAGCACGAAGATCACGAAGATCCCTGGGCCTCGGAGGCGCCCCGGCGGACGGTTCATGCCATGCGGCAGTGCTCATGGTGGGTCCTCCGTGGTGGGTCGACTCCTCGTCGGCTTTGATCCCCTGTATGGGGCCACCCTAGCCCTGTGGGGACGATGAGCAGTCCCTTACACGAGAACCAGCCGGGGTGCCCCAGGCCCGGTGAAGCCTGGGGCACCCCCATCATGTAGCCCTCAGGCGAGCCCGAACTGCAGCCGCAGCAGCTCGACGTCCAGCCGCAGAGTGCGCCCGTCCGGCAGGGTCTCCAGGACCTGCACGCCGTCGTAGTTGAGGAGCTGGCGCAGTACGGCGGCGAAACCGGCGCCTCGGGCGGGCGGCATGCCGATGCGCTGGGCCAGGGCCGTCACGGGGAGGGTACGGCCCGCGTCGAGCAGGGCGGTGAGTGCCTTCTCGACCTCTGCGGGCTTGGGCT
The DNA here is from genome assembly GCF_039536205.1 of Streptomyces sannanensis. Lineage (GTDB taxonomy): Bacteria > Actinomycetota > Actinomycetes > Streptomycetales > Streptomycetaceae > Streptomyces > Streptomyces sannanensis. Next base: position 5,940,775 of record NZ_BAAAYL010000001.1, on the reverse strand, counting down.
TGCGGGCCAGAACTCCGATCTGCGCCTGGTACATGTCCGAGGCGAGCAGCCCGGCGATCAGGGCCTCGTCCGGGGACACCAGGGTGGGGGGTGACAAGGACGTCGTCGCCACCGGCGGCCAGCTCCACGTCGAAGAGCGAGTCGTGGGTCTGGGCGAGTTCGACCTGAGCCTTCTTGGGCTTGGCAGCTGCCTTCTTCGCGGCCTGCGCAGGTGCCTGGGACTGGGCCGGGACATGGGCACGTGGCGTCTTCGCTTCCGGCGACCACCACTCGGGGCGCTGGTCGCCCAGCTCGCGCCAGCCCCTGGGCGGCTCCGCCCCGAAGGGCAGGAACGCCAGGACCGGGATGGTGAACTCGGCGAGGGAGGCGCCGCCGTGGTAGCCGGCCTTGAGTGCGGTGTAGCGGGAGTCGGCGTCCCACAGGGCGACGATCGAGGCACCGGGCTCCGGCCAGACCACACGGGGGCCGGACAGTGCGATCTCACGGTCGCCCAGGGGGCCGCCCGGGAGGCGGTGCCGGGCCGAGGCCGGCTCGGCGGCCTCGGCCTTCACTCCGTGCCGGTCGACTACGTGCCCGTGGTCGCTCGTGAGGATCACCGCCATGCCTTGCTCAGCGGCGGCCCTCAGCAGCTCGCGCAGCGCACTGACGTGGTCGACGTGCCAGGCTGCGTCGCCGAGCTTCTGCTCCTTGGCGAGCCGGTCGTCGATGGTGTTCAGGACGACCGCGACATGCGTCCTGCCGTCGTTGAGGGCTTCGGTGAGTGCCGGGCCGAAGGTGTCTCCTGCTGTTTCGGTGCGCAGGTCGTCCTTGTGGAAGACGACGGCCGGGGCACCGCCCCACAGCTTGTGTGCGGGGAACAGACGCTTCTCGTCGGCCTGCGTGCCCTTCATCAGCGTGCCCGCGAACAGGGAGGTGCGGGACACGGCGGTCAGGGTGGGCAGGGCGGCTGCCACGGCTCGTCGGCGCGGAGCGCCCTCGTCCAACGGGTCGAACTCGGCCCAGGACTGGCGGAGTTCCTCGGCGAGCTCGCTCGCGATGGGTGCGCTCATGCCGTCCAGGAGGAGCAGCAGGACGCGCCGCCCCTCCCCGTGCGTCACGACGGGCTTCACGACCTTGTCGAGGAAGGTCTCCACGGTCGGCGTCGCGCCGAGCGGCGTACCCGCCTCGGTCCAGACCGCCAGGGAGCGCGCGAAGGCACGGTCGATCTCACGGCGCCGCTCGCGGACCCGTGCGCCGAGGGTGTCGTACGCGGACTTCAGCACGGGGTCGGGATCGCCGCCGGCTTCGATGTGTTCCAGCGCCAGGTCGACCCAGCCGGTTTCGGCGATGTGGCGCTGTATGGCGGCGGCAACCGAGTCCGACTCGAGGGCCGGGTCGGTGGCCAGCCACTGGGCGAGCCGCTGCCCCATGGCGGCCCGCTCGATGCGGGCAGGCATGTCGGGGGCGGAGGCGAGCGAGTGCTTTTCCAGATTCCGGACCGCCGCCGCGGCGGCAGCCGGCTCCGCGGCCACGAGCGCCTGCCCCACCGCGGTGAACCTCGCCTCAAGTCCGCCCGCCAGGACGGAACTCGACCGGACGGCCGCCTCGGCGCCGAACTGCCGCGCCAGCGTCGCCGCCTTGTCCAGGACGGTGCCGGTGACCCGGCGGGCCTCTCGGGCCTCGTCCGCGTCGCCGCTCCCGGTACGGTTTCCCGTCACGAGCAGTGCGGCCACGAACTCCTCGGCGGCTCGGCCGAAGACCGACACCAGGGCGTCGAGCTGCTCCCCGGCCGCGGGCGGCTGCTCGCCGAACCAGCGCTCGGCGCGCCCCCGCGCCCGGTAGGTCTCCGCGTCCGGCTCCGCGTGCAGCCACAGTGCCCCGCACACCAGCCCGAACGCCACCGCGTCGGCCCCGTGCTCGGCGTCGACGAGGGCGAGCAGCGCGCGCCCGGCGAGGCTCGCCTGGTCCTCCTCGCCGAGGAACGCGGTCAGCCCGGCGCGCTCGGGGCCGCGCAGTCCCAGCAGACGCTCGGGTCCGCCGCCGCTCAGCGACCAACGCAGCAGGGCGTGGGCGTCGAGCCGGTCATCGCCCGGACGGCGCACGTCCTGGTCGGTGGCGTAACGTCCGAGACGCAGGCGGCGGAGTGCGAGCGCGGTGAGCGCGTCCCGCCGGGACAGCACGCCGCCGGCCAGCGGCGGCCAGCCGCCGGGCGGAGTGGCGTCGAGCAGCGCCTCGGCCGCCCAGTTGGCGTCCTTGAGCCGGGTGTCGATCTGCTCCGCGCCGAACGCCTCGCGCACCACGTCCCAGCTGTCGACGGTCTCGACACGCTTCTTGTGGACGCGCGCGAGAATCGCCGGGTCGAGCTCGGTCTGCTCACGGTCGGTCAGGACGACCAGGACGGCGGGACCGGCGGACCGTTCCGCCAGGTGGTCGAGAACCAGCTCGTGAACGGCGAGTGGGGAGGGCGCGGCAGCGACGCGGGCGGTGTTCCCCTCGCCCCAGGCGGGCTCGGCGGGGCCGTCCCACTGCGGCGCGGACCGCAGCAGAACGACTCGCCGCTTGCCGCCAACCGCCTCCACCAGGGAGGCGGCCAGCGACGACTGGGACGACAGGTACTGGGTGACGGTCGCGGTGTTCAGCCGGACCGCGCCCGGTACGGCGACGGTGGAGGTGCTCATCAGTCGACGACCCGCCAGGTGATCTCGATGGTGGCACCCGGCTCACGGGACGCCAGCTCGGCCAGTTCCGCCTGGAGTTCGGCCACGGCTCGGCCTGCCGTGGTCCGGCCCCCGCCCGAGCGCCGCACGGTGCCCGGGCTGCCGGCGGCGCCCGTCTGCTGCGGGATCTCCGGCACCGGCGGGTGGCTGGTGTCCGTGCTCAGAGAGATGTCCCCCGCGGTCGGCGCGGGCGGGGTGGGCACGACGGGAACAGGCTGCGGGGTGGCCGCCGCCCGGTTCCGCTTCACCAGCGCCAGCACCTCGCGCTGCGTACGGGCCAGGGCGTCGCGCAGGTCACCGGTGCGCTGGTCGCCTCGCGCCACGTTGCGCAGGGAGTCGAGCAGCGCGGCACCCTCGGGGCCTTCGGACGAGGCGAGGTCGAGGGTGGACCAGGAGGCTCGCGCGAGGGCTTCGGCGACGGCGCGGGCCTGCTTGATCGAGGTCCCGTACCGGTCGGCGCTGACGGCGCCGAGGTCGAAGGAGGCGAGCGTCTCCACCGTCTTCTTCGCCCCGGCCGCGCCCTGCCCGGCAGCCGCCGTGACTGCCTTGAGGAGCTCGAGCGCGCGACGGGCGAGCGCGAGCCGCCCGGTGTCGTCGGTCTCGTCCAGGCCGAGGAAGGAGGAGTGCGCCTCCAGCTGCCGTACGAGTTCGGCGGCGTGCTCCTGCTGCACGCGGACGGAGTCGATGATCTGACGGGCGAACTGATTGACCATGCGTCCGCGCCGCAGCGTGGGCGCCTTCTGTCCGAAGACGGTCTCGAAGCGCTGCCGCGCGGCCTCCCAGTCGGCTTCGCCGGGCAGGGGCTGGCTGCGCAGGGCGTCGTGGTCCTTGATCTGCGCCAGCTCGGGGGCGGGGTCGAGAACGGTGCTGCCGCGCACCCACACCCGGTCGTCCATCTCCGCGAAGGAGGCCACGACCAGCTTGGCGAGGAAGTCCGGCAGACCGCGCGGCTCGGGCTTGTCTGTCCAGTCGGTGAGCGTGATCAGGCTGAGGTCGCCGGTCGTGCCCTGCCCGCTGGCGAGCTGACGGAAGTGGTCGGCCCAGTAGCGGGACAGCTCGAAGTACGCCTCCTTCTGCTGACCCAGCCGGAGGGGAGTCGCGATCCGCTGCATCAGCTTGCGGTCGGCGGCCGGAACCTCGATCCGCCCGTCGCGCGCCTCGGCCGCGGCCCGGACGTGTGTGAAGACCTTCCGCGCGTCGGCGGGCTTGACGGCCGTCTCCGTCGCGTCGGGGTCGAGGTTCGGGTGCGCCGGGTACTGGTGGACGAGCAGCTTGCCGGCCACGTGCCGGATGCCGTCGTGCAGGGACTGACCGAAGGACAGCGTGAGGTCGCTGACGTCCGGCAGCGCCTGGAGGTGGTCGTCGAAGTCGAGGGAGACGTCCGCGTCCTGCTTCTGCGCCAGCCCGTATGCCTGCTTGAAGGCGCCCTTGACCTGCTTGAGCAGGGATTCGCGCTGGGTCTCCAGCAGGCCCTTGGCGCGGCTGCGGTTGTCGGCGTTGAGGTGGCCGGCGTACTGGGTGTCGAAGCGCTGCTCGTCGGCCAGGGCCTTGTCGATGACGACGAGGCGGCGGAAGTCCGCGAACCGCTGGGCGGAGAGGTGCGCGGGCAGCCAGGCGACGCTACGGGACCGCTCGCCCTGCTGCTTCTCGCGCAGTCGCCGCATCCGGTTGGCGTCCTCGACGGGCCCCCACTCACCCTCGTCGAAGGGCAGGTCGACGGCGATCCGCCAGCGCCCTTCCTCCTGCGGCATCAGGTCGTGGTCGGGCAGCTCGTCCTCGTCGGCGACGTTCCCGAAGACGACCTCGGCGGTGCGGCCGGTACCGCGCCAGACGAAGTTGAGTTCGTCGCTGAACGCTCCGTGCTCGACACCGAGTTCCTCGGACAGCAGCCGCTTGGCGAGCGCCAGCCGGTTGCCCGGGTTGTCGTTGACCTGGGCGTTGGCGATGACGGAGTCCACGTCGACGCCGGAGAGTTCGAGGCGGACGCCCGGGTTGGCGTCGGTGCCGGTCTCCTTGATCTCGGGGAACCGGGCCGCCCACTCGGCGACCTTGTTCTTGATGATGCCGACCTCGCTGCCCGGGATGGGCGCCATCACCGAGCCGTGGTTGAGCGCGCCGAGGCGGCGGATGGTCAGCTCGGAGAGGGCGGGCACGCTGGGTGCGAGGGCGGACAGGAGGAGGGTGCAGGCGAGCCGGTTGTCGCCGACGAACAGACGGCAGCTGTTGGCCAGCTTGGGGTCGGTGATGGTGTCGGGCCTGTGCAGGTACTGCTCGACGTCGTCCTCGGTGATGTCGTACGAGGTGAGCAGGTACGGCCGCAGCTTGTTCTTGTACAACTTGTCAGCGGCCTCGAAGACGACCTTCAGGCTGTCGGTGAAGGGCTTGTCGCCGCCCTCCGCGATGACGGGGTAGAGATCGCCGACGGGGATGAGCTGGCCAAGGCGGAGGTCGTCGCGGTGGTCGGCAAGCAGCTGGCCCATCAGCTTCAGACCGGTACGGGAGCGCTGCAGCGCGGACGAGATGTGGACGAGGGTGTCCATGAAGGCCGGCGAGAAGGGGTACGTCAGCCGGAACGAGTCGGCGTCCGCGCCCGTCGTCCCCTTGTCGGAGCCGAGGAGGGTATCCCAAATCTGGGTGCCGACCCGCTTCGTCTGCTCGAAGGCCGCGTCGACCAGCTGGGCTGCTGCGTCGTCCTTCGGCTTGAGCAGGCGGGCGTTGGCGATCTGGGGGAGGTTGCGGTCCTCGAGGGTGATCTTGTCGAAGCGTCCGGAGGCGAGGTTGAGGGTGTCCTGGATGGACGATTCGGCGGCCCCGGACACCTCCTCGCCGACCAGCTCACGCAGGTCACGCTGGCGGGCGATGAACGACACGACCGGGATGGCCCGGCGGGCGTCGCCGCCCTCCACGAAGTTCGTGATCTTGCTGGCCTCGCGGGCCACGAACTTCTGGTCGTGAATGAGGGTGGCGAGCCACAGGATCAGCTCGTCCATGAAGAGGATCAGCCCGTCGTAGCCGAGCGCCTTGGCGTGCTCGGCGATGACGGACAAACCGGCGTCGAGCGAGATGAAGCCGTGCTCGTCCTCTACGGCATTCTTGGCGAAGCCGGGGAGGAGGTTGGTGCTGGCGTCCTGGACAAGGCGGGCGCGCAGTTCCGGGGGCGTGGAGGGGGAGACCAGGTTCAGGGCCTCGCCGGCCTCGTGGACCTCCTCGGCGGCGAGTGCGGTGTCGAGGAGCTGCGGGGTCCAGGCGAAGCCCTCGCCCCACTCGTCCTCTTCGTCGGCGCTGTCCGCGCTGCCGAGGCCCCGGATGACGCCTTCGTCGCCGATGTTGGCCCGCATGGCGCGGATATCGGCGAAGAGGGAGTCGGTCCGGTACACCTGCGGGGTCGGGGCGTCCGAGTGCAGCTTCTTTACATGGTGGACGTACCCGCCGAGCACGCGCTGCTCCAGGGCTTTGGCGCCGAGCATGTGGTAGGGCACGAGCAGGAACTTCTTGCCGTCCGTGCCGAGCCACTCGTGCTTGGTCAGTACGGGGTCGAACTCGCTGCGCGCACGGGCGGCCGGGCTGCCGCTGAGGAGCGCGTGCAGGACGGCCATGAAGTGCGACTTACCGGAACCGAACGAGCCGTGCAGGTAAGCCGCCTTGGAGGTGTGACCGTCGAGGGCGGACTTGATGAGGCCGAGGGCCTCATCGAAGTTCTCCAGCAGCCGCTCCGTGACCACGTAGTCCTTGAGCGCGTGCTCGGCACCCTCGCGCGTGGTCGCCTCGGCGAGGGACAGCACGAAGTCCGAGGTCGAGATGGACTCCTTGATGTTGATGACATCGCGAAGAAGGGGCTGCTGGGCCATTGTCGGTCTCGCTCTCCCTGACAGTGTTCGGCGCTGCTGCTCGTACTCGATGTGGTGCGGGTCTGCCCCCGGCCCGAAGCCGGTTAGCCGGTTACCGGTCCGGGTCGTGGGGGCGGACCCGGAAGTACGGGTGGTCTGTGGGCGGTGCGACGTGCCGATGGTCCCGGTCGGTGGCGGGGAGGGGATCGGTCATGTGCCGCCGGGCGGGAACGACGTTCCCGGCATCGGTCAGGTCAAGGGAGGCGGGCTTGCGGCGGTTGCACCTCATGTCCCCCTCGTACTGAACGGTCACCCGTACGGCCTGCGCATAGCACCCTACATCGGTACTCCGACCACCCCCGCGCCGTACAGCCTCGCGCACCACCGACGTCGCCGCCACCGCGCAGGAACACCGCCCATGGCAGCGCGATCCGGAACGCGCCCTCGCGTATCGCGCTGTCATCCGCCGGCCGGTTGCGGCGGGCGCCGTCGACCCGATCGGTACTCGTCCAGCAGCCGACGGCTCGCGACCGTGAAGGGGTGCCCGGGGCCCAGGCTGCGTTCCCGCCGTGCGACGACATCCGTCATCAGCTCGATCCCCACATCCACGTGGCCGAGGGCGGACCGGGTTCGGGAGAAGAGCTGCCGGGCCGCGAGCACGATCGGGTTCTCGGGTCCGAAGCGGCGCACATACGCTTCGGCGACGAGCCGGATCTCCTCATCGGCCTCGTCGAAACGGCCCAGGAGGTAGAGCGCCCAGGCGTGGTTGTGTCCGGCGCCCAGCGTCACCGTGTGATCGGGGCCGAGGAGCCGGGCGCATTCCGACGGCAGGGAGAGCAGCGCGCCGTCTTCCTCGGTGACCACCTCGGAGGCGGGCAGCATCTCCAGCAGACTGGCGCGGGACCGCAGAGTCAGTGGGTGCGCGGGGCCCAGTGCCGTGCGCCGACCGGTGACGGTCGCCCGGAGGAGTGCGAGCGATTCCTCTCGTCTGCCGAGGTTTCCCAGCACGAGCTGAAGGCCGTAGCCGCTGTCCAGGGTGTCGGGGTCGTCGGCCCCGAACAGTCTCTCCTGGGTGGCACGGACACCGCGGAGCGACGACTCGGCTTCGGCGTACCTGCCCAGTCGGAACAGCGCTCGGCCGGCCCTGGAACGGGCAGCCAGTACCAGACGGTGATCCGCGCCGAGCGGCTGCTGTGCGAGGTCCGCCGCGGTACGGGAGGTCTCCCAGGCCGAGAGGTAGTCGCCGGTGCGGTGCAGGGCGACCGACAGCCGCGTCGCGACGGACAGGGCATCGGCCAGAGCCGATGGTTCGCCGATACGTCGCAACAAGGCGAGCGCATGGGGTACCAGCAGTCGTAGCTGTGGATCGTAGGGGCCCGCGTCGGGTACGCCGGGCACGGCCGCGTCGAGCAGCCGGACGGCCGTCGTGTCGAGAGCGGGCATCCGCTTCGCAGGTGTCGCCGCCGAGACGCTGTCGAGCAGCACTCCATGGCTCTGTACGCAGCGCACGCCGACGTCGACCAGTTCGGTCAGCGACTGGTCGAGCAGGGCTCTCAACGCTGTTTCGGTACGGGCACGGGGGAGGACGCCGCCGATGTCGGCGCGGTCGAGCAGGGACAGCGGCAGTGGCTCCGAAGCGAACCGGGCCAGCAGCCTGAGCAGTGCCGCCGCTTCGGGCAGCCCGCGCGCCTCGAACGTGTCGAGTGTCAACTGCCAGGTCATGCCGACCAGATGCCGCGGGTCCGCCTCGGACAACGCGTCAGCTCCTCGGTCGATGAGCTGGACACGTTCGTCCTCGTCGAGATGATGCCCGTAGGCATCCAACGTCCAGGGGTCGAGTACCTGATGGGACAGGAAGCCGCCCGCCAGGGTGAGGGCGAGTGGCAGCCGCCCGAGCCGGTCCGCGATCCGCGCGGCCTGCTCCGCCGTACCGCTGTGCGGGGCGAGGTCGCACAGCACGAGTGCGGCGTCCTCCCGCGGCAGTACGCCGATGTGCTGCAGTTCGGCCCCTGGCCACCAGCGAGCGGCGGCCCGCCGGGTGGTCACCACGACAGTGCCGCGTGGGCTGGTGCGCAGCCAACTGCCGTCCCGCAGGATCTCCGGCTCGTCGGCGTTGTCGAGGACCAGCAGCCAGGGCTCGGCGGAGCGGTCGAGATACTGCCAGACGAGATCCGCCGCGGGACGGAGGCCGTTGCGGGCGGCCAGCAGTTCGCCGTCGCCCGCCCCCCGGTCCGCTGCGACGGCCAGCATGCCGGCGCGCAGGCTCGCACGGTCGGAGGCGTTGACCCACAGGCCTACCCGGCCGCCTTCGCCGGTGGCCACCTGGAAGAAGGCACAGGCGACCGCCGTCTTGCCGCAGCCACCCATGCCGTACAGCACGTAGACTCCGCCACCGCGCCCAACCTCGATGCTTGCCCGCAGGCGTTCCATCACCTCGGTGCGGTCGCGCAGCACCACCGGAGGCCGCCCCACCGCCGGACGGCGGACCGAGTCCGGGCCGCTCGGCCCGGAGGTGTCGCCGCCGTAGTGGTGGTGTTCGTTGATGTGCTGGTCGCCCGACGCCTGGTAGACACGCCCCCGGTCCTCGGCATGACCGTCCATCCCACCCGTCATCGCTCGGCGATGTGCTGGTCTCGCCCCGCTTGGTAGACCCGGGCGTGACCGGACGCTGTGGCGTGCTGCGTGACCGGCCGGGCAGCCGTGCCGTCGGGATCGAGTTCGTCCAGCAGCCTGCGCAGTTCCTCGGCGGCGGCGGGTCGGGCGACGATCAGGCGCCGTACCAGCCCCTGCCACTGCAGACGCAGTTCGCTCAACGTCTCCTGGTCGTTCGCCGCCATGGCAGCCAGAACATCCTCGCGGCCGGCCTCCAGCTCGGCGGCCACGGTCTCGGCCCGCTCGGGCTGCATCCGGCGCCAGAGCTGTGTGAGCCCCTCGCGGGTGCGATGCCAGGCATCGGTTGCCATCAGCGCGACCAAGGTGGTTCCAGCGCTCTGTACGAGCAAGGTCACCTCCGGGTCCACAGCGCCCCTCCGTTCACTCGTTTTTCCGACAGCGCGGCGGAAAAGTGGCGCCTGTCAGGTGCTGGCGTGATTCCCTCTCCCGGTCAATATCGTTCCACTCTTGAGCGATACGAGACAAGGAGGCGTCGCTCGACGCCATTTCGATCACAGTTCCGGACTTACCCACATGGTCAGGCGGGCATGTCGGGCGCTACAGTGGCGCCACCCGACCGATCGAGGGGGCGATGGCAGTGACCAGGCCATGGGAAGCGGATCCGGCCACAACCTTCAAACGGCGTCTGGGAAAATCGCCCCAAGAGCTGGGGAACACAACCGGTACTCCTGACTGCCCCGACATCTGGGAACTCGCCAACGGGGACATCGCCGTCATCGGCCGGGACCTCACCCAGTCGCTCGGCAAGAACCTGCCCGACGGGGTCTCGATCGGGGCGGATGAACGACTCGTGGTCATCCCGAGGAACATGCTTGTCGCGGCGAAACCGGATATCCCCAGTGTTTGATTCGTTCCCCAACGGGGTCTCCGAGCGCATGGATCGCCCCACGTATCACGCGGACTTCGGACAGGTCTACACCAGCGGCATCGGCTTCCTGAACAAGCTCGAACGCGGGCAGCATTTCAAGGAGCGGGGCTTCGCCAGCTGGGAGGCTTTCGCCACCGGTGACTGGACGAGGGCGCTGTCCCTTGCCGAAGAGAGGCGCGACGACTACGCGCAGGAACTCCAGAAGGCGGCGCAACTGGGCGTCCCGCACCGCCGCCTTCGTGTTGTGGAGTTCCCGATCACACCGTACGTGCAGTGGGAGTTTTTCGTGCTGCGGGTGCGTGTGGACCTGGGCGACGACATCAAAGTGCTCGATGCCCGCAAGATCTCGGACATCGAGAAGGACCGCCCGGTTCCGGAGGTGGTGATTCTCGGGGACGTGGCCATGTATGAGGTGGTTTACGACGATGATGGGAACGCGGCCGGCGCCAACCGCTTCACCGAACGAGCCCTAATCCGGGAAACGTCTCTCGGATTCGACACGCTCTACGAGCGCGGTGAGGGTTTCTACGCTTTCTTCGACCGGGAGATCGTTCCGCTTGCCCCGCCTCAGGGCCTCGGCGCTCAGACGGGTTTTCCCGGTTCGCATTGATCGGCAGGGCACTGCGCTTCACCCCAGCTCCGCGCGGTAGGCCCCCCTGCCGACCCGGACGGCGGGTCACCATACTCATCGTCATAGGTGAGCTAAGAGGAGTGAGGATTCTCCAGCTCGATGGCAGTGTCGTCTGCGTCATGCTGCTCAGCGTGTTCTGTAGCGAAGGAGTCGTGAACGTCTACGACTTCCGCATCGACAACTCGGTGGGTTGGCTGCGTAAGCTCCAAGCTGGAGAGGTGCTTCTTCAGCCTTTTAGCCATAGGACGGTAGGTTGCAAGAGTGAGCCCGCCAGAAACAACGGCCCCGACGACAGGGATAGCCTTGGAGACGGTCTTTGCGAAGGTTTGCTTTGTCATCTGAACGCCGAGGTAGCCCGCGACTTTTTTCACTATTGGGTAGATGACGCCCTTGGTGAGTGCCTTCTGGGGTAGCTTCTTGGCGACCTGCTTCGACATCATCCCGGCGACCTTCCCCACAGCAGCGTTCGCCGATTGGGCACCGAACATCACACCAAAGAACAGCGTGAGCACCCCCTTGGTCGCGTCGTCGATGTCATCGCTGTCGCCGGAGAACAGATCGGGCCAGCTGTAGAGGTAGGCGAGCTTCTGCGCGATACGCAGCATGTGGCCGAAGTATTGGGCCGCATCAGCGGGCACAGTGGCGGGAAGGGCGATGAAGCCAGGTATCCCAGCAGCCGCGGAGAGAGCGCTGGCCTTGGTGGTTTCGTAGCTGATGGAGTCGTTGGCCGCTCTGTCCAGAACCTCGATAGGTATACCCGCCGCCGCAGGGGTCTCTTCGATTGCTCTGCGGATTTCGTCCTCGGAGCAGTAGCGAGCCAGCGCCTTTCGGAGGTATACCTCCCTGTTGATGCGCACGCCCGGAAGCTTTGCTGCGCCCACCAGCACTGCGGAGAAGCGCGACTCGGGGTCTTCGATAACTCTACTCGTGGCCATAGCAGGAACCTACAGGAGCTCTACCCTCCAGCGACCAAGCTGCGCCAACTCAGTCTGGGTCCCATGTGGGTGACGGGCGGGCCTGCCACAACGCACTGCCTGTGCAGTCGAGTCAGGCGTTCGAACGTCTCAACTCGACGGACACCGGAACCTGTTGGTCCCTTACCCTGCCGCACTCGACCTCCCACATGCGCCGGTTGGGTGGGTCACGATGCCGATCATCACCTGGGAGGGAGCCCGTCGCTGCGAACTGAGCTTTTCCAGGCGGGCGTTGACCGCTCTGGCGCAACTGCGCCGGCACGACACCCTCGCTCCGTTGGCCGCCGGTTTCCAGGTGAGGCTCTGATCCTGCCGGGACACATGCAGGGCCCTCGGCAAGCACCCGGCTGCCGAGGGCCCTGCCTCTGTCAGAGTGCCGCGAAGTGTACGAACGCGGTCCACGCCGTGGGTTCCACGGCCAGTGCGGCACGGGTCGTGTCCTTTGAGTCGCGGACGTGAACCCTGCCGGGGCAGGCGGCGACCTCAAGGCATTCGCCGCCTGCCCCACTGCTGTAACTGCTCTTGAACCAGGTCGACTCAGGTACAGGCTGTTCGACGTTCATCTCTCTCCAAGCAACTTCTCGACGAGGGCCAGCGACTCGCGCGGAGTGAGCGCTTGGGCCCGAAGGAGTCCGTACTGCTCCTCGATCTCCCGGACTGGCTTCCGCGCCGTGTAGAGGCAACTGTCCTGCTGAGCCTCCACGTACGCGATCCTCCGCCCTTCCTTCGCCTCGATCAAGGTGAACGGACCAGCCAGTCCGGCGTGCTCGTCCCGCTCGATCGGCATCACCTGAATCTCCACGTTACGCCGCTGTCCATGGAGCAGGATCTGCTCCAACTGCCCTCGCATGATGCCCCACCCGCCCAGCGGTCTACGCAGAACCGACTCCTCGATGACGAAGCTGATGGTGGGCAACTGCGTGCGGCAGAAAATCTCCTGCCGGGCCAGGCGCGCTGTCACCCTCTGCTCGACCACGTCCTCGTGCAGCAGAGGCCGCCAGTTGATGAACACCGCCCGCGCATACTCTTCCGTCTGCAACAGCCCAGGCACCGCTTGGTTGGCATACACGTGAAGCTCAACCGCCTCGGCCTCCAACTTGGCCGCATCCCGAAAGAACGCCGGATACTGAGCCCGCGCCACCTCCTCCTTGCTCGCGCACAACACCCCACCTGCGCCCAGCACTTCATCGGCCTGGTCGATGAACTTCGGCGGCGGAATACGTCTCCCCTGCTCGAACGAGGCGATCGTCGAAGCCGAGTACCCGGTCAGTGACCCGAACCTCGCGCGGTCCATCTCCGACCGCTCCCGGAACAGCTTCAAGTGCCGCCCGAACACGCACAGCATGCCCGTTCCGACCTCGTACTCCGACTGCTGAACCTCGTCGTCCACGCCGCGGCTCCTCCCGTACGACCATCGCAGTCACCGGACCCACCCGCCCAACGCACGGCCCAGGAACCGGTCACGCCCGACACCACATACAAGCGCACCGCCCACGTGTACAGCCCGCACCCGTCAGCGCAGCGCTCCTGTTCAACGCTACGCAGAGTCCGCGACCGTTGACCGCATGAATTCAGCAACTCCCCCGAACGGGCGTATGCCACATCACCCCACACCCGAACACGGGTTCACCATGCGCTTCACCTCAACCCCACGCGGAGCCCGCCTCGCCCGCCGACTGGTCTCGCACCGCCTGAACGACTGGGGCCACCCCTACACGACCCCGGCCAACGAGACGCTCACCCTCATCACGGCCGAACTCAGCGCCAACGCCGTACGCCACGGCCACATCCCCGGCCGGGACTTCCACCTTCAACTCACCCTGGCCGAGGACACCTTCCGCATCGAGGTGACCGACACACGTGCCGAGAAACAGCCCCCGTCCATTCCCCCGACCCTCGACTCCCTGTCCGAGTCCGGCCGCGGCCTCCACCTCGTCGCCACCCTCGCGGACGACTGGGGCGTCACCCCTCGCCCGGCCGCCCCCGGCAAGACCGTTTGGGCTGTGCTGCGCGTACCGACCGGAGGCCACGGGCACACGCACCCGGCGGCCCCTCGTCCGGCAGACTCGGTGTCGGCGTACGGGCACAACACCGAGTCATTTTCGGCTACTTCTTCACGGCGGCGCGACGGCCTCGGGCTGCGGCCGGGGGACGCCAGTTGCGAAGGTCGTCATCGGTGAGTCCGTGCTCGCCCTGCTTCTGCTGGCGGTAGCTGGCGAAGAAGTCCGCAGGGGAGACGCTGTAGAGCATGTCGAACTCGTTGTGCCACTGGAACAGCCACGGCTGGAGCTCCAGCAGCCCGGCGAGGAACGGCGTGATTTCCTCGGTGGACAGTGCGGTGTTGGTGAAGTACGTGGCGAGGGCCTGCGCCTGCTCCCGCTGATCCCAGCCGGCCCACCCGTACAGCTCGGGGGTAGGGGTGTTGGTCTGGGCGTAGGAGATGAAGCGTTCCTTGGGTACGTCGAGCTTGCCACGCGCCCGCCAGTAGGAGGGGCGCAGGAAGTCGGCGGAGGTGTACTTCGGCGGTACGGGGATGGAGTCCCGGATCTTGCGCTTGGCCGACTCGTCGGGCGCGGCATCCTCCTGACGCTGAAGGTCCCACACGTGCTCCCAGTCCGCGCGCTTCTTCAGGGCGGCAGGCTTGTAGCGCAGGGCTGCGAGGAACGGCACATGCTCGTCAGCGAGCAGCTCCGCGACGACCTTCGGCAGGTCCTTGCGGGGCGCGTAGAGCTTGGCAACGGAGACGAAGTCCACGTCACGGGAGAGGGCGTCGGTGAGCCGGGAGAGGGTGACGAGCGTAGGCAGGCCGTTCTCGTCGTACCAGTGGTCCCGGTTCTCGATCCGGTCGAGCAGCCAGGAGCGCAGGGCCTTCTCCTGGAGGGCGTCCCAGCCCTCGGTGGCCCAGCGGCGCTTGTACTCGGGGCGCTCAATCATGCCGATGGCGCGGGACGACTCGATGGCGTCGATCCGCTTCTGGACGATCTCCCGGTAGGGGGCTGGCCAGTGCGCGGGGATCTCCGTGATGGGGGTGGAGTTGTGCCGCTTGAACCACTCGTCGGACGCCTCGCCTGCGGCGACGCGACGCGCAAGGACGATCTCGAAGGCGCGCTCACCGAGGGCGAGTTGGGGGGTTTTGGGCTCGTTGGGGTCCTCGGAGACGCGGAGGTCTTCGGGGTACAACTTGTAGAGGGAGTAGACCTGCCAGTCCAGCTCCTCCTGAAGGGCGATCATGCGAGCGCGAGTGGATTCCCAGCGGGCCTTGGCTTCGCGGAGGGCGGGGGCAGTGGGGGTGGACTCAGTCGCTAGGGCGGAGGGGCTGGTAGTGGAGAGCTGCTGAGCAAGGGTATCGAGCACAGTTGCAAGGGCTGTGGGGTACTCGGCGGGGAGCGGGAGCTCCTGAACCTTGGTTCCCGTGAACTCGTAGAACTGCTCCCAGAGTTCGGTCTTGATGCCAGACTGATGCCCTTCTGTCCCCTTGCTGTGACTCACCATCTTGAGCCACAGACCAGCAGTAGAGCTGTTGAGCAGCCCAAGCAGCCGCAGGTGCTCCTCCCTATTGGCCCTCTCTGGCAACTTGATCACCGGAGTGGTTCGAGTGAAAGCACGTCCACTGCGGTCCAAGGCAACATGGTTATGCGTGGCTACGAAAGCAAAGTTCAGGGACCACTCGTGGGCACTGTCGTCTTTCGGGAGCTGGTGCCATTCCCACCAGGCACGGCTGTCGGCAAAGTAGGTACGGCCCGAAAACGTCGAACGATTTCCGAGCTCGGTCCGGTTAGGCCACAGAATTCGCCCGATATTCGGCATGACGCCAACGGGAGCAATCGACCGCGAAGAGTCGTACGGGTGAATCACAGAGCTGCCATCAGCAATGGCAAAGTCCCGCACCTCGTCACCTACGCCGATGCGCTTGACAAACTCCGGTTCTGCGCCGCGCATCTTGAGTACCCGGGCCGGCATCGTGAGTGCGTCATCAGCATGGGTGTCGCCGTAGAAGCCAATCCGGACAATCTGCGACTTGAGCGGTGCCACGCCAGCCACCGACAAGGCCTCGACCATCTCAAGCCCGCCGTCGGTCAAGATCCACGGCTTCCTAGCGAAATACCGCGCCCGCTCAAGGTCGTCCGCCGACACCCACTGGCTCACCGAGCCCGGTTTGTCGATCTGGTCCACGATCGCGTTCCACACCAGACCGTCCTCGGCGTTCTCCGGCGCTGCGGGCTCGCCCTGGACGCTTCGCACCGTGCGAATGGTATGCGAGCGTCCGCTGCCATCACGGCGCTTACCTACCAGGATGACAGTAGGCGTCCCATGCCCGGGGATGTAGGCGCCGGAGGTGTCGATGACCTCCGTCAACTCAACACGGTCGCGGAAGTAGCTCTCGATCAGCTTCGTACCGAACTCGCGCTTCATGAACGAGTTGGCAGTGATCTGCCCGACCATGCCGTAGCCACGCCCCTCGGCGTCCCCCCGCTTGGCAAGATCAAAGAATCTCTGCGCAAACGGCACCGACAGCGCGTACGTACCCCCGCAGGCGTCGTAAAGCTCCCGGTACAGCGCGTTGAGCTTCTTGTCCTTCACTGTGATGTACGGCGGGTTTCCGACCACCACGTGATAGCGCCCCTGCTGCAAGATCCCTGAGTGCTCGTGCACGTCCTCGGTGGCGTAGGCGAACGAGGCCAGCGGGTCGTCGGCCCCGTCCTCGTCCTCGCCCAGCAGCGTCAGTTCCAGCTGGCGGGCCTTGATGAGCGAGTCGCCGACAGCCAGGTGGATGGGCCACTCGTACCTGGCGGCCTCTGCCAGCGTCCGTACACCGCTCGCAGCCATAGCCGCAACCAACAACCGGAACCTCGCGATAGCCACCGCGAACGGGTTCAGGTCCACTCCATGCACAGAATCCAGCGCAGCCCGCACCCGCTCGTGCACGTCACGCCCCGGCTGACCCTCCCCCCACAGCCGAACCAGCCGCCGGAAGGCGCCCAGGACGAAGTGACCCGACCCGCACGTGGGGTCGATCATCTTCAGGTCCTCATAGCCGAACTCCCGGACCGCCGGGTCCATCGTGCGGTCGAGGATAAACTCCTCCACGAACTCCGGGGTCTGGAGCAACGCGTATGTCTTACGCGCGGCCTCGCTCAGGTCCTGGTACAGGTCACCCAGGAACCGCGTGTCCCAGCCCTCCGTGCCGTCCTCGTTCAGCGGGTCCGTGAAGTCATGGACCAGCGCACCCGACTCGTCGCGCTCGCGCCAGAACTCGACCAGCTCCCGCGCACCGTCGTGCGACAGCGGGATCTGGTACAGGGGGTTGTGCTTGCGATCGAAGAGCAGTCGGCCGGCCTGGCCCGCGCCCAGTTCCTCGAAGGCGCGCTCCAGCCAGCCCCGGTACGTCGGGTCGTCCTCCGCCTCCACATACGCGTCGTAACGCGCCTCGGCCAGTTCGCGACGGTCGCCGTCCGGGCCCGTCAGGTACGGCTCGGGGATCAGCCGGTTGTCCTCACAGAAGCGGACGAAGACCGACCCCAGGACCCACGCCACCGCGACCTGCGTGACGCGGTCGTCGAGCCACGAGTTCCACGTCGCCGCCGTACGCCCCAGCTTGCGCGCCTGGTCGTACTCGCCGCGCAGCCGCGTCCCGACCTCCTCCACGACCTTCACCTGCCGTGCGAGGTCGGTCTCGACCGCCTTGACCTGCTGCTTCAGGTTGTCCAACAGAGCCTTGCGGTCGATCACTTCGCGTCTCCCTCGACACTCACAGAACCCTCGCCGGACCCGAGGTGCGCCTTGCGCACCCACGTGTCCGGAAGCTGAATCCATTCCCCCAGGCCGGCCTGGTACGGCACGGCCACCTGCCCGAGCCGCGGCTCTCGCGAAGGGTCGCCCTGCGGTACGAGCAGCCACAGGCCGCGTCCGCCCTGCCGGGCCGCGTCCGCGAGGCGGTCCAGGACGCCCATCGCGTCGTACCGGGCGAACACCGCGGCCTCCGTCATCAGCACAGGACCACTCCCAGCGCCGAGCAGTTCCCGTACCCGCGGCTCGACGGAACCCCACGCCGTACGCGCGTACTCCGCGAACTTCATCGCGCCCCGCGACCCGGTCTCGGCCACGTCCGCCTTGAGCAGCGTCTCCCACGTCGGCTTCGTCCCCGGTGGGACGAGCCCGTGCATGGCCTCCAGGAACAGCTCGGTCACCGAGACGGCGCCGGCAGCGAAGCGCTCACCCGCCAGCTCCACCACCGCGTCCCGCGTCAGCTGCTGACGTACCGTCAACACCCGGTAACCGTCTCGCCGCGCCGACGCAAGCAGGCGCTCCTCGGCCCGGACCGCGCCCGCGAGCTGCGGGTCGTCCGCGTATCGCGTCACCGAACCACCGCGGGTGGACGTTCCCCAGGCCCCACCCGTGAGGTAGCTGGTGACATGGTCCATGCGGGTCGGCAGGTACCGCAGCGTCTTCGTGTCCTCGCGCATGGACAGGGACAGGTCGAAGCCTGCGTCACGCAGCGCCTTCGTCAGCGGGCCGCCCGTCGGCAGCTCGTGCGTCGTACCGCCCCGGCCGTCCGGCATGACCAGCTCCGGGAAACGCGCCCGTACCCGCTCGTGCACGTCCTCACCAGTCAGACCGGGCTGCCGCTGCTCCGGTACACCCGGGATCAGCCGCGGCAGGCCCGCCTGTGTGAGACGCAGTGCTCGCACCAGCGGCAGGTCACGCGGGTACACCTCAAGACGCGGCGTGGCGGCCGCGTTCGTCGAGGCCGCCGCCGCCAGCTCCACCATGCGGCGCTCGTCCCAGTCGATCGTGCCCGGCGGCACGGTCAGCGCGCCCAGCTCGACCAGCACCGTCGCCGCCGTCGGCAGCGTGTCCAGCTCGGCCAGCCGGTCCGCCGTCTTGCCCAGCCGCGTCGCATAGTGGAGCAGGCCGGGCGCGGTCGGGGTGTCCGGGGCGTCGTCCTCGCGTACGTCCAATGCCAGCAGGCCCGCGCCCAGCGACTCATCCGTCGCCTTGCGGTTGGGCTGGTGCTGGAACTCGGCCTCCTCCGGTACGAGCTGCTCGACCTCCACCACCGCTCGCACCGCCGCGAGAGCGAGCGCACGCCGCTGCTCGCGCTCGGTGAGCTGGGTGCCGCGGCGCACCGCCAGTGCGTCCGCGATCTCGGCTGCCGAGGCGACCCGCCCCATTCCGGCGAGCAGTTCCAGGATCTCCGCGCGCAGCGCCTGGACCGCCTCGTGGTCCTTCCAGCGCTTGCGCTCCTCCTTGAGCATCTGCGGGATGCGGCCGGCCGTCAGGCCCAGCGCCTCCGCGACATCCTTCTGCTTGGGCCAGACGCCGATGCCGTGCGGCAGTACGCCCTGCTCGTCGGGCAGGCGCAGCAGCAGCCGCACCATCTCCGCCTTGTTGCGGTTCGAGCCGTTGTTGTTGATCGCCGGTACGAAGATCGTGGCGAGGGTGTCGAGGCTGATGGAGCGCAGGCTGCGGGCCGATGCAAGCACGTCGACGACGGCCGACTCCGCGGCGGTCAGCTGCTCCAGCTCCTCCTTCGCCTCCGCCCGCCCCTGCGGGGTGAGCGGCGAAACAGGGACCTCGCGCAGCTTCTCGCCCCACTCGCGCTGACGTCGCTGGACCTCGTTGCGGGTCTTGGCGCCGAGGCCAGGGGCGTTGACGAGCTTGCGGCGGCTGTAGTCGAGCAGCTCGCCGACCTTCGTGATGCCAAGCCCGTACAGGAACGACTCCGCGGCACCCGTGAGACCGGCAACCGACAACGGGGTATCGCGGGTCACTTCAGCGGCGAGCCGGTCCCGCTGCTGCTCGGCGGTCTCCGGCTCTGCCTCCGCGATGGCGGCAGGCGTGCTCTCGCCGGGCGCGGGATGCCGGGTGCGGTGGCTGGACGGCACGGCCTGCGAGGCGTCAAGGAAGATCTTCTTCCACGCGTCCCGCATCGGCTTCAGCTCGGGGAAGCGCTTGCTGGCATCCCGGTGCAGGGCCTTCTGGAAGAACGCGACGAGCCCGTCGCGGACGGCCGGGTCGAAAGCATCAAACTCGATCTTCGGGTACGGCCACTCCTTCGCGTCCGTCATCCGCGGCAGCACAGCCCCGTCGCCCCACTTGGGCAGCTCGCCCGACGCCATCTGGTGCAGGGTGACGGCGACGGCGTACCGCTCGGCGTGGGAGTCGTACGACCCGCGCGTAATGATCTCGACGAACGGGTCGAGATAGCCCTCCGTACCCGCGTCGACGTTCTTCGCCGGGTATCCGGCGAGCGAGAAGTCGATCAGCACCAGCTCGCGGGTGCGGTTCGGGCGGATACGGATCGCGATGTTGTCCGGCTTGATGTCGCGGTGCCAGACGCCCTCGCCCTCGAGGAAGTCGACGGCGCCGAAGAGGTAGTCGCCGTACGCCTCCAGCTGGTCGATCGGGAGCCGGCCGCCCTCGCGGAGCTGGCGGGCCACCGTCTCCTCGCGGCGGCGGGAACGCGATGTCCCTTCGCCCGCCTCGCCGTTGCCCGCATCGTCCCGCTCGTCGCCGACGTACTCCAGCGCGAGGACCGTACGGCCACCGATGTGCAGCGGCTCCGGCTCGACGAGGCGGATGATGCGCGAGTCGGGGCGCAGCCGGCCCATGACCTCGGCCTCGTGGGCGAGGATCTCGCCTCGGCTGTCGGACAGGGCGACCTTGAGCACGGCCAGCGGGCGGGTCTTCTTCGCCTCGGCCTCGAGGTCGCGGACGAGGAAGGCGCGGCTGGTCGAGCCGGTGCCGAGACGGCGGCGGACCTCCCAGCGGCCGGCGAGGACATCGCCCGCGACGGCTTCGAGCGGGTCCTTCTCCGGGGCTTCGGGGGTGGCCGCGGCGGATGCCGGAGCGGTGAGGGTCTCCTCGACGATCTCCAGCATCTCCAGAAATTCGTCGACCGTGGACAGGCGCTGCTGCGGCCGGTACGCCGTGGCGGCCTGCACCAGGAAGTCGATGTCCTCCGAGAGGCCGTCCACCAGGGAGCTGGGACGCAGCCCCTCCCCTGCCTCCAGCCGGGCCAGCAGCTCGGCCTGGCTGGCGGCCGGGGCCTTGCCCGTGACCAGCAGGTACGTGAGGACGCCGAGGCCGTACACGTCCAGGTACACCGGGTCGGCGTTGAGCGCGGTCAGCTCGGGCGCGAGGTACGGGTCGGAGCCCTCGGCGATGTGCATCGCGGAGAGCGCGGTCGGCGCGAAACGGGTCGCGCCCCCGCCCTGGGACGAGCCCAGGCTCCGCTGTGTGGCGATCTGCCAGTCGGAGATCTGCAGGCGCGGGCTGAGCCAGGCTGCCTCCTCGCCCACGGCCTGGCCCTTCCTGCCCCGGTTGCGGGGCAGGACGTGCACCGAGCGCGCGGCGAGCGCCCGGTGGTGGATACGGCTGGAGTGCGCGGACCTCATGGTCTCGGCGAGCTGCCGTACGAGGGCCATCCGGCCGAGGACGTCGAGCTTCTCGCCGTACTGGACCAGGTACTCGTCCAGCTTCATCGTCTGCGGGTGGTAGTCGAAGAGCAGCGCGGGGCCGGCCGAGTGCCCGGAGGGGTAGTAGTCCTTGAGCTGGACGGCGCCGGGGTGGCGGAAGCGCTTCAGGACCGCCGCCTCGCGCCTGGCGGCGTTCTCCACGGACTGCCGAATCGTGGCGTCCGAGCCGCGTTCCCGTAGATAAATACGGATACGGGCCAGCTCGGGCAGCTCGACATGGCGGGCCTGGTAGTCGGCCCAGGTCGGTCCGGAGTCGAAAGACTTCCGATCCAGCTCGTAGGGCCCGACCTTGTACTCGGCGTCGCTGCGGCGGATGCCGATCCGCTCCAGCGCGGTCTTGATCTCGCGGGAGTCGATCGCGCTGATCCGGCGGCGCTCGTCCCGCGGCGGCTGCTCCAGCATCTTGATCAGTTCGGCGATCGTGTAGACGCCGTTCTGGTCATGGGCAGGAAGCCGGACGCGCAGGGAGTTGTCGGTGAAGCAGACCGCCTCGCCGACCCACACGCGCTTGCCGTTCTGCCCGAGCAGCCCGGCCAGCTCCTTGGCCTTCTTGTTGACGAGGTGCAGCGGGTTGCCGTGCGTGCGCCGGTGACCACCGGGTGTGGTCTGCACCCAGGTGCCGTTCTCGGAGGTGACCGAGCCGTGCCAGTCCTTCAGCTCGATCATGCACATGCCGCCGGGGGCGACCACGAGCAGGTCGACCTCACGGACGTGCCCGGTGTTCGCGGTGAAGGTGAAGTTCGACCAGGCCCGCCACGGGTCGGAGTCCGGCAGCTTCTCGCGGATGGCATCGAGGCCGCGACGCTCATGGTCGAACTCGGACTCGGTGACCGTGGTCCACCGGCCTTCCCGCATGCCCCGTCCCCGCCCTTTGCTCTTCGATCCGCGCGTCACAGTCCGCCGGGAGTCGTCCGTCCCGGACGGATGACAAAACCCCCAGCTCAGATATTAGTGGCTGGGTGTGACATGAGGAGACACAGTGAAGGACGGACAGCCAAGACAAACGGCCTGCGCGACAAGAGCTTCGAACCCGTGTCGCGCAGGCCGGACGATTCAAAGGGTGATGTATCCGACAAAATACACCCAAGCCGTCGGGCGCACGGCGAAGCGCGGCCCCTCCGTCTCCTTGGAGTCCCGGACGTACACGGCACCGGGCCGGTACGCGACCTCTACACAGTCGTCGCCCTGGGAACCGCTGTAGCTGCTCTTGAACCAGTTCAGCTCGTCGCTGGTGCTCATAGCGCTCCTCGCATCCGCTTCAACAGGTCCGCCGAGTCCGCGGGGGACAGGGCCTGTGAGCGCATCTTGGCATAGCGCATCTGCATCAGGCTGACGTCTTTACGAGGGCTGTCCGATCCTTCTGCTGCGAGTCAAGGTCCCGGAAGGCGAGCTCGCTTGCGCCGGGGATCGGGGCTCACGGGGTGGTCCCACGTGGTTCCGCAGTAGCAGGCGTCTCTCGAGCACGCCCTCTGTTCCGCTCAATGTGCCCCGGCCAACGGTCAGCTCAGCGTTCACCCGGAGTTCAGGGATCACCACTCCGGATTTCGGACAGCCCCGGCGATGACGGGGCGCACGGGATCAGTCCCGGCGCACAGGGTGGGCACTGTGGTGCGGCGTTGGTCTCGGCGGACCGATTGGTAATCTCGGGACTGGTTCAAGTCCTGTGTCGAGCATCACTGTTGGGGGGATCAATGAAGCCGCGCCTGGTGTTCGTGCACGGCATCGGAGGACCGAGGGACGTCGCAGCTGAATGCAAGGAATGGCTGCAGGAGCTGGCCGCCGGAGCCCGGGCAGCGGGCCACTCCCACCGGGTGCTGGATCTGATGCAGGGATGGGCCGCCGATGCCAGGTTCGCCTACTACGGAGACCTGTTTCGGCCTCCGGAAGCCCAGGGTGCGGAGTCCGGAGCCGGCAAGGACGCGGACAACGACCTGGTCGTCGGGCTGCTGCTGGAAGCCGTCGATGAGAGGCTCGCGGACCCCGGTCTCGGCGGCACCGAGGAGCGGACGCTGCGGCATGCCCGGGCTCAGCTCGCTCCCACGGGTGTCCCGCAGGGAGCCGGGAGCGCCGGACGGCGGGCGCTCAATGCGCTCACTACACTGATGTCGGTGCCGGGGCTGCGAAGGATCGGCGGCTGGGGCGCCTCGCGGCTGACCGTCACCGCACTCGGGCAGGTGGCCCGCTACCTCGGCCGGGGCGAGCCGGACAGCGATGGCCTGACTCTCGACACCAGAATCCGGCAGCGGGTCGCCGACACGCTCGACCCTGAAGGGCCGACGATCGTGGTGTCCCACTCCCTGGGCACCGTCGTCGCGCTGGAGACACTTCACGCCCATCAGGGTTTCTCCGTGCCGCTGCTGGTCACCCTCGGTTCACCGATCGGCATGCGGACGGTGGTGCTTCCGCATCTGCGTCCGCAACCGCTCCAGGTGCCGGCTCAGGTCGGCAAGTGGCTCAACTTCTGGGACCGTGACGACATCATCGCCGCCCGTCCGCGGCTGGAGGCGTTCGTCCGTCCGAACGCCGCCACCGTGCTACCGGTGACTTCCCGGGTCGACTCCGATGGCGTCTGGGTGCATCCCGCTGCCAAGTATCTTGCGCAGCCAGCGGTGGCGGGTCCGGTCGTGGAGGCTCTGGAGTCGATCGCGCGCGCATGACCGAGATCCGACATGTCCTGGTAATCGCTCCCCAGTGCCCGGCGCTCGGAGCTCTCAAAGGCCTTGAGACCGTCGCCGAGTCCCTCTACGAGGCAGTGACGAACCCTTGGCTGGGCGGGTGCGAGAAGGGGCCGCTGACCTCGCCTTCGCTCTTGAGTGGTGGCTCCGTCACCCAGGCGGGGGTCGAACAAGCGATTCGGGAAGCCGCCGATCGGGCCGGCAAGGCGGGGGCGACGCTGGTTCTCGCCTTGATTGGCCACGGCACCGTTTCGGGCGGACGGCTCTACTTCATGGCCGGCAGCTCCACCGCTGGAGACATCCACACCGGGGTGGACGTCGGTGCGCTCCTGCTGCAGACGCTGGAGGCGCCAGGCCTAAACGGCGTGATCGCCATCGTCGACACCTGCCATGCCGCCGGTGCGATCCCCGATCTGAACTCGCTGAGCCTCGGCGACCAGGGCGGCAGGACACGCCTCTCGATCCTGATGTCCTCCGCCATACGCGAGGACTCCTATGAGCTGAGATTCACCCGGGGCATCGTCAAAGTGCTGACCGAGGGCATCTCCGGGGCCGGTGAGTATCTGGAACCGTCAGCAGTCGCCGATGTGGTGAGGACCGACGCCGAGATCGCTGGCCAGACTCCGGTCAGGGTGGAGCTCGACGGAGATCCCTTCGCCGAAAGGCGCCTGTGGCTCGCCCGTAATCGCAGGAATCAAGGATGCGTCAGCAGTGCCGGTTCACTCCTCGGTCCGGTGGCCATCGAGGAACTGGACCGAGCATTGGAACCCTTGGGGCGCGCCGGCACGGCGATCACCTGTGTTGGCGACATGGAAGCCCTGCGGCGTGAGATCGCTGACCGCGCCGATCCGCTGTCGGCGGATCGAGCCCTGGCCTTACGCGTTCTCGATGTGCTGCAGGAAGCTCCCCGTACGATCGCCCTGCTCAATTCCTGGCCTGGCACGGCACTGACGTCGGGACGGCTGCGGCGGGCACTGTCCGCTGGGTTCTTCCGCTCCGGCGAGAGTCTCCCGATCACATCCGGTAGTGAACTTGTCCGCGATGCGGTCGAGTTTCTTCTGCTGCGCGCCCCTGGCATAGGACAGAGTCGCACGGCATGTCTGGCAGCCTTCGTGGCAGCTCTCGCTCTCGACACCGACATCGACCAGAGCACACCGGTACTCACGCGATGGGCCCAGGAAATCGGGGCGGCGATCGAGCTCAATGACGCCTTCGAGGAGCTACGTAAGCGAGACCCCAAAAGGCGCGCACGGCTGGTTGTCAGTCTGCACTCAGCCGTCGGTGACGAGTGGCCCGAGTCGCTCGAAGCGTGGCTGTTGGCGGGCGACGGACGACGCTGTCCCCACGAGGCGTTCCCGTGCGAACCCAGCAGGAAGGGGGTGGAGCGGAAGCTGGGCGCCGTGCTGAAGTGGGCCACCCAGCAGGCACAGGAGCTGGGCACTCCTCTGCATCAGGTCGAGGTTGCAGCCTCCGCAGCGCTGTTGGTCGAGTGGCGCCCGGAGGAGACGAATGTGGGACTGCGTATGGGGGCACGGTACGACGTCGTGCTGCGCTGGAGTGACCGGATCCATCCGCCCCCAGATCTCTGGTGGATCAATGATGTGGCCAGAGAGCGACTCATAGCCATGGACACGCCCTGCGCGAGCGGCGCCCCCGTGGACTGGCTGAGCGAAGAGGACACCCGCCATGTCCCCGGCCTCGGCGAGCGACTCGAGAACGGAGAGTTCGACCGGGCAGTCGCGGTCAGCCACCGGCCTGCCCGGCTCAAAGAGCTGATCACGTCGCTGCTGCCCTATTCCCCGATCGTGATGTGGCCTGGCGGCCAGAGCCAGCTCCCTGCGGAGACCCGTCACAGCCTCGACACATACTGGCAATCCTTGCCGGCCGAGTTCTGCAGGGCCTACCGCGACAGTTGGAAGCAGAACTGCCCGGAGAGGCCGGGCGCCCAGCTCGCCCAGCTGCGCACGATCTGGCACGACCTTGAATGGCTCGAATTCTGCAGCTGGTTCGAGCAGTTCACGACAGAGGGGGAGATTCCCGCATGACCTGGCAGCCCTTCTACGTCGGGGACGGCACGCCGCGCGATGTCGACCTGGGCGATCCTCCACCGTGGCGCAGCTTCCCCCGCCGGACGCTGCACAAGGAGTTCCGCCCGCCCAAGGGCCTCGTCGACGCCGTCAACGCGGCGCTTGTGCTCCGGCGTCCGCTGCTTGTCACCGGGCCCGCCGGGTCCGGTAAGTCCACGGTGATCGAACAGGTGGCGTCGGAGCTCAAGCTCGGCACCGTACTGCGTTGGCACATCACTTCCCGGAGCAGCCTGCAGGAGGCCCTGTACCGCTACGACGCGCTGGGGCGCATCCACGCCCAGCGCCTGGACCCATCCGGGGGCGACGACATCGAGCCCTTCCTGCACATGGGGCCTCTGGGAACGGCACTGCTCCCGTCCGACCATCCTCGCGCACTGTTGATTGATGAGATCGACAAGAGCGATCTCGACCTGCCGAGTGATCTTCTTGATGTGCTGGAGCGCGGTGAGTTCGAGATTCCGGAGCTCGCCCGGTACAAGCACAACGTCGTACAGATCCGCGAATCGGGCAGCGATCGGCGCAGCGGCGTCACCCGCGGGCGAGTACAGTGCACAACCTTTCCCTTCATTGTCATGACCAGCAACGGCGAACGCGACTTCCCTGCAGCCTTCCTGCGGCGGTGCGTACGGTTCACCATGCCCATGCCCACAGTGGAGACGCTGCGCCAGATCGTCGAAGCCCATCTGACTCCCGACCCTGCACACAACGGCCCGGTCGACACGCTGATCGCCATCTTTGTCGACCGACTCAACGCGGGCGAGAGCCTGGCGATCGACCAGCTCCTCAACGCCGTCCACCTGCTGGGCGGCATCGCCGCTCCCGAGGGCGGGGACCGCCAGGAGGTCATGGAACTGATTCTGCGCGAGCTGTCCCGTGCCTGACCTTGACCATTTGGCGCCGGCGCTCCATGCCCTACGCAGCGCTGTGCCGCAATTGGACGGCACTGGGCTTGCCGAGGCGCTGTGGCTGGCGGCACGCCTGGGCGAGGAGGCGGAACCACAGGACACCGATGTGCGATCGGGGACCGGGGACGGCCCGGCCAACGCGCCTGGAGAGGAGGCCACCAGCGAGCCGGACAACGAAAGCCGTGACACCAAGGCGGACACGCCCCATGCCCCTGCTCCCGGACCTGCAACCGGCGAGCGCGCCCTGCATGAGCGCCTGCCCGGCAGCAACACCCAGCTACCTGGGAATCCGATGAGCGCGCCCCGGGCCCCCAGCCCGGCCCGCTCCCTCGACCTTCCCCGGGCCCTGCGTCCCTGGAAAAGGCGATGGCCCCAGGGACGCCACCACGTCCTGGACATCGATGCGACCGTCGACGCGTACGCCCAGAGCGGCGAGCTGATCCCCGCGTTCGCAGCCGAACCCGAGCGCTGGTTCGATCTTGTGCTGATCGTGGAGACGTCCCCTTCCATGCAGGTCTGGCAGGACACAGTCGACGACTTCACCACCGCGCTGGGCGGGCTCGGCGCCTTTCGCACCCTTCGGACCATCCGCCTTCTGTTCGGCTCGGACGGTAGCCCGGAACTCCGTGACCAGCAGGACCGCCTCGTGGCCCCCGGCCGCTTGCGGGCACCGGACGGACGGCAACTGATCGTCGTGGTCTCCGACTGCACGATGCCGACATGGCGCGAACCGAAGGTCTGGAAGCTGCTCCGGGAGTGGGCGGAATCGACCCCCACAGCCCTGCTCAATCCGCTGCCCACCAAACTCTGGCGCCGAACTGGCCTCAACCTGCCCATCGTCACCGTCACACTGGACGCCCCAGGAGCTGGTAACACCCGGCTGCGCTACGAGGCACCGCTGCCGCCCGCTCCCACAGGGCCCGAGGACGGTCACCCTCTTCCGGTCCCCGTTCTCTCGCTGTCGCCTTACTCCTTGGCACGGTGGTCGCGTGCGGTAATGCGGAACGACCCGGCAGGGTGCAGCGCAGCCCTGGTACCAGCGGGCGGCCGGCAGCCGGTCCGCACCCATCGGCCAGGCAGTCCTCGCCCGTTGCCCCTTGAGGTCCGCGCACAGGGATACCTCCGTACGGCATCCCCACGCGCCGTACGTCTGGCTGTTCTCTGCTCGGCGTTCGACCAGCTGAGCCTGCGCCTGCTGAACGTGATCAGGCAGGAGCTAGTCCCCGAGGCCACGACGGCCGATCTCGCGGAGATGATCACCAGCGGCCTGTTCTCTCTCGAGACGGATGCCGACGGGATCATCGTCCTGGGTGTGCCCGGCGCGGTACGGGACACACTGCGAGAGCACTTGGCGGAGCACGAGGTGCGGCGGATGCACCGCGCGGTGAGCCGCCACATCGGTTCACGGGGCGACGGGCGGGCACAGCTGCCGTCCGTGGCGTACGACTCCGAAAGCTCGACGCAGCTCCCGGCCGAGCTGCAGGCCTTCGGGCATGCCTCACAACGGACGCTGGAGTTGCTCGGGCTCTCCGTACCAGGGGCCTTCACGCCCCGGCCATCCCTGTACTCCTCGATAACCCCCCTTCCTGGCCAGCCGAGAAACTTTACTGGTCGGTGGATCGCCGTGTCGGACATGGTCCGACACCTCACGACCGCCGCGTCCCCTGTGGTGTGCGTGTCTGCCCGCGATGCAACGCGGGGCGCCGGAAAGACGGCGCTCGCCCTTCAGGTGGCCCACCTTGTGCGGGAGTCGTTCCCTCATGGGCAGTTCTTCGTGGATCTGCGTGGGTCGACAGAGCACCCGGTGGACCCCGACACGGTCCTGCCTGCCTTCCTCACGGCCCTGGGTGTTCCGCCAGAGTCCGTCCCAGCGGAGCGGCAGGCCCGCCTGCGGGCGTATCGCGAGGCGGTGGCCGCACGGCGTGTGCTCTTCGTCCTGGACAACGCGGCCGACGCAGCACAGATCAGGGGCCTGCTGCCGCGGAGCGCCGGCTGTGCGGTCATCGTGACCAGTGTGCATGCCCTGTCCAGGGTGGCTGGGGCCCATCGGATCGAACTGGGGCCGCTGAATGAGGAGGAGCGGCTCACCCTGCTCATCCGCATCATCGGGCGCGGGGCGGTCCACCGTGCCCCTCAGGCCGCGAAGAAACTGCTCGACGCGTGTTGTGGGTGGCCGCTGGCCATCGAACTGCTCGGCCGGTGGATCGCATCCGGGCAGGCACCAGCTATGGACCAGCTGGCATCAGACGTAGACGCCAAACGCCGGACTCTCGGCCCCATGACCAATTCCAGCACAGCCGTTGAAGCTGCTTTCCACCGACGTTTCGACGCGTTGAGCGCGGAGGAAGCCCGTGCGTGCCTGCTGCTCGCCCTACCCGAGTATGAGCAGCTGTCCGCAGAAGAGGCCATGGCCATTGTTGGCCAGAGCGCCTCAGGAGGCCTGGCACGGGCCCTTGTCAGCTACGGGCTTCTGGTGGAGAACCGGCCGCGCCAGTACGAGTACCAGGCCTCGTTCCGCCACTTCGCGCGCCGACTGGCCGCCGGCAACGAATGGCGGCTCGAGCGACGAGACGCCATTGCACGTCTCCTCGATCACTACTGTGTCACTGCTGCCGGCCTCTACACAGTCGGCCGTCCAGGCGACCGACTCCCCGAGCGACTGGGATTCGCAGCCAAAGCGGTTCCCCATGGAATGCCGACGCAGATCGACTCGCTCGTGCCAAACATGCTCGGCATCGTCATGTACATGGACAAAGCGTCGCTGCGCCAGCGGGCAGCACTGCTCCTCCTTATGCAGGACCTGGTCGGCTCCCGGCGGCACGCCTCCCTCTACCACGTAGCGGTACAGGCTTTGATCGACAAGGCTGCCGACTCGGACAGCCAGCGTTACAGCCTGGCGGCCGGTTACCTCATGCTCGGGCACATCCATCTCACCGCCGGGCGGCTGACCGAAGCCCAGGCTGCGCTGACCCGTGCGGAGCAAGCCAACGCTAGTGACGCCGCATTCGCAGGGCTCATGCCGTATCTTCACGGAACGGTCGCCCTGCGCTGCGGTGCGTACGAAGATGCGTACGCCTGGCTCCGGAGGGCGAGCGCGGAATACCGGGCTGCGAACGACCAGCATGGCAGGGCAACGGCCCAATTGACGCTCTCCGAGCTGTATCTGGAGCAAGGAAAGAACGACCTGGCGGGGCAGGCGGCCAAATTCGCCCTTGATGTTTTCCGGGAGCTGAAGGCAACTCGGGAGGTGGGGAACGCGCTGCGCGTACTCGAAGCCTCGCAGCGTTCTGAAGACGGCCCGGCGGAGGACCTCCTGGAGGCCCAGCGGGAGGTCTCTGAACTCTACCGGACACACGGCATGCGCGAGTCGGAGAGCCAGGTTCTCAGCCGCCTTGCGCAAAATCTGCTCGTACGCGGACGAACTGGAGAGGCGAGGCAGACGGCTGAGATGGCACTCCAAGTAGCCGTCGACGTCGGTGACGTCGAGGGCCAGGGCCAGGCGCTCATCGTCCTTGGCCAAGTACTGCTGGTCTCAGGTGGCGCGGACATGGCGCGGATGCCCTGGCGGCAAGCCTTGGACCTGCTGCATCCCACTCGTGGCCATGCAGCGATCCAGTTCTACGGACTTCCGTCACCGAAGCATAAGAACTCCGGCACGACCTCTCAGTGGGTCATCTGTGTACCTATCCCGCCAGAGAGCGCCCTGACCGAACCCGATGCATGGATTGTGGTTCACGATTTGATTTTGGCGCACGCGGGAGTCCAGCCGCATCAGGTTCGGTCATACGTCACCGAGGGCGTGTGTCTGGTACTCGTAGATACAGCAGTCTCGCTTGCCGCGCTGCTGATCGAGCTGCTGGACCGGTTCCCCGGAGGACTCCCTGCGCGCATGGCCGTCCACAAGGGGGCGGTGGACACCGGATCAGCGGACCTGTTGAGCCAGGCCGCCATCGAGACCACGTACCGGATACTTTTCGCTATCGACGTGCCTCAGATCACGGACCCTCGCATTCTGTACGTATCGCCAAGCGCGTTCGGGAACGCGCTGCGCAGCCCGTCCGGGGCCGCTCTCGCTGACCGTTTCGTCTGCCACCGTGGCGTCGATGGCTATGGCGCTCTGGACGTCTGGACCCCGATCGCCGAACGGTCACACTCGGCTGACGAAGAACTCGCCCGACTGTACTCGGCGTTGATCAGCCGCGACCCAGAAGGACGCCGGTTTGCGAGGTTGCTCCGAGGATGCCTGGACGCGCTCCTCGATGGCGCAAGGACCGGGCGGTTCGCTGTCAGGGATCTGCATCCAGAGGAGAAGAGCCTGATCGGCCGACGGGTGGAGGAGGAACTTATTCAGGAGTTCGGCCTGGAGCCTGACCTTGACCTCCGGGGATCTTCCGATACGCGACTCGACGGCATCGAATTCGAGATCAATTTCTCCCTCTTCGAAGGGCACTGGATGTTCCCGCCCGAAGCCATGGACCGCATCTGTCTGGTGGTCCATGTGGACGATTACACCTCCCGGTGGTCGGCCGGCCTCATCCGGATACGCCCGGGGCTACTCAACAGGGGTGTGAACCGGGATATGAAGAGAACCCTCAAAACCGAGAAGCGTGGATCAGTGCTCTGGCTGTTCCATGGGGCCGAATTGCCGGAGAATCTGCTGCTGCACCTCGACGCCGACACACGTGCCGCGATCTTGGCACCTTCGTCGGCTCAGGCCCGTATCAACGAGCTCTTCCGTCGGGTGCAAATCAGGCGGATCCCACTGTCGGCTCTGCGTACGGTGGCCAAGCAGGATGACGTCGCCAGGCGGGTGCGCACTGCCCGGCGAGAGCTTGAGCAAGAAGGCTTCCTGATTTTGGGTCACATGACGACGGATTCCGATCGGGCGCGTGCGCTGCGGATTCCCGCCCCAGAGCGCGGTGAATACGTAAGCGTTCGGTTGACCCGCCTCAAGCCGCACCACGGTGACCGACCATCTGTGCTGCTCGACGGAACGGCCTGGACACTGCCGCACTGATGAGCCAGTGGGCCCCGTCCGCGCCGCCTCCGCCCAGATCGTCTTCCTAGGCCCGACCGCTCGGCGACGCCCCACTTTCCCACAATGCCGCGACGAAGAGCAGGCCACGCCCGATCAACTTCAAGGCACGCAGGAGACTCCTCAGGAGGTCTCTCCGCGTGTGTCGGTAACCTCGATTTGAATGGCCCATTCGTCGAGCGTGAGGCGCAGCTCGAAGGTATCGCTCCTGACTCCAACCGTGCGTAACAGCGTTGGCCTCTATGGCGGCGATGGCATGGGGCGGTTCGCTGCCATAGGGGAAGCCCCAAGCGTCGATCTGCTGGACTGCGAGGACACGGCCGAGGCAGGCGCCCCGGCGCGTTGAGTTGAAGCACTGCCCCTTGATGCGGACGTGGACAGGTTGATCCGGAACACATACAAGGTGCTGAACGACTGACGCTTCGTCGCCCCGAGAATTCCGGCATCACCAACTACGGCACGATGTCCAACGTCGCAAATCAGCCCGGGGCAAAGAAATCCACCGTGTCCAACGCCGTCGTCGGCTCTGCCTGCACGGCTGGTCAGAGGACCGCAGGAACCACCGCCCGCTCCGCCCCCACCAGCTCGCGCAGCTTCTCGCGGGTCTCCGGGTCCGTCGAGTACACGATCGTTCCGACCATTCCCCGGGTCAGCAGCACCTTGTAGGTGTTGCGGATCAGGCGGTCCACGTCCGCGTCCGGTGTGGACTTCTTGAACACCGGGTCTTTCGACGCAGTACGGTCCGTGACCCAGCGGTCGCCGCGCCAGACCATATCGGGGCCGATGATGACGCCGGACCAGTCGTACTCGAAGCCCTGCGCGGTGTAGACGCAGCCGATCTGGCCGAAGCCGGCCGGGTCGGTGGCCCACAGAGCGGACGGGGGCGCGCCAGAGATGGCGCGCTCGCCGCGCAGGTTCCAGGGGCGGGCCCAGGTGCCGATGACGACGTCTGCTGGGAGCGGGGCGCCCGGCTTGGGCTCCAGCGACCAGGGCCAGCAATAGCCGGCGGACATACGGGCGCCGTAGTCCTGGGCACGGCGGGCTTCGAGGAAGGCCTCCATCTCCTCGGGGCTGTCGGCAAGCAGCAGCTGCATGCGGTCGTCGGGGTCCCAGGCCACCGGCCCGCCCGCCTCCAGGCCGAGGAGGCGTACCACCCAGCGCAGGTAGGCGTCGCTGCCGCCGCAGCGGAACTGGCTGTCCAGCGGTACGACGGTGCAGCGCAGGCCTCGTCTCGCGGCTGCCGCCTTGATCTCGGCCACCGTTCCCATCTCGCCGGGGCGCACCACCTGGTGTTCGTCGAGAAGGAACACCGGGACGTGCGCGACATCGATGAGCTCGTCGATCTGGGCCTTGCCGGTGCGGTGCTCGGCACGGGTGTAGCGGTTGGCGGAGGTTTCGCGGATGCGGTGCGCCTCGTCGCAGATCAGGGCGCCGAGGCTGTTCTTCTCGGCCGTCATGAAGCTGTTGAAGTACTTGAAGAGATCCTGCACTTCGCGCTTGCGCTCACCTGCGACCTTGCGCATGGTCTTGGTGAACGACTGCGAGCCGGTGGCGTGCAACGCCGGCACTCCCCGCCGGTAGAGGTCACCCAGGAGCTGGAGTGCGATGACGCTCTTGCCCGTGCCGGGGCCGCCCGTGACGACCACGACCTCCTTGTGGTCGGAGTGCTTCGCCTTCTCGACGGCGTTGAGGACCATGCGGTAGGCGACCTGCTGCTCGTCGAGGAGCACGAACTGCCGGCGTTCGCGCACCTCCTTGGCAGCGACGGACATCAGCTGCTTGGAGGGAGCAGTCTTCCCGTCGAGAAGTTCGTCGGCTGCTCGCGCGCCGGGGTGTTTGTCGCTCAGCTTGGAGCGGAGGTAGTCGATGAACTGCCCGCGCCGCCCGCCGGTGAACAGCTGGCCCTGGTCGTCGACCTCGATCGCGCGCAGTCCGCTCGCGCCGAAATCGGTGGCATTGTGCAGGAAGGCAACCCCGCTGACCCGCTCGGGGTGGTTGGCCACTGCGCCGTTGAAGTTGACGAGGTACTGGCGGTAGCGGCGTACCTGCTCAATGGGGTTGAGGACGGGGTGCGTATAGGCGTCGACGTGGCAGAGGGCCGGGTCGTCCTCGTCCGGGGCGGCCTGGCTCCACTGCTTCAGTTCGACCACGACGTAGGAGGGTTCCCCGGTGACGGGGTGAACTCCGGCAAGTACGGCGTCGGCGCGCTTGCTGTTCAGCGGCAGGGAGTACTCAAGGAGGACCTCGACCTCACCGAGCCCCGCTTCGTTGAGAGCGGAGGTCAGGACGGGGATGCTCCGTTCCCAGGAACGGACCTCCGAGGGCCCGGGGCGATAGCCGTGCATGTGGACGAACTGCTCGGTCAGGTGGAGGAAGAGAGAGGTGTCAAGTGCCTTGGCGGCGACGGACTTCGCCGACTCGCGGAACAACAAGGAAAGCCCCCAGGCAGCACGAAGAGACTCGTGCGGGTGGGGGCATGTCCTTCGAAACTCCACTGACGCGGAGCGGAAGCCCGTCGGGCCGCGATGACGATGTGATCAATGATACCTGTGGGTCGTTGAACGCCAGGGGGGTTCGATGGCATCCGGCCGGTAGCCTTCGTGGGCGCCGCCCACGGTGCGCCGACACGCCGCCTCAACGACTCGCGCCTCTACTTCAGCTGATGATGCGGGAGATCCGCACCGATACCGAGTCGCCAGTTGGTCCGATGAACTCCAGAGGCTCGGCAACCCGTCGCCACATCAATGTTTCGGCGAGGCTGGATCCGGGCGAGAGTCGCTGCGCGCGGGAATTGGGGATCTCCGCGATCTCGTACGTCTGCCTGCCCTCTTGGTCATCCCTGACGACCACGACAAGGCAACCGGGCACGACGTTGTCCAGTTGGGTCACAGAAGGGTCGGGCAGGACGTGGCCCACGTATGACTGGAAGAAGTCTCGTCGGTGCTCGTACCGAAGCCTCCGTCGGGCCAACTCGGCGCGTATGGAGCGGTAGGAAGCCAAATCCGGCGCCACGAAACGGTCGTCGGGCCGCTGAGCCAGTCGTGGATTCTCGCCAACTCCCGCTGTGCGCACCTGAAGGACTCGACCGTGACCCTCTCGACGGGGAACTCGCCTTGCTCAACCGGACCCTCTTGAGGAATTCCACCTTCCGGTTCCTCGTCGACTGCGGCCTCCCGGGCCGGCTCACCCTGCGCATCGGCCTCCCGCGGGGGTTCTGAAACCTCCCCGCCCGAGACGAGTGCGGCGCTTCCGAGCCGGTCGGACATGTAGGACGACAGTCAGGATGGGACGGCCTCGGCGCCTTCTGGCGCGGGTTCGGTGTCCGTTATCCCGCTCGGTGCCGACGGACGCTTCCCCGAGGAGAAACTGAAGGCCCGACGTTGTGCTCTGGATGCGATAGTCGGGGCCGACACGGTGGGCTCGTACAACGGTCAGGGCTCCGCAGAGGCCTTCGCAGCGCGGACCTTCGCCCTGGTCGTCGGCAACGTGGAGACACACTTCATCACGGCAGCGCCCGCCACCTGCACCGCAAGGCGGAGCTCGCCCCGGGGGTGAACGGGCCGCGCCCACGCTTCCTCCCGGCCTCAGGGCATCGTTGTGTTGCCTATGCGTAGTAGGTCCCCACGGCCATGACGCAGAAGAACCACACCCACGCGGCCCGTCGGGCGGCGCGAGGCATGGGCAGCGCCGTCCGACTGCGCCTCCAGGCCCATTTCCGGCGTCCCCACATGGTCAACAGGACCAACGCCACGATGAGGTTCATCGCGGCCAGGGTCTGCTGAACGGACGGGGGAGCCCCCATGGCTCCGCCGTTGTCGAGCCGTGCCCAGTTTCCGAAGAGCAGGACGGGCACCCACCACACCATGCCCGGACGTCCGGGGTCGGTCTTCACCTCGGTCGGCTCTCCGGCCTCTCCGGACAGGCGCAGGTGTTCCGTGCCGAGGCGGCCGGCGGCCTCGTCCTCGGCCGCACGTCCGGGTTCGGACACGATGCTCGGCTCGGTCGTACTAGCGGCCCTCCCTGCGAGACGTGGATATTCCGCGCCCGAACTGCTGACGGCCGCACGCTCCATAGGACGTCCGGATACAGACGCCCCCTTCGCTTCGGCCGGGATCCCTGCCTTCCCCGTGAGACGCAGGTACTCCGCGTCCGGCTCCGCCCGGCGCGCGTCTTGCTGTGCCAGAACCGCGGCGTCGTACTCCGCTCGCTGCCACGCCGGCCGGGCCTCCGACTCGCGGTCGACTGTTTCGGCCTGTTCCAGAGTCTCCGCCAGAGCCCGTCGAGCCGCCAAGCGTGTGAGCGCGGCTGTCAGACCAGCCGCCACATAGCGGCGCTGCAAATCCGCCCGCTGCTGCTCGACGATCTCGTCGACCCTGCGTCGATCCTCGTGGGACAACCTCTTCGGGGCGCGGGCCTCCGCACGGGCCACGCAGGACTCCCGCCACCGGACCAGGTCCTGGGCCCGGTGCGGCCCGATGCCGTTCACGTGAACTCTGCCACCGCCCGCCTTGCGGATCCAGATGACCTCGCTGCCGCGGCCGTTCGGGGCCGTACCCCAGCTGAAGCCGACGAAGTCGGCGGCAGTGCGGATACCCCGGTCACTGAGGTCTTCGATGAGGATGGCGCCCAGGCCGTTGAGTTCCCGCGCGTTCACGTACTGCTTGCGCAGGGCCGCATCGATGTAGCGCCTCCGTATGAGACCCAGCGCCTCGGCCTCTGCGTGCTTTCGGTTCGTATCGAGTGCCTGGAGCCGCACAGTGATCGCATCCCGTGTGCGGCTCAGCGTGCGCTCGGCCTCTGCGAGGGTGTCGTGGTACGTCCGATGAGCGCGCTCCCGGGCCTGGTCTGCCAGTCGGGCTTGCCGCCTCTGCGAGCGGCGCTCCGTGAGGAGCGTGCGCTGGGCACGTATGGCTTCACGAAGGCTGCGCCGCTCAGCATGGAGCGCTTCACGGTGGGAGTGGTGAGGATGATGGTGCATAGCACATTGAGAGTAGGTGACAGCTCGGTACGCCTGATGATCTCCTCCGCGCTCAAGGTGCGGGGGTCGGCGAGCATGTCGGCGATGCTTCGGTCGGCAGGGGCGTCGCGGTGCGGGATGGGGTTGGTCGCGGTGGCGTCGGTGACGAAGGTGACCCGGTAGCCCAGGTCGCTCGCGACGCGGGTGGTGGTCTCCACGCACTGTTCGGTGCGGACGCCGCAGACGGTGAGTTCCAGGATGCCGTGCGGGGTGAGGAGCTGCTGCAGATTGGTGGTGGAAGGCGTTGTGCGAGGTCTTGTGGAGCATCGGTTCGCTGTCCTGACGGTCGAGTTCCTCCATCAGCCGGACGCGGCCGAGGGCAGGGTCGAAGACGTCGCCGCTGCCGGGCTCACTGTGCAGCACCCACACCACCAGGTCCCCGGCCCGGCGGGCGAGCCGGACCGGTCGGTTGACCTGGTGGGCGATCTTCGGGTCGGAGATGGTCTCCCACAGGGAGCGGGCGCGGAAGGATTCCTGGACATCGACGACGATCAGTGCTCGCGTCATGTCCTGAAGTCCGTCCGGCGCGGCCGGGATGGGGACAGGCCGCATCAGGTCCGGGGGCGGACCGATCCGGTCGGCTCGCTCAGTCGTCCGTGACCGTCAGGTGATACGTCGTGTCCACCCGGAAGCCGCCGGACGTCATGGCCTTGATCTCGACGACGTACTGTCCGGCGGGCAGCGGTTCGAAGGCGCACCACAAGCCCCAGGCCACACGCCTTTTCTCCTCTGCCCGGAACGGCGGTGAGGTGAACTCCCGGATCGGCAGCGGGAGAGCGTTGAGGAACACCTTGGCCCCGGCGACCTCCAGCACCATCGGCTCGCGCTGGAGCAGGCTCTGCGGGCGCTGGGTGTTGACGACGGGGAAGAAGACGGGCCGGCCGGTGGGGATCGAGCAGCGCCGTACGACACGGCCGCCGTACGTGCCGGCGAGGAACCACACATCGTCGGGCTGCTGCCAGTCGGCGAACTCGCCGGTCTCGTCGCGTACCGGGCTCCGCTCCCAGGGCGCCGACAGCGCCCACTGCCACCAGCGCGCGGCCAGTTCGCCGCCGCGCTCCTCGTCGAGCTCCAGGTGGCCGCCCCCGGCGGACACGAAGTCACTCATGGTGATCCCGCCCCTCCCTTGGTCGTACATATGCACGATCATGTGTGATCACGTTCGCGTGACCTTACCTGCCGCGCAGGTGCCCCCGTTCACCCTGATGGCCCTCGCGCCGACCCTGGCCGGATGTGCCGCGGCCTCCTTCGCGGGGGCGAGCCCCGCCTGGGCCGCACTCGCCGCCGTGGCGGCGCTCTGGGCCGCCCTTGCAGGTCATTGCCCCCCGCACGGCAGGCCGGCCCCTCACGGCGCGGCATCCGTGCTGATCACCGCAGCACCGCCGCGGGCTGCCGTCGACCTCGCGCGCGGGAACCCGCTGCGCGGCCGTCGTGTTCGGCAAGGTGACCTCGGTGACGGGGCCGGTCCTTGGCCGTCCTGGCCGCGGCAGGTCTCGCAGCTGCGCGACGACCGCGACCGTGCGGGTGATGGCGTCGGCGTCCCGGGCTGGAGCGGTGCGTGGCCGGCAAACAGAAAAACCCCAGATGAACTGGGGTCTCTGCTGGTATCCGCCGTGCGGCGTGGTCGAGATCAGGCCTGCCCGGCCGGCGCGGCATCCCTTTCCGTGGCCCGCGGCGTTGCCGTGCCCGGCTCGCTCGGGGGCTGCCAGGGCCTGCTCGGCACGACCAGCGGATCGCCCGTGACCGGATCCGGTACGACGACCGAGGCGAGCCCGAAGACCTCATGGACCAGGTCGGCGGTGACGATGTCGGCCGGGGGACCCTGGGCGACGATCCGGCCCGCCTTCATGGCGATCAGATGGTCGGCGTAGCGGGCCGCCTGGTTGAGGTCGTGCAGGACGGCGACGACGGTCCGGCCGCGTTCGCGGTTGAGCTGCCGGACCAGGTCGAGCACCTCCACCTGGTGGGCGATGTCGAGGTAGGTGGTCGGCTCGTCCAGCAGGAGGATCTCGGTGTCCTGAGCGAGGGCCATGGCGATCCAGGCCCGCTGGCGCTGGCCGCCGGAGAGTTCGTCGACCGGCCGGTCGGCGAGTTCGGCGGTCCCGGTGCGTTCCATCGCCTCGCCGATGGCCTTCTCGTCCGCCTCCGTCCACTGCTGCCACCACTTCTGGTGCGGATGCCGCCCGCGCGAAACCAGATCGGCGACGGTGATGCCCTCGGGCGGTACGGGGGTCTGCGGCAGCAGACCGATCGCGCGGGCGATCTGCCGGGACGGGATGCGGGCGAGCTCGGTGCCGTCCAGCAGCACCGCTCCGCCCTGCGGCCTGAGCAGCCGGCCGAGGGCGCGCAGCAGAGTGGATTTGCCGCACGCGTTGGGGCCGATGATGACCGTGACCCGGCCGTCCGGGATCTCCAGGTCGAGCTGGTCGACGATGGTGCGGTCTTCGTAGGCGAGAGTGAGTCGGTTCGCCGTGAGTCGGCTCGTACGGCTCATGCGGTGCCTCCGGAACGGCTACGGGTACGGACGATCAGCCACATCAGATACGGGGCGCCGACCGCCGCGGTCAGCACCCCGACCGGCAGCTCGACCGGCGAGAACATCCTGCGGGCCAGCAGATCCGCGACGACCACGATCAGCGCGCCCATGAGCGCGGAGCACAGCAGCGGGATCTGGGCGGTGCGGGTGAGGCGGCGGGCGATCTGGGGGGCGAGCAGGGCGACGAAGTCGACCGGCCCGGCGACGCCGGTCGCCAGGGAGGCCAGGACGACACCGAGGGCGGTCAGACCGAGGCGGACCCGGCCGAGCCGGATGCCCAGGGCGGTAGCGGTGTCGTCGTCGAACGACACCGAGCGCTGCACGCGGGCCGCCCACAGCAGGGCGGGCAGCAGCACGAGGAGCATCAGGGCGAGCGGCTCGGCCTCGTCGTAGCCGCGGCCGTTGAGCGAGCCGGTGAGCCAGACCTTGGCCTGCTGGGCGACCAGGTGGTCGCCCTTGGTGAGGAACAGCTGGGTCACGGAGCCGAGGGCGACCGAGATGCCGATCCCGATGAGGACGAAGCGCCCGGCGTGCAGGCCCTTGCGCCAGGCGAAGACGTAGACCAGCAGCGCCGCGATGAGACCGCCGCCGACCGCAATGTAGGGCAGGGCACTGTACGAGGTGACGCCGAAGGTCATGGCGGCGACCGTCGCCGCGCCCGCGCCGTGCGTCACCCCGATGACATCGGGGCTGGCCAGCGGGTTACGGGCGACGGTCTGGATCAAGGCACCAGCCATGCCGAACGCGGCACCGACCAGCAGGCCGGCCACCAGGCGCGGCAACCGCAAGGTGCCGACGACGAGCGTGTCGGGGCTCGGCTGCCCGGTCAGTACCCGGACGACCTCCGCGGGGGCGACGAAGGATTCTCCGACGCACAGGTACGCGACGACGGCCGCCGCGAGCAGGGCGCTGAGTGCGCCCGCGACCACGGCCGCCCTGCGATGCAGAAGAAAGCTCGCGGGCCGGACTCCGACGACCGCGTACCCGGAGGGCCGCGGCACGATTGACTGCGTCATGCCGCCACCGTCGCCTTCCTGCGCACCAGCAGGATCAGGAACGGCACGCCGAGCAGGGCGGTCATGACGGCCACCGGCACCTCCGAGGGCGGGAAGACGATACGGCCGACGACGTCCGCGACCAGCAGCATCACCGGCCCGAGCAGCGCCGCCACGGGCAGCACCCAGCGGTGGTCCGTGCCGACGAGCGCCCGCGCGATGTGCGGAACGGCGAGGCCGGTGAAGGCGATGGGACCGGCGGCGGCGACCGCGACGCCGGTCAGGACGGTGGCACCGAGGGCGCCGAGGACCCGCAGCAGGGGCACGTTGTGGCCGAGCCCCCTGGCGACGTCCTCGCCCAGCGCGAGCGCGTCGAGTCCACGGGCCATCAGGGCGATCAGCACAAGCCCCGCCACCAGGAACGGCCAGGTCTGGCCGACGATGTCCATGCCCCGGCCGCCGATCGAGCCGACGTTCCAGAAGCGGAACTCGTCGAGGGCCTGGGCGTCGGTCGTGACGATGCCGGACACCAGCGAGGCGAGGAAGGCGTTCATCGCCGCACCGGCCAGGCCGAGTTTGACCGGGGAGGCCCCGCCGCGCCCGCTGCTGGCGATCACATAGACGGCGACCGCCGCGATCCCCGCACCCGCGAACGCGAACCAGACGTAACCGGTCAGTGTGTGCACCCCAAAGAAGGAGATCGCGCACACGACGCCCACGGAGGCCCCCTGGCTGACACCCAGGATGCCCGGCTCGGCGATCGGGTTGCGGGTGATGGCCTGCATGACCGTTCCGGCCACGGCGAGGGCGACGCCGGCCATCACGCCGACGAGCGTGCGGGGCACCCGCATGGTCCGGACGACCTGGGCATTGTCGCTCGTTCCGCCGTGCAGGAGGGCGTCCAGGACCTCGGCCGGGGCGATGTGCCGGCTGCCCAGCGCGAGACTGAGCAGCACGGCGAGGAGCAGCAGCAGCACGCTCGCGGCCGTCCAGCCGATGCGGCGCTGCGTCGCACGGGACATTCTCGGGGTCTCCCTGCGTCCGCTACTTGGTGAGGTACTTCTCCAGGTCGGCGACGACCTGCTCGGCGGCGGTGACACCCAGGCCCAGGTACCAGGTCTCGTCCGGAACGTCGTACGCGTGCCCGGCCTTGACCGCCTTCAGGTTCTTCCACAGCGGGTTGTCCTGCGCCGTGGCCTTGTCGGTGGCCTTCGGGTCGCCGTAGACGCCGGTGAAGATGTAGTCCGCGTCGGCCTGGTCGATGTTCTCGGCGCTGATCTCGGCGGCGAGGTCCTCGATGTCCTGGTTCTTCGGGCGCGGGATACCCGCGTCCTTGAGGATGGTGCCGATGAACGAGGCGTTGCCGTAGAGGCGGATCTTGCCCTCGGGCATGTAACGGACCATCGAGACCGTCGGCTTGTCATCGCCGAGCTTTTCGCCCAGAGCCTTGACCTTCTTGTCGTACCTGGCGAGATTCGCCTTCGCCTCGGCGGTCTTGTCGAGGGCGGCCGCGTTGAGGAGGTAGTTCTCCTTCCACGTGAAGCCCGGGCGGATGGAGAAGACGGTCGGCGCGATCTGCGACAGCTCGTCGTACTTGTCGGCGGCGCGCAGTTGGCTGCCGAGGATCAGGTCGGGCTTGAGCGCTGCGATCGCTTCGAGGTTGAGGTTGTTGATGGTGCCGATGTTCTTCGGGTTGCCGGCGTCCTTCAGGTACGAAGGCAGGCCCTGGGAACCCTCGGTGGGCGCGAGGCCGACGGGATCGATGCCCAACGACACCACATTGTCGAGCTCGCCGACGTCCAGGACGACCACGCGCTTCGGCTCGGCCTTGATCTCGGTCTTGCCCATGGCGTGCGTGATGGTGCGCGGCCACTCGCCCGGCTTGGCGTCCGTGCCCATCGCGGCGGTCTTCTCGGCTGCGCTCGCGAAGTCCTTGCCGTCCTTGGAGACGGACTTCTGCTGGTCCGCGGCCGCGGCGGTGGGTTTCGCGGCGTCCTTCGCGCTGTCGGAGGAGCCACCGCACGCTGTGAGCGAGAGCGCGGCGGCAACAGTGAGAGCGACAACGGTGATACCGCGGCGCCGAAGAGACATGGCAAGGCTCCGTGTTGATGCAGCTTCAACAATTATTAGGCGAGCCTTACCTTATGCGCAGCCTGCGTATGCCTGGCAAATCCGAAGTGTGTGGTTCCGATCACATGGCTGCAGCACGATGCGGGGATGGGGGTTCGTCCGGGCAGCGGTCGGAGAAACCGGCGGGTGGGAAGCATTCCGGCGCCCGTGTCAGGAAGGGCCCCGCCTGTGATCTCGGGCAGCGGGCACATCAGCGCATCGACCAGGCCGCGTTGTCAGCCGCGACGGCAGTACCCGAGCACGACACGGGGATCGTGACAGTGCCCCTACCAGAGTGCGACGGCCGGCCTCCGGCGCCGGCGGGAGCTCGCCGCACTGCGGATCGATCCGGAGACCGTCCACCCCGTCCTTGAGCTGCTCGCCGTAGGACGCCTCTTCGTCCGTGAACGCGTAGATCCACCGGACACCGCCCTGCTCCCCCGACATCAATCCGCCACCGGAGACCGGCGCCGGCAGCGTCGCCCGGCGGAACTCCCCCACCTAGTGCGCCGGATCACCCGTCTCCTCCCGCATCGCGCCGATCTCCGCAGTCGGTTCCACGTCCGACGCCTCCTGTCACGCACCTCCTTGGTCAACTTGCTTGAGTCATGCGGTAAGCCCGATGCCTCCTTGTGCTCATGACTGGACGGCGAACGCAATGTCCGCGGAATCCCCGTGGCACGCCGCACAAGCGGCGGAAGCCCCTGCCCAGCTCTCCGTCACGAAGCCAGGGCGATTCCGCCTGCGCAGCCGTGGTCGGACAGGCCTCCGATGCCGGCGCCGACGGCGCAGAGGCCGGGGTTGGAGCGCAGCAACCCCGGCCAAGCCCTCAGTAAGCGATCTTGACGCCGCTGACCGTGTGGTTGTCCGTCCATCCGCCGGTGGCGCCGCTGAACCCGACCAGTACGTTCTGCGGCAGGGTGACCGCGGCGTCGATGACCGGCGTGCCGTCGATGCGGACCAGCAGGTGCCCGGCGGTCGTCACCGTCACGTCGACCGTATGGGTGCCGGTCCGCAAGGGGGGAACGGCGGTCGAGGTGGCCACGTACTGCAGTGTGGAGCCGCTGCCGCTGGTGGCCACTCCGACGAAGTTGGACGAGGGGTCCTTGCCGTTGCGGACGGTGTCCAGAGTGACGGCGATGCCCGGCAGCCCCGAGTAGCCGAGGCCTCCGCCGTTCGCGCCCAGCGCGGTGGGGGTCGCCTTGGACGGGTCGAGCAGCAGCAGGGCCATGCCGTCGGCGCCACTGCCGCCGCCGATCGCTGCGGTGAAGCTCGCCCGCAGGTGCGCCGACGGTACGGCGGTGCCCTGGATGGCGGAGCCGGCGGTGTACGGGACGGTCTTGGTGAGGACCAGGTCGGTGCCGGACAGTACGGCGGAGCCGTTGAGCGTCCAGCCGTTGGGCCCGGGCGGCGGTACGGCGTACGACGTCGCGGTGATCGCCACATCCCGAGCCGTGTGGATGTCGGTCACCTGGCCGTTGGCGCCGGTGAAGGCCAGCAGGGCTGTCGGGCTCAGCGAGGGCACCGTGGTCCGCAGCAGCCGGGTGCCGTCCATGGAGACCGTGAGGGTGGTCCCGGAGACGGAAACGGAGACGGCATGGACGCCCGAGCGCAGATTGGGCACGGCGGTGGTGGTCGCCGCGTAGGTGAGGGCGGAACCGCTTCCCGCGGTGGCGATGCCGACGAAGTTCGACGACGGGTCGTTGGCGTTGCGGTAGGTGTCGAAGGTGATCGCCACGCCCGCCTGTCCCGACCAGCCGAGGCCCCCGCCGTTGGCGCCCAACGCGC
The DNA here is from genome assembly GCF_039536205.1 of Streptomyces sannanensis. Classification (GTDB taxonomy): domain Bacteria; phylum Actinomycetota; class Actinomycetes; order Streptomycetales; family Streptomycetaceae; genus Streptomyces; species Streptomyces sannanensis. Next base: position 5,896,480 of record NZ_BAAAYL010000001.1, on the reverse strand, counting down.
TCGGGGTGGCCCTGGCCGGGTCGAGCAGGCTGAAAGTGAGGCCGTCGGCGCCGGTGCCGCCGCCGATGACGGTACTGAACTTCGCCTCAAGGCCGTCGGTGAGCACGGGGACGGGGAAGACGGCGGAGCCCGCCTGCCATGCGCCGGTCTGGGTGAGCTGGAGGTCGTTGCCGGAGAGCCGCGCGGATCCGTTGAGCTTCCAGCCGCCCGCCCCGGGCGCCGGGATGCTGACTCCGGCGGGCCCGGATCCGGTCCCGGTGCCGGTGAGTGTTTCGTTCTGCGGCCCCCGGCCGTCGTCGGAGGTGAGCTGGTACGTGCCGGAGGCCGTACCGATGGAGGTCGGGGAGAAGGTGACCGCCTGGTGCACCACGTCGTCCGGGCCGATGACCTGCCCTTCGCTCAGCGGATTGCTCACCTGGAACGGGGCGGCGGGCGGTGCCGCCTTGGTGATGGTGAGTGGGATGTTGCCCGTGTTGCTGATGTCGAAGGTCTTGGTGACCGACTGCCCGACCGGCACTTCCCCGAAGTCGGTGGAGGTGGGAGTGACCGTCAGATGTGCCTTGCCGGCCACCGCCGTACCGGTCAGGCTCACGGTCGCGGTGCCGTGCTGCCCGGTGACCGAGAGCGTCCCGGAGTTGTCACCGGCGGCCGTGGGGGTGTACGTCACCTGGACGGTGACGGACTGCTGGGGCTGGACGACGGTGCCGTTGGCAGGCAGGCCGGTGGCGCTGAAGGGGGCGTTCGGGGGGCTGACGGCCGAGATGGTCTCGGCCGTGGTGCCGGTGTTCGTGAAGCCCACTCCCAGGGTCTTGGTCGTTCCGGTGGCCACCGTGCCGAAGGCCAGCGTGGACGGGACGGGGGTGAGGCCTGCCTGGGTGCCGTAGCCGGTCAGGCCGAGGCCGATCGCGCCGAGATCGGTGGTGAGGGTCAGCACGGAGCTGTCCGCCCCGCTCGTGGTCGGTGAGAACGAGACCGGCACCGAATAGGTGTCTCCTGTGTGCAGGGTGACCGGCAGACCGGTGGGCGCGGCGGAGAACTTGCTGCCGGCCGGCGTACGCACCGCCGTGATCGTCACATCACGGGTTGCGGTGACCTTGGCCGTGGCCGTGCCGGTGCTGCCCACGGGTACCTTGCCGAAGTCCACCGGGTTGCCGATCAGCGCGGCGTTGGACGGGCGGCCGAAGGCGAGCACATGGCCGTCCCGGGTGCCGACGTAGACACGTCCGCCGTCGGTGGCGGGCACGGAGAACTTGGACGCGGTGCCGATCGGGGCGGACCAGCGCAGTTTCAGCGTTCCGTTCACCGGTACGGCGTCGTATGCGCGCAGCTGGCCGTTGGCGCCGTTGGAGCCGTCGGAGTAGACCGCCCAGACGAGGGCGGAGCCCGGTGTGGTGCCGGTGGAGGTCACCACGGGCGAACCCGAGGTGTAGCCGAATCTGCCGGCGCTCGCGCCGGTACTGGTCAGCGAGGGCAGGCCCGTGCCGGTGACGCCGTAGGCGAAGGCCCGCAGCGGACCGCCGCTGCCGATCAGGTACACATAGCCGCCCTCGCCGCCGTACGCGGCCGGGTGTCCCCAGAGACCCTCGTACGGACCGAAGGTGCCGAGCACCGCATCGGTACCACCGGGCCCCTGGCTGCGGCCGCCGAGGTTGTCCCGGTCGAGGAGGAAGAGCCGGCCGTCCTTGCCGGCCTGTACCAGAAGGTGGGGGTGCTGGGCCGTGCCGAAGACCGGGCCGGGCAGGGCCACCGGGGCTCCCGAGCCGAAGTCGGTGTCGTTCTGGTCGAGGGTCGAGGCGTTGCTGGGGCTGAAGAAGTCCTGGGCGGACATGGTGCCGTCGCTGTTGACGCCCAGTCGGACCACCGACTCGGACAGCTGGCCCGGCGGTTGCGAGCCGGGGCCGGGTGCGGGGGTGGTGCCGTTCCCTGTGGAGAGCAGGATCCGGCCCGGTCCGTCGGAGACCAGGCCGCCGCCGCTCATCCAGATGCCGGCCTTGCCGTTGGCGGAGGAGTCCTCGGTGGCCCACAGGGTGGTGCTGCGGGTCGTGGTGTTGACGCCCAGCACATAGCCGACGTAGGGGCCGATGTCGCAGTGCGAGGCGAAGGCCGCGTAGACCGATCCGCCCATCAGCAGCAGGCCCGGGCGCTGGCCGGCGGTGAACGCGTTGAACGGGTGGCCGGGGTCGTTCACCGGCGCGCCCTGCACCTTCACCGGCCAGCCGCTGCGCTCGGCACCAGTGGTCACGTCCAGCGCGTGGACGTACCAGTTGGGGTGCTTGGTGTCGGGACCGTCGTTGATCTTCGAGGTGAGGTAGACGGTCTTGGTGGCCGGGTCGTACACGGGAGTCGCGGTCACCCCGATGTTCGGTGTCAGGTCCCCGCAGCCGATCGCCGAGGCCGGCCACGGCGCACCGAGGTCCACCGACCAGTTGATCTTCCCGGTGGCCGAGTCCAGCCCGTAGACCTTCGCGTTCTCGGTGGCCGCGACGACCGTCTTCCCGGCCACCAGCGGCTGGGCGTAGACCTGGCCGTCCACGGTGGTGGAGAACTGCTGCCCGAAGTCGGAGCTGGACACCTGACCGGGCGCCAGACCGGGCTCGTTCGCATCCCAGCCGGTACGGAGAGTATCGACCGAGATCGTCGTCTCGTCGGCGTGGGCAGGCGCGGCACCGAGCAGCGGCAACGTACCGCCCGCCCAGAACAGCAGACAGCCCGTCAGCAACGAAGCCAAAGACCGTGACTGCCGACGCCCCGGCTGCCGACAGCCACTCACGGGTCTGCGCATGCTGGACATCTCTCCACCTCGATACGGGAAGTGTGTGACGGCGGAGACCGGCATGTCCCGCCGACGCTCATCCTCGGCAGGACCATTCGGGACACGAACGTTCCCGGACCGCGCGCCCGCATTGTTCACCCCGGTGGGGCATATGAATCCCGCGAAGCACGGCAACTTATATGACCATGCGCCACATTGGATCAGCCGCCTCAATTCCCAAGCGGCCGACGGTCGCAACCCTGATCACCCCGCCCGCCGACAGCTCGGCAGGGCCCGCTGCTCGCGGCCCTGGATGCAGGTCAACTTTCGGATCAGCGCGGCGAGATGGACGCGGTCGCCCCAGGTGAGGCGCGGCCTCGGGGACGCGCGGCGCAGCACCGCAACCTCGTGCCGCGACACCAGCAGCTCGATGCCCTTGGACGCAGAGCCGCAAGAAGCGTCCGTGGCGGCCCTCACACAACCGAGATCACGGTCGCGTTCGGGTATTGACCCGCCACTGGCGAGCAGTGCAATATCACGCATCACGCCCGCCTATGCAATATCACACAGCACAAGTGCCCCGTGATCACGTACTCCGCCCACCCTTCACAAGGCCCAGCAGGAGCGCCCCATGACGAGATCCGCCATCCCCGTTCCGCTCTCCACCACCCGCACGAGATCCAGGGCCATGGCGCTGACCTCGGTGCTCGCAGTCACTGCTCTGGCCGCCACCGGCTGCAACGGACTGGGCAGCGGCTCAGCGGGCAAGGACAATGGCCCGATCGTGCTCGGGATGGACATCCCGCTGTCCGGCAGCAGCGCGGACATCGGTCCGTACATGAAGAACGGGGCGCAGCTTGCGATCGACGAGATCAACGCCAAGGGCGGCGTGCTCGGCAGGAAGCTGAAGCTGCAGGTCGAGGACGACGCCTGCGATCCGAAGACCGCGGTCGCGGCGGCCAACAAGCTGGTCGCGGCAGGTGCGGCCGTCTCGGTCGGCGGCTACTGTTCCGGCGCCACGCTGCCCACCCTGCCGGTCTTCGGCAGGCAGAAGATCCCCATGATCATTCCGGCGGCCAACTCCAACGAGCTGGTCGAGCAGCGCCTCGACCATGTCTTCCTCATCAACGGCACGGGCAGCCAGCAGGCGGCCGCGGCGGTCCAGTGGCTGACCAAGGACGGGGCCAAGAAGGTCGCCGTCATGGACGACAACACCAGTTACTCCAAGGACATCGCCGATCTCACCGCCGCCAAGCTGGGCAGCGGAGGTGCTCCGGCCAAGGCCGCCCAGGACTCGGTCAACCCCGGTGAGAGCGACTACAGCCCGAACGTCACCAGCGTGCTGAAGTCGAATCCCGACTACGTCTACTGGACCGGGTACTACCAGGAGGGCGGTCTGCTGATCCGTCAGTTCCGCCAGGCGGGCTACAAGGGCAAGTTCCTCGTCGGTGACGGCTCGGTCGATGCGAAGCTCGTCCAGATCGCGGGCGACGCGAACGGCGAGGGCGTCCACGCGACCATGACCCAGACCCCCGACACCACTCCGGGCGCCGAGAGCTGGATCGCCGCCTACAAGGCGAAGTTCGGCTCCGAACCCGGCCCGTACTCCACCCAGTCCTACGACGCCGTACGGGTCGCCGCCGAGGCCATCAAGAAGGCCGGCAGCACCGACGGTGACAAGATCACCAAGGCCCTCGAGGGCCTGAACGGCTTCCAGATCTTCTCCGGTCCGCTCAAGTTCACCGCCGACCACACGCTGAGCAACGGCGGATTCGTGATCCTCACCGTCAAGAACGGCAAGTTCGCCTTGCAGGACTCCCTCAAGTAACCCGGAGGGGTTCGCATGGCACAGCTCATCTGGAACGGGCTGTTCGTCGGCTCGTTCTACGCACTGGTCGCCCTCGGCTACAGCATGGTCTACGGGGTCATCAAGCTGCTCAACTTCGCCCACGGCGACCTCTACATGCTCGGAGCGTTCTCGGGATTCGCGCTGCTCGGCACGTTCGGCGAGATCCCTGGCGGTTCGCTGATCGCCCTGTTCGTGGTGCTCGTGCTGACGATGCTGGTGACCGGCCTGAGCGGCGTCGCTCTGGAGCGGGTCGCCTACCGGCCGCTGCGCAGTGCGCCGCGGCTGTCGCTGCTCATCACCGCGGTGGGCGCGTCGTTCGCGCTGGAGTACGGGGTCCGCATCTTCGCGGGACCCAACCCGCAGGTCTATCCGGTACGCCTCGACGGTACTGGCCTGTCGGTGCTCGGCGCCAAGATCACCGTTCAGCAGCTCGTGCTCATGGTGGTCGCCGTCGGTCTGATGGTGGCGCTCAACGCCCTCGTCATGCGCAGCCGCCAGGGCCGGGCGATGCGCGCCATCGCGCTGGACCCGAAGGCCTGTCTGATGATGGGCATCGACGTCGACGCGGTCATCTCCCGTACGTTCTTCATCGGTTCGGCCCTGGCCGGAGCGGCCGGAGTCATGGCGGGCGCGTACTACGGGAAGATCGACTTCCTGATGGGCTTCATCATCGGGCTCAAGGCGTTCACCGCTGCGGTCATCGGCGGCATCGGCAACATGAAGGGCACCATGCTCGGCGGCATCGTCCTCGGTCTGCTGGAGTCCTTCAGCACCGATTGGTTCGGCGGCGAATGGCGCGACGTGTTCGCCTTCGGTTTCCTCATCCTCTTCCTGACCGTGCGGCCCACCGGCCTGCTCGGCGAGCGTGTGACGGAGCGCGTGTGATGACGGCCGTCCAGAACCAGAACCCACCGGTCAAGCCGGTCAGGGGGCGCGGACCCTCGGTCGTCACACGGCTGCTGGAGAACCGGAGGCTCGGCTGGGGCGGGCTCGCGATCGGCCTGCTGGCCCCGTTCGTGACTGCCACCCCGTACGCCCTGAACGTGATGACCAGCGCGGCCGTCTTCGTGATGCTCGCCGTCGGTCTGAACATCGTCGTCGGCTACTGCGGCCTGCTCGACCTGGGCTTCGCCGCCTTCCTCGCCGTCGGCGCGTACACCGGCGGGATACTCGCCACGCGGATGGAGGTTCCGCTCCTGGCCACCGTGCCGGTCGTCGTTCTGGTGACGGTGGTGGCCGGAGTGGTGATCGGAGGCCCGACGCTACGGCTGCGCAGCGACTATCTGGCGATCGTCACCCTCGGCTTCGGGGAGATCATCCGGATCGTCGCCAACAACCTGGACATCACCGGCGGCCCTTCGGGGATCTACGGCATACCGGGGCTGCTCGGCGACACGCTCTCGGATCCGGTCACCTTCTACTACACCACCGTGGTGATCGTCTCGGTCGCGGTGCTGTTCGCCGCCCGGCTCGGCCGCTCCCGTATCGGGCGCGCCTGGCGGTTCGTCAGGGAGGACGAGGACGCGGCCGAAGCCAGCGGAATCAATACGTACCGGGTCAAGCTGGCCGCCTATGTCGCGGGCGCGGTCTGGGGAGGGCTCTCGGGGGTGCTGTTCGCCGCCCAGCTCTCGGCGGTCTCCCCGGCCAGCTTCACGTTCCTGCAGTCCGCCCTCGTCCTGATGGCGGTCGTGCTCGGCGGCATGGGCTCCACCCGCGGTGTCGTGGTCGGCGCCGTCTTCATCAGCCTGCTCCCCGAGCTGCTGCGGGACCTGGCCGACTACCGGTTCTTCGTGTTCGGCGTGCTGCTCATCGTCGTCATGCTGCTCCGCCCCCAGGGCCTGTGGCCGCAGCACGGGCGTGAGCCAGACGACACGGCGGCCCGCAGCACGCCCGGCGCACCCGCGCCCGCGGCCGCTCTGGCGGCGAAGGAGGACGAATGATTCTCGAAGTCAAGGATCTGCGCCTGGCCTTCGGTGGAGTCCGCGCCGTCGACTGCCTCAGCTTCTCCGTCGGCGTGGGTGAGATCGTCTCGGTCATCGGCCCCAACGGTGCGGGAAAGACATCCGCGTTCAACTGCGTCAGCGGCTTCTACCAGCCGACCGGGGGTACGGTCCGGCTGGCCGGGGAGGACGTGACGGGCCGACGCCCGTCGGCGATCGCCGCCCGCGGCCTCGCCCGTACCTTCCAGAACCTGAGGCTGTTCGGCGAACTGTCCGTGCTGGACAACGTAAGGGCGGGCACCCACCTCTGGCTGAAGCAGCGAGCCGTCGACGCGCTGCTGCACACCCCCCGCTACCGCCGCAGCGAGCGCGAGGCCACCGACGAGGCCCACAAGTGGCTCGACTTCGTCGAGCTGCGCGGCGACCGTGCCGGTCTCGTACGCAACCTGCCGTACGGCGAGCAGCGCCGCGTGGAGATCGCCCGCGCCCTGGCCCGGCGGCCGAAGCTGCTGCTGCTCGACGAGCCGGCCGCGGGGCTCAATCACGGCGAGAAGGCCGAACTGCTCACCCTGATCCGCCGGATCCGGGAACTGGGCGTGGCGATCGCGCTGATCGAGCACGACATGGGCCTGGTCATGGAGGTGTCGGAGAGGGTGGTCGTCCTGAACTTCGGCAAGGAGATCGCGGACGGTCGACCGGACGACGTGCGACGGAACCCTGCGGTCATCGAGGCCTACCTCGGCCGTGACACCGACGACGACGAGGTCCATGCCGCTCGTACGGAACTCGCGGGGGAAGGAACGCAGCATGCTTGAGATCCGCGACCTCCATGTCGACTACGGAGGAGTGCAGGCGCTTCGGGGTCTGGGCCTCACCGTGTGCGAAGGGGAGACCGTCGCCCTGCTCGGCAACAACGGCGCCGGCAAGACCACGACACTGTCCGCGGTGTCCGGACTGGTCAAGCCGGCCGCGGGCCGAATCGTGCACGAGGGTGAGGACATCACGAAGACGGCTCCGCCGAAGATCGTCGCCCGCGGGGTGGTGCACGTCCCCGAGGGACGACGGATCTTCAGCACACTGACCGTGCACGAGAACCTGCTGATCGGCGGGTATCTGGTGCGCGACGGCGCCGAACTGACCCGGCGGGTCGACGAGGTGTACGAACTGCTGCCCCGGCTGGCCGAACGACGGACCCAGCAGGGCGGGACGCTGTCCGGCGGTGAGCAGCAGATGCTCGCCATGGGCAGGGCCCTGGTCGCCCGCCCCCGGCTGCTGATGCTGGACGAACCGTCGATGGGGCTGGCCCCGCTCATGGTCGCAGCCGTGATGGAGGTGATCAAGGACATCAACCTCAGCGGCACCGCCGTGCTCCTGGTCGAACAGAACGCCAAGGCGGCACTGAAGATCGCGCACCGTGCATACGTGATCGAGAACGGCGAATCGGTCCTGGAGGGGACGGCGACCGAACTGTCCGCCGACTCCCGCGTCGCCGAGGCGTATCTGGGCGGGGCGGCCTGATGGCACCACCTGGACCGGTCCGGTCCGGACTGCCCGGGTGCGCGCAGCGGCCCTGCGTGCCCCGGTGCGAGCCGCCCGTGACGAGATCGCCCGGCTCGTCCGCTCGAGCAGCGACCTTGCCTCCGTCGTACGGCAGGCCGAGCCCGAGGACAAGGCGGAGACTACCGCCGGCTCGGCCTCGCCCTCACCTACGAGCCAGGAAAGCAAAGAGTGCTGGTTGAGATGAATCTCAACCAGCACTCTGCGGCACCCCGTGGGCTACCAGTTGGTGTCCGAGGGGGGATTCGACCATCGACGATACGGTCGTCGTGGCGCGAGCACCTCAGGGTGCAAGATCCGCGGGATGCTCCCGGCGTCTCCTCGCGAGAACTGGTTACCCCGGGGAAACTGCTCGCGGACTGCTCGGAGAAGCTGCTGGCCGCCTGGCGATCGCGGGTGATCAAAACGTCCCGCACATCCTCACCGTCGGTGGACGCTGACGGCATAGCCGCCGCCGTCATAAGGGTCGGCGTCCCAGGTGGCGAAGCGGTCAACGAGGGTGAAGCCGGCTGCAGTGCAGCAGTCGTCGTACTCCGACAGCGTGATGCTGAGCGGTACGGGCAGATGGGCTTCGTCCAGGCCGAAGCCGGCGACCATCAGACCACCCGGACGCAGGGCCGCAGCCAGGCGCTTGACCACCGTGGCCTCGGTGCCGGCCGCGAGCAACGGGAACACATTGCCTGCAGCGACCACGAGATCGAAGTCCGCTGCGATGCCGAGCAGGTCCGGCTCGAACCCGGCCAAATCGAGCTGGAACCAGGGCAGTCCCGGCGCCCGCTTCTGCGCCACCGCCAGCATCGACGCATCGAGATCCACCCCGACACAGTCGTACCCGAGCTCCGCAAGCCGGATCGTGACCCGTCCGGTACCGCACCCGGCGTCCAGCACCCGCGCTCCGGCAGGAACGAGAGCTGCGCAGAGCCGCGCCTCACCGTGCACGTCCTTCCCGCTACGGGCCAGGGCCGCGAACCGTGCGGCGTAGTCCTCTCCGGACGTCTCTCCGGTCAATTCCTTCCAACGGCTCATGAGGCCAACTATAGGTCGACCGCGTGCCGCTCCAAGAAGCCACTGAGCCCGCGGCGCTGACGGCCGTAGCAGAGAAGGAAGGGAAGGTCAGCAGCCGTTGGCACGGCGGCATCATCAGCACAACCGACACCCGGGCCGGCGGCGGGTGATGGCGAAAGGCGGAGCAGTACGGGCGCGAACTGATCGGCCTGTACAACGTGCTGGAGATACAACAAGCTCAGCTGCGCCCCCAGTAGGACGGGACACCGACCATGCCGAGAACCCACGATGGGGGTTCCGCCGCGTGCACGGCTATTGCTGTGGCCGGGCGGCAGAAGCAGCGGCAGGACGCGGAGCGGGAGCGGCTCGGGGATGGCGGGGTTGATCACGACGTGGTGTTCGCCCGCGACGGCTTCGAGCTGTACCGAGGGGAGGCAGGCGGGCCACCGGACCCCGAGAGGGTCTCGGCACGGTGGCGCACCATGCGCACCCGGCTGCACCTGCCCGAGGATTTCCGCATCCACGACTGACGCCACAGCAAGGTCACGAACGACCTGGAGGCCGGGGAGAACCCTGTAGAGGTCTCTGCGAACGTCCGGCACCACTCGCCGGGCTACACGATGGCCCGGTACGGGCACTCACGTAAAGACGGAGCGCGGAGCCGCCTTCGGAGCGGGCCGACTCGGCCTGTCATCCCTGGTCTGACCTGGGGATTCGCTGCCGTTGGTTGCGTGGTTGATCACGCCGCTGCCCAGAAAAGCAGAAAACCCCACGTTAAGTGGGGTCTCAGCTGGTGTCCGAGGGGGGACTTGAACCCCCACGCCCGATAAAGGGCACTAGCACCTCAAGCTAGCGCGTCTGCCATTCCGCCACCCGGACCAGGTGTTTTTCGCTTCGGGGTTTCCCCCGCGGCGACATGGATAACTCTACCAGGGGTTTGAGGTGCCCTCGAACCCCATTTCCCGTGGTCAGTGACCCGCAGCGCCTCGTTTGGGGTGATCCGGTCGTTATTGTCCGGACAGGTTCACGAAACGCAGGAGAACGTGCCCCTGCTGCTCGGTCGGCTCGGGTCCGCGGTCGCGCCGCTCGGCGCGGAGATCCTCTTCGTCGACGACAGCGACAACGCAACCGTGCAGGAGATCCGGGCGCTGGCGGCGGAATGCCAGGTGCCTCGTCATGGACGCGGATCTGCAGCATCCACCGGAGGCGGCGGCGCTGCCGGCCCGTACCGCGATGTGCGAGGGGGTCGATGTCGCGATCGGCACCCGGTACGCGGGGACCGGCGGGGCGCCGGTCCCGGCGGACGACGCGCAGGTCCACCACTTCCTGAAGGTGTCGGTGGGTGGCACCTCGGTGACGGTGACGCCCACCGACTCCCCGGGGCAGACCTTCGATGTCAGGACCTGCACGGTCACGGGATGGGCCGTGGGTGCGGCGGTCAGCCGGCCTTCTCGCGCAGCGAGTGGAGGTGGTCGCCGGAACGGCGCGCGAACGAGAGCGAGTCGGTGGGGTTGTCGCGCTCGGCCTGCCAGTGGTGGGCGGGGCGGCCGCCGCTGATCCTGGTCACCTCGGCGATGAAGCGCCGGTAGTCGATGTCCCCGTCCCCCACGTCCGTCATCTGGTAGCCGTAAGGGGCGGAGCCGTCGCGGGTGCCGTCCTTGACGTGGAAGAGCGGATAGCGGTCGGGCTGGGCGAGGACGTAGTCGAGCGGGTCGAAGGGGGCGGGGGTGCCGTCGACGCGCCTGGAGTAGCGGTACTGGCCGACGTACGCCCAGAAGATGTCCATCTCCAGATGGACGAGGGAGGGGTCGGTCTCGGCGAGCAGCACGTCGTAGAGGCGTACGTCGGGGCGGTCGGTGGCGAAGGAGAACTCCTCCGAGTGGTTGTGCTGGTAGAACTTCATGCCGCGCTTCTTCGCCTCGGCGCCGAACCGGTTGAACTCCTCGGCGCAGCGCTTCCAGCCGTCGACGGTGGCGCCGTAGCGCCAGGGTCCCGATGCCGTGCCGATGTGCTTGAGGCCGAGGGCCTCGGCGTCGTCGAGGACCCGGGTGAGGTTCTGGGCGAAGGTGTAGGCGGTGGGGTTGTCGGAGTAGTAGCCGACGTGGCTGCCTATGGCGCGCAGGCCGTGGTCGTGGGTCAGCTGCTTGAGCTGGGCGAGGGTGAGGGGGCCCGCGGAGCCCTGGGTGTAGCCGGCGTACTCGACCTCGTCGTAGCCGTAGCGCTGGAGCTCGGCGAAGACCTGGGCGAAGCCGAGGGTCGCGACCTTGTCGCGGAGGGAGTAGAGCTGGATTCCCAGGCGGCCGGGGGGCAGGACGGGGCGGCCGAGGCCTTGGCCGGGGAGTTCGGTGGCGGCGGCCGGGGCGGCGGCCGTGGTGCCGAGGAGGGCGGCGGCGGTGGCGCCCGCGGCGACGCCGAGCATGGAGCGTCTGGTGAGGCGGTGGGCGAGTTCGGGGTCGGTGGACGTGTGCTTCACAGGGGGACTCCTGGGTTCGGGGACCGGATTGTCAGTGGCGTCTGCTTCAGTGGATTCCGGAGATTCCGGCGAGGTGCAGAAGCAGGGACTTCACTTCGGTGGCCGCGACGCGGCCGGACACGGCGTGGGGGGTGGAGCACAGGATGAGCGGACCTTCGTCGTCGCTCTCGGGGAGGCGGCCGTGGCTGCCGCGCACAGGCGAGGGGTCGAGGGGGACGACCGCCATGCGGTAGCGCATGCCGAGCTTCTTGCGGGCGAGCGCGGCGGCTGCCTTCAGGCGTACGTACGGGTCGAGGGGGTCCATGAACAGCTCGACGGGGTCGTAGCCGGGTTTGCGGTGGATCTCGACGAGCTGCGCGAAGTCGGGGGCTCGGTCGTCGTCGAGCCAGTAGTAGTACGTGAACCAGGCGTCGGGCTCGGCCACGGCGACGAGTTCGCCGGAGCGGGGGTGGTCGAGCCCGTGGTTCTTCTTGCCCTCGTCGTCGAGGAGTTCGGCGATGCCGGGGAGGCCGGCGAGGGCTTCGCGGGTGGCGGCGAGGTCCTCGGTACGGCGTACATAGACATGGGCGAGCTGGTGGTCGGCGACGGCGAAGGCGCGGGAGGCCATGGGGTCGAGATACTCCATGCCGTCCTGGGTGTGGACCTCCAGCAGGCCGGCGCGGCGCAGGGCGCGGTTGATGTCGACGGGACGGGACACGCGGGTGATGCCGTACTCGGACAGCGCGACGACGGTACGGCCCTCGGCTCGGGCGTCGTCGAGGAGTGGGGCGAGGACGGCGTCGAGGTCGGCGGCGGCCCGGTGGGAGCGGGGGTCGTCGGGGCCGTGACGCTGGAGGTCGTAGTCGAGGTGCGGGAGGTAGCAGAGAGTCAGATCGGGCCGGCGGGTGCGGTTGATGTGGCGGGTCGCGTCGACGATCCAGCGTGAGGAGACGATGTCGGCGCCCGGGCCCCAGAAGTGGAACAGGGGGAAGGTGCCGAACTTCTCGGTGAGTTCGTCGTGGAGGGCGGGCGGCCGGGTGTAGCAGTCGGGTTCCTTGCGGCCGTCGGCGTAGTAGACGGGACGGGGGGTGACGGTGATGTCGGTGTCCGCGCCCATGGCGTACCACCAGCAGATATTCGCGACGGTGTAGCCGGGATGGGCCCTGCGGGCGGCGTCCCAGATCTTGTCGCCGGAGACGAGTCCGTTGTGCTGGCGCCACAGCAGGACCTCGCCGAGTTCGCGGAAGTACCAGCCGTTGCCGACGATGCCGTGCTCGGCGGGCAGGGCACCGGTGAGGAAGGTGGACTGGGCGGCGCAGGTGACGGCGGGCAGCACGGTGCCGAGCGGGGCGCGGGAGCCCGACACGCCGAGTGCCCTGAGGCGGGGCATGTGGTCGAGGAGCCGGGGGGTGAGGCCGACGACATCGATGACGAGCAGCGGGGTGGGGTGCCCGGGACGGCTGTCGGGCCCGTCCTTCGGGTGGTCCTCGGTCCGGGCCCGGTACTGGTTCATGGGAGTTCCTTGAGGCCGAGGTCGGTCAGGAGGTCACGGGCGAGGGTGAGTTCCGCGGCGATGCCGTCGGCGAGCTGGTCCCTGGTGCGGGGGCGCAGCTCGGGCGGGAGGGCCTGCCAGGTGTAGGTCTCGACCTCGAGGTGGCGGGTGCGCGGGGCCGGTCCGCCGACGAGACGGGTCAGGGCCTCCCGGAGCACGTCGAGGGTGGAGGTGAGCGGCGGGGCGGGCGGGGCGTGCAGGGGGACATGGAAGTGGGCGCGCCAGGGTGAGGCGTCGGGCAGTGTCTCACCGGAGAGCGCTTCGCCGAGGTCGTCGGTGCCGCGCGGCCCGGCGGCGGTGGAGGTGCGGGTCTGATGGAGGAAACGGGGCTCGGCGAACGCCGTCAGGGCCTCGCGCACCTCCGGCAGGTGGGGGTGTTCGGCGTGCAGGGCGGCGGACAGCTGTGCCTTGACGACGGGGACACGGGCGGTGGCGAGCGCGGCGAACGCGGTCGCGGGGTCTTCGAAGGAGGTGGCGAGATGGCAGGTGTCCACACAGACGCCGAGGCGCGGGGAAGCGAGGGCGGCCAGCGGGCCGAGGGCGTCGGCGACGGTCTCGACGATGCAGCCGGGTTCGGGCTCCAGGCCGACGCGGATGGATTTCCCGGTGAGTTCCTCCAGCGCGTCGAGGCGTTCGGCCAGGGTGGTGAGTGCGGCGTGGGCGGTGACGGCCGCCGCGTCGTCATAGCCGGTGCGCCAGGCCAGCGGCAGGGTGGAGACGCTGCCCTCGGTGGCGTCGTCGGGGAGCAGCGCGGCCAGCAGCCGGGCCAGGTCCGCGGTGTACGTGAGCCGTTCCGGGTCGGTCCAGTCCGGCTTGTACACGCGGTACTTGACCTGTTCGGCGCCGAACCCCTCGTACGGGAAGCCGTTGAGGGTGACGACTTCGAGGCCACGGCGGTCGAGTTCGGCGCGGAGGCCCCGCAGGGACGCCGGGTCGTCGGTCAGGGCCCGTGCGGCGTCCTTGGCCAGCCAGAGGCCGATACCGAGCCTGTCCCGGCCGAGGCGTCTGCGGACCGGCTCGCAGTGGTCGCGCAGCTGGGCGAGTACACCGTCGAGGGTCTCGGCCGGGTGCACATTGGTGCAGTACGCGAGATGGACGGTGGAGCCGTCCGGGTGGCGGAAGCGCATGGCTCATGCCCCGCCGCGGAGGATCGAGTTGCCCTCGTGGGTGGCGCCCGGGTCGGTGATGTCGAGGCGCAGTCGGCCGCCGATGCCGTAGAAGGCGACCGGGTTGCGCCACAGCACCTGGTCGACGTCGTCCTCGGTGAAACCTGCCCTCAGCATCGCGTCGCCGACCTTGCGGGTCTTGAGGGGGTCGCTCCTTCCCCAGTCCGCGGCCGAGTTGACCAGGACCTTCTCGGTGCCGTGCGCCTTGAGGACGGCGACCATGCGTTCCTCGTCCATCTTGGTGTCGGGATAGATGGAGAAGCCGAGCCAGCAGCCGCTCGCGGCCGCTTCCTTCACGGTCGTCTCGTTGAGGTGGTCGAGCAGGACCCGGTCGGGGGGCAGCGCGGATTCACGGACCACGTCGAGGGTGCGGCGCAGACCGGCGAGCTTGTCCCGGTGCGGGGTGTGGACGAGGGCCGGCAGGCCGTGGTCGGCGGCGAGCTGGAGCTGGGCGGCGAGCGCGGTGTCCTCCGCCGGGGTCATGGAGTCGTAGCCGATCTCGCCGACGGCGACGACGTTGTCCTTGACGAGATAGCGGGGCAGTTCGTCCAGGACGGGGGTGCAGCGGGGATCGTTGGCCTCCTTGGGGTTGAGGGCGATCGTGCAGTGGTGCGCGATGCCGTACTGGGCGGCCCGGAAGGGCTCCCAGCCGAGGAGGGAGTCGAAGTAGTCGAGGAAGGCGGCGGGCGACGTGCGGGGCTGGCCCAGCCAGAAGGAGGGCTCGACGAGGGCGCGCACCCCCGCGGCGTACATCGCCTCGTAGTCGTCGGTGGTACGGGAGGTCATATGGATGTGGGGGTCGAAGATGCGCATCAGGACTCCTCTGCCTCGCCGGTCAGGGCCAGTACGCGGTGCAGGTCTTCGGGGACGGGGCGGTCGGCGGCGGTGCGTTCGGCCGCGTAGTCGGTGAGCATCCGGGCCAGCTCGGCGTCTCCCCGGGCACGGCGCGCCAGCCCCTCGACGGCGCCTGCCGGAACCCCGGTGAACAGGCACTTGAGGACGGCGTGCCGCCAGCCGTGCGGGTCCAGGTGGGTGGCGGCGTACGGGCCGACGGCCGCGGCGACCAGCCGGGTGTCGTTGGTGCGCAGGGCGTCCTCGAGCAGCGCGACCCCGGTATACGGGGCGAGGGCGACATGGGGCAGGGCGTTCAGTACGGCGCGGCGTTCGTCGGCGGTGCCGCGGGTGTAGAGCCGGGTCGTGGTGGCCGCGTCGGGGCGCGCCGTGTGGAGGAGCAGGACGCGGGCCGCCTCCGCGGCGTCGTCCGACCCGCATCGGCGGCCGGCTTCGGCGAAGCGCGCCTCCCAGGCAGGGGTTCCGGCTTCGGCCTCCGCCAGGGCATGGCCGAGCCAGGCGCGGGCGGCGGCCGGGAGGTGTGCCGTCAGGCGGTCGTGCAGGGCGGACATCTGTGCGTCGGCGGTGGTCATGTGGCACCTCCAGCAGCTTGTGCGGCGCGCAGAAAGCGCAGGGAGCGCTCGGCGAGTTCGGGTCCCGCGTGGGAGTGGCGGGGCAGTTCGACGACGGTCAGGCCCTGGTAGCCGGTGTCGGCCAGTGCCCGCAGTACGGGCGGGAAGTCGATTTCCCCCTCCCCGAACGGGAGGTGTTCGTGCACCCCGCGGCGCATGTCCTCGATCTGGACATGCCGCAGCCAGGGCGCCGCCGCGCGCACGCACGCGGCGGGCGGCTCCGGCTCCAGGCACTGGCAGTGACCGATGTCGAGGGTGAGCCCGAGGTGTTCGGGATCGCCGAGGAGGGAGCGGAGGTGGTGGAAGTCGGAGAGGGTGGCGAGGAGATGGCCCGGTTCCGGTTCGACGGCGAGCGGAATGCCGTGGGCCCGGGCCGCGGCAAGGACCGGGGCGAGGGCCTCGGCGAGGCGTTTCCAGGCGGTGTCGGGTGTGGTGGCCTCGGGGGTGATGCCGCTGAAGCAGTGGACGGCGTGGGCGCCCAGGTCCGCGGCGACCTCTACGGCGCGGATCAGGAGGCGGACGCGGGCGGCACGGGCGTCCGGGTCGGCGTCCAGGAGGGAGGGGCCGTGCTTGCGGCGCGGGTCGAGTACATAGCGCGCGCCCGTCTCGACGGTGACGCCGAGACCCAGTCGGTCCAGCCGGCGGGCGAGTGCACGGGTGCGGGTGGGAAGGTCCGGGGCGAGCGGGTCGAGATGCATGTGGTCGAGGGTCAGCCCGACTCCGTCGTAGCCGAGGTCGGCGAGGAGGACGAGGGCGTCGTCGAGTCGGAGGTCGGTGAGGCCGTTGGTGCCGTAGCCGTAGCGGGGTGTGTTCATGTGGGGCTCACCTTCCGGGCGAGGCGGCGGGCGAGCGGGGCGAGTGCCAGGAGCACGGCGCCGGTTCCGGCCGCCCCGGCGCGGGCGGCCAGGGCCGCCTGGAGCGGGATCATGGCCTTGATCCCGCTGCCCACGGCGCGCTGGGTGAGGGGCGGCGAGGGGTTGAGGGCGGCGTGGAGGTACGGCTTGGCGGCGGTGTGCAGGTAAGCGGCGGCGGCGATGCCGGCCGGGGTGGCGAACTGTTCGGCGGCCCAGTGGGCGGTGCGGAGTGCTGGGTTGTGCGAGGCCGGCGGTGCGGGTGGCGGGCGGAGGAGTTCCCCGGTCCCTCCCCTTCTCGGCAGTGTCGATATGCAGCTCCGCCACGTGAGGGGCTGCGCCCCAGGGCCGACGGTGCGTGGGCCCGACGGGGACTGCGTCCCCCGGCCCCTGCCCGGGCGGGCGAGGACGGCAGACGGCCGGTTCCGCGCCGCGCGCGTGCGGGCGGCGATCGCCCCGAGTGCCGAGGTGGCTGCCAGGGCTGCCAGAGGCACTGCGGATGGGCCGCCGTGTGCCTCGTGGCGCGAGATCGTGGTGACCGCATACGTGTGCGCACCGAGTAACGCGGCGTGCGGCAGCGCTTGCCGCATGGGCCGCCCGGCAGTCCCTGCGGGCCCCGTGGCGGCCCCGGGGGCGCGGTACGCGGTGGCAGCTGCGCCCAGCAAGAGGTCCAGGGCGCGGGCCGCGGCCATGGTGGGCGGTCCGAGACCGGTGTGCTTGAGGTGCAGGTCGTACGCCCAGACCGTCGCCGCCAGGGCCGTTGCCGTCGCCAGGGCCGGGCGGCCGGCGCGGGCGGCCAGCGTGAGGCCCGCCGCGGTCAGGGTGCCCGCCGCGGCCAGGGCTGCGCCCGGGGCGATGCGGCCGGAGGGGATCGGACGGTGCGGACGGTCCAGGGCGTCCTCGTCGCGGTCGGCCCAGTCGTTGAGGGCCATGCCCACCTCGTACAGGCAGAGCGAGGCGCCGACGGCGAGCGCGGTGCGGCGGTTCGGGCGCAGGCCCACCGAGGCGGCGCCGGCCAGGGCGTCGCCGGGCACGGTGACCAGGGCGGAGACCCGCAGGAGCTCGGCCCAGGCCGCGAGGGCGCTCACCGTATGCCCCGCAGGCGTGCGGCGAAGGCGAGCAGGGCGGTGTGCTGGTCGGCCAGGGACGCGGGTCCCGCGTCGGGGTCCTTGAAGTAGAAGCCGAGTTCGGGGAGGGGGCCGGAGAGGCCCGCCTCGTGGGCGCGGGCGATGAGCCGGGCAAGGTCCAGGACCAGGGGTGCCGCCAGGGCCGAATCGCAGCCCTGCCAGATCGTCTGGAGGACCATGCGCGTGCCGAGGAAGCCGTCGAACGCGATGTGGTCCCAGGCCGTCTTCCAGTCTCCCAGCGCCGGCACGTCGTCGATGTGGACCTCGCCCTCGGGCACGGTGCCCAGGGTGTCGGCGAGGACGCGGTTCTTGCCGGCGTTCTTGGCCGCCGCCGCGGCCGGGTCGGCGAGCGCCGCCCCGTCGCCGCCCCCCAGGACGTTCGAACCCGACCATGCCCGTACGTCCAGCGCGCGCTGCACGAACATCGGGGCGAGCACGGAACGAAGCAGTGTCTGTCCCGTCTTGCCGTCGCGGCCGGCGTGGGGAAGTCCGGCGGCCTCGGTGGCGGCCTCGAGGGCCGGGGTGCGCAGCCCGGTGGAGGGGGTGAAGTTGACGTACGAGCAGCCGGCCCGGAGCGCGGCGGCGGCGTAGAGGGAGCTGGCGGGGAGACGGGGGTCGTCCGGTCCGGGCAGGGGTTCCGTCGATGCGACGTTGACGACGACGGCCCGGGCCAGACCGAGACGGTGTACGAAATCGGAGATGTCGGCGGCGAAGGCGTCGATGAGGGATTCGTCGTCACGGGTGTCCCCGGGGAGCGGGCCCCCGGCGCGGATCTCGGCGTCCGCGGCCGCGAGTTCCGCGGCGACGGCGGAGGGCAGTCCGTGCGGCAGGACGCCGCCCGAAGCCAGCTGCTCGGCCCGTTTGGGGAGCGGGAAGTCGGCGGTGTCGTGTCCGCCGAAGACGAGGGAGGAGAGCGGAGGCAGCCCGCAGTCCGCGAACGGCGCGGTCTCGGTGACCAGGCCGGTCGCCGGGTGGAGGCCCACGGCGAGGGCCGCGCACCCCGCGACGGCCGTGGTGGCGACGGAGCCGCGGGCTCCGACGAACCAGACTCCGGTGCGTACGTGATGGGTGGTCGTCACGGGGCTGCCTCCTCGCCGGGTGGAGTGGTGAAGGACGGCGGGCGGGGGTCCGGCCTCGCCCCGCCCGCCGTCGGCTAGGGAAGCTCCTTGATCCGGATGTTGCGGAAGGAGACCTCGTCGCCCGGTCCGTGGTTCTGCAGGCCGATGTGTCCCTGGCGCAGGCTGCGGACCGGTTCGCTGTTGGTGAAGTCGTTGATGAGCGTGCCGTTGAGGTAGACGCGCAGCCGCTCGCCCTCGACCCGGATCTCGTACGAATTCCACTCCCCCGGCGGCCGCAGGGCCTTGTCCCGCGCCTTGATGTCGGCGGACTGGAAGCTGTAGACGGCTCCGGTCGTACGGTCCGGGGCGTCCGTGGCGTCGATCTGGATCTCGTAGCCCTTGTTCACCGCGGACCAGGGGTCGTCGGAGGCCGGGAAGCCCACGAAGACGCCGGAGTTGTCGTCGCCGGCGACCTTCCAGTCGAGCTTCAGCGAGTACGAGGCGAATTCCTTCTCGTACCAGAGCATTCCCATGCCGCCCTCGGTGTGCAGCGCCCCGTCCGCGACGGTGAAGGAGCCGGGCCCGGCCTGCTTCCAGCCGTCCTTCGTCTTCCCGTCGAAGAGGGAGGTGTAGCCGTTGTTGCGCGGCCCAGTGGTGAAGGTGAAGTCGTCGATGTCGTAGAGCGCCCCGGTGTCAGGCCCCTTGAAGACGAGGTAGAGGGTGGTGGTCCCGGTCGGCGGCTTGCTGATCCCGGCCGCGACGTCCTGGAATTTCTCCCAGCCGCCGGTCACCGGCACGGTCGCGGAGCCGACGAGCTGTCCGTCCGGCGCCCCGGCCCGCACCTCCAGGGTGCCGCCGACACCGCCCGAGGAGACGCGCGCGGTCAGCAGCTTGGCGTCGCCGATGCGGTACGGCGTGAAGGCGATCCAGTCGCCGTTGTGGATGTCGCCGACTGTCCTGCCGCCGTGCGCCGCCGCCTTGTCGATCTTATTGACGCCGGAGGACGTGGTGTAGTGCTCGGCCTGGCGCTGCTTGGGCTGGAGCGCGGCGTGGTCATGGCCGGAGAGCGTGGCCTGGCCGCCGCCTCCGCCGTCCGTGTACTCGGCGTTGAAGACCCCGAAGATATTGGCGTTGGGGTCGTGGCCGCCGTCCGCGGAGGTCTTGATGGTGCCGGTGCAGCCGTTGGCGGAAGTGACCGGGTGGCCATGGCTGTCGTGGCCGAGAACGTACGTCACCTTGACCTTGGCACAGTCGATGGCGTCGCCGTCCTCCGGGTCCGTGACGCGGACCTTGAAGGGGATCTCGTCGCCGAAGGAGAACAGCTGGCCGTCGCCCGGGAGTTGGAGGGTCACCTTGGGAGCGGTGTTGCCCACGACGATGCGTACGCTCGCCGAACCGGTAAGCCCCGAGGGGTCCTTGGCGGTGAGGGTGGCGGTGTAGGTGCCGTTCTGCTTGTACGTGTGGGCGGGGTCGGCCAGGGTGGACGTGCCGCCGTCACCGAAGTCCCAGGAGTACGTGAGCGGGTCGCCGTCCGCGTCCTTGGTGCCCTTGGACGAGAACCGGACACGCAGTCCGGCCTGGCCGGAGGTCTTGTCCGCGGAGGCCTCGGCGACCGGGGAGCGCCCGCTGGTGACGTTGTCGATGCGGTAGAGGGCGGAGTCCTCGTTGCCTCCGAACCAGGCGGTGCCGTAGTCGAGCACGTACAGCGCCCCGTCCGGTCCGAACGACATGTCCATCACCTGTGTCCCGGTCCAGGGGAAGGCATTGATGGACTGCACCGCGCCGTCCGCCGACTGCTCGATGCGCTTGATCCAGCGCCGGCCGAACTCCCCCGCGAAGAAGTCGCCGTCGTACGATTCCGGGAACTTCACCGGGGAAGCCGAATTCGCGTCATATCGGTAGACAGGTCCGCCCATGGGCGACTCCGACCCCGAACCGAACTCGGGTACGGATCCGCCGTCGTAGGGGATCCAGGCCGGCTGCGCGGGCGGCAGGTCGACGAGCCCGGTGTTGTACGGCGAGTCGTTCTTGAGCGCGGCACAGTCGTAGGTGTCGCCGGACACCTTCGTCGCGAAGTCGTAGTCGATGTAGGGGTCGTTGTTGCCGGTGCAGAACGGCCAGCCGTAGTTGCCGGGCTTGGTCACCCGGGCGAACTCGACCTGCCCGGCCGGACCCCGCTTGGGGTCGGCCGCGCCCGCGTCGGGCCCGTAGTCACCGACGTAGAGGATGCCGGTGGGCTTGTCGACGCTGAACCGGAAGGGGTTGCGAAAGCCCATGGCATAGATCTCGGGCCGGGTCTTCCCGGTCCCCGGCGCGAAGAGGTTGCCGGCCGGGACGGAGTACGAGCCGTCGTCGTTCACCTTGATCCGGAGGATCTTGCCGCGCAGGTCATTGGTGTTGCCCGAGGTTCGGCGGGCGTCGTACGCGGGATTGCGGCCCGGCCGGTCGTCGATGGGCGTGTAGCCGTCGGAGGCGAAGGGGTTGGAGTCGTCGCCGGTGGACAGATACAGATTGCCCTGCGCGTCGAAGTCGATGTCGCCGCCGACATGGCAGCAGATGCCGCGGGTCGCGGGGACGTCGAGGATCTTCTTCTCGCTGGCGTTGTCGAGGGTGCCGTCCGGGCGGAGGACGAACCGCGAGAGCCGGTTGACGCCGTCGAACTTGGCGAAGTCGGCTTCGGTGCCCTGGTCGGGCGCGTCGCCGGCGGGGGTGTCCAGCGGGGGCGCGTAGTAGAGGTAGATGAAGCGGTTCTCGTTGAACTTCGGGTCGACGCCGATGCCCTGGAGGCCTTCCTCGTCATGCGTGTAGACGGGGATCGTGCCGGCGACGCGCGTGTTGCCCGCGCTGTCGGTGATGCGCAGCTCGCCGTTGCGCGAGGTGTGCAGCACGCTGCGGTCGGGGAGCACGGCCAGCGACATGGGCTCGCCGACCTCGTCGGCTCCCTTGGCGAGCGTGACCTGCTCGAACTTCTCGGCGGCCGCCGTCGCCCCGGCGGTGGCCGGTGCGGGTTCGGCGGCGGATGTCGTGGCCGGCAGGACCCCGAGGGTGAGCAGGGCGCCGGCGAGGAGTGCGAGTGCGTTCCGGGTTCTGGGCCGTCTTCTGTGCAGGAGTTGCACGAGTGTCCTCCAGAAGGGGAAGTGGACGGTCGTACGGGCGAATTGCCGTGCCTCATGGGGCGATGCCCATGCGCTCTTCGGGCGCGGGCATCGCGCTCCGGGGCGAACCGTGGTGGCACAGGGGGTGCGCCGTCACCCCGGGGACCACCTATGTCCTGTACACATCAAGGACCGTAGCCGGGTTCGTCCGAGGTGGAAAGCCCTTGTGCAGCAAATAAGTTGAACTTCTTCCCGGGTCAGGACAAAGGGCTTTCGGGGCAGACCGAACGGCCCGGCGGCGGGCTTGTTCCGAAGCGGTGGTTGCTGCCGGTTTCCGGGGGCGGCTCCCGTTTGCCGGGTGCGAGGCGCTGACGCGCGCCACGCCCGAGCCGGGTGCCGGTCCCCGTGCGGGTTGGCGGCGATTGAGGACGGACACACCGGTCGCCCTGACGGAGGACGGTCCCGAGGGCGCAGCCCCGTTGCCTACGCACCCCCGAACGCCGCGTCGAACGCCGCGTTCGGCGGGTCGAAGTCGTACCGCTTCAGCGTGGCCAGCGCCTCGCGTGCGCCCGCCAGGCGGTTCATTCCGGCGTCCTCCCACTCCACCGACACGGGCCCCTCGTAGCCGATCGAACGGAACATCCTGAAGACGTCCTCCCATGGCACATCGCCATGGCCCGCGGAAACGAAGTCCCAGCCACGCCGCGGGTCGCCCCAGGGCAGATGGGAGCCGAGCCGGCCGTTGCGCCCGTCGAGGCGCTTCCGTGCCTCCTTGCAGTCCACGTGGTAAATCCGGTCCCGGAAGTCCCACAGGAAGCCCACCGGGTCCAGGTCCTGCCACACGAAATGGCTGGGATCGAAGTTGAGCCCGAAGGCCGGCCGCCGGCCGATCGCCTCCAGTGCGCGCTGGGTGGTCCAGTAGTCGTACGCGATCTCGCCCGGGTGCACCTCATGGGCGAAGCGCACGCCCTCCGCGTCGAAGACGTCGAGAACGGGGTTCCAGCGCTCGGCGAAGTCCTCGTAGCCGCGCTCGACCATCCGCGGCGGGGCCGGCGGGAACATCGCGACCAGATGCCAGATGGACGAGCCGGTGAAGCCGACGACGGTTCGCACGCCGAAGGCTGCCGCCGCCCGGGCGGTGTCCTTCATCTCCGCGGCCGCCCGCTGCCGCACGCCCTCTGGGTCGCCGTCGCCCCAGATCCTGGCGGGCAGGATCGCCTGGTGGCGCTCGTCGATCGGGTTGTCGCAGACGGCTTGGCCGACCAGATGGTTGGAGATCGTCCAGCACTTCAGCCCGTACTTGTCGAGGAGTTGCCGACGCGAGTCGAGGTAGCCGGGGTCCGTGAGAGCCTTGTCGACCTCGAAGTGGTCGCCCCAGCAGGCGAGTTCGAGTCCGTCGTAGCCGAAGTCACGGGCGTACCGGCAGACCTCCTCCAGTGGCAGGTCGGCCCACTGACCGGTGAAGAGCGTGAAGGGGCGGGGCATTTACGGCACCTCCTGTGCGGGTACGGGCGTGTAGACCGCGTTCTTCTCGGCGCTCTCCTCCACGGCTGCCAGGACCCGCTGTACCTGGAGGCCGTCCGCGAAGGACGGCGAGGGGTCCGAGCCGGTGGCGATCGCCTCGACCAGATCGCGCGCCTGGTGGACGAAGGTGTGCTCGTAGCCGAGGGCATGGCCCGGCGGCCACCACGCCTCCAGATAGGGGTGGTCGGGCTCGGTGACCAGGATCCGCCGGAAGCCGGCCGAGGCGACGGGCTCGGTGTGGTCGTGGAAGGACAGCTCGTTGAGCCGTTCCAGGTCGAAGGCGAGCGAGCCGCGCTCTCCGTTGAGCTCCAGACGCAGCGAGTTCTTGCGGCCCGCCGCCATGCGGGTGGCCTCGAAGAACGCCAGCGCACCCGAGGCGAGCCGCCCGGTGAACAGCACCGCGTCGTCGACGGTGACGGTCCCGCGGGAGCCGCCGCCGGGCAGCGGCCGCTCCCGTACGAAGGTCTCGGCAATGGCCGACACCCCCACCAGGGTCTCCCCCGACAGATACTGCGCGAGGTCCACGATGTGCGCCCCCAGGTCGCCGAGCGCCCCCGAGCCGGCGTGTTCGCGCTCCAGCCGCCAGGTGAGCGGGAACTCCGGGTCGACGAGCCAGTCCTGGAGGTAGCTGATGCGTACGTGCCGAAACGCGCCGATCCTGCCCTCCTCGACCATGCGGCGGGCGAAGGCCATCGCGGGCGTTCGACGGTAGTTGAAGCCGACCATCGCCACGACGCCCTGCTCGCGGGCTCGCCGGGCAGCCGAGGCCATGGCTTCGGCCTCCTCGACCGAATTGGCGAGCGGCTTCTCGCACAGCACGTGCTTGCCCGCCTCCAGTGCGGCGATCGCGATCTCCGCGTGGCTGTCCCCCGGTGTGCAGATGTCGACGACCTGGACGTCGTCGCGGGCGACGAGGTCGCGCCAGTCGGTCTCCGCGTCCGCCCAGCCATGCTTGTCCGCCGCGGCCCGTACGGCGGCCCGGTCACGGCCGCAGACGGCCGCGAGGACCGGCCGCATCGGCAGGTCGAAGACGCGTCCCACGGTGCGCCACCCCTGGGAGTGGGCGGCACCCATGAATGCGTAACCCACCATGCCGATGCCAAGCGTTGTCTGTTCGGTACGGGCCATATGTGATCCTCCTCCACGGTCACTGGAATCCGGCGTGTGAAAGCGCGGGTCACCTGAAGCCGGTGGGCAGGTATTCGTCGACGTTGTCCTTGGTGACCACGGCCGAGTAGAGGGTGAGCGAGGCCGGGATCTCCAGCTCGGAGAGGCCGCCGACGCCCTTGCCCTGGCCCAGCGCCCGGGCCAGGTCGATGGCGGAGGCTGCCATGGTCGGCGGATAGAGCACCGTGGCCTTGAGCACGGAGTCGTCGGCCTTGATCGCGTCCATCGCGGACTTGGCGCCGGCGCCGCCGACCATCAGGAAGTCGTCCCGGCCCGCCTGCTGGATGGCACGCAGCGCGCCCACGCCCTGGTCGTCGTCGTGGTTCCACAGTGCGTCGAACTGCTTCTGGGCCTGAAGCAGTTGGGCCATCTTGGCCTGGCCCGTCTCCACCGTGAAATCGGCGGCCTGCCGCGCCACCTTCTTGATGTTGGGGTAGTTCTTCAGGGCGTCGTCGAAGCCCTGGGTGCGCTGCTTGGTCAGTTCCAGGTTGTCCATGCCCGCCAGTTCGACGACCTTGGCGTCGGGCTTGTCCTTCAGCCGCTCGCCGATGAACCGTCCGGCGTTGAGGCCCATGCCGTAGTTGTCGCCGCCGATCCAGCAGCGGTAGGCCTGCGGCGAGGCGAAGACACGGTCCAGGTTGACGACGGGGATGCCGGCCTTCATCGCCTTCAGCCCGACCTGGGTGAGCGCCTTTCCGTCGGCCGGCAGGATCACCAGCACATCGACCTTCTTGTTGATCAGCGTGTCGATCTGGCCGATCTGCGCGGCGATGTCGTTGGACCCCCCGGTGATCTCCAGGGTCACGTCCGAGTACTTCCCGGCCCGCGCCTTCGCGTTCTCGTTGATGGCGTTGAGCCAGCCGTGGTCGGCCTTGGGGCCGGCGAAACCGATGGTGACGTGCTTGCCGGGCTTGTCGTCCGCGGCCGGCCGGCTGTCGGCGGCGGGGGTCTCCTTCTTGGGCTCGTTGCTGGTGCAGGCGGTGAGGAGGGCGCCCGCGGAGACGGCCGCGGTGCCGAAGAGCAGTCCTCTGCGGCTGGTTTCTGGCATGGCTGCTGGACCCTTCGTTCAATTCGTACGCGGGGTGGGGCGGTTGCGAGGCCCGACGTTCAGACCTCGCCGTTGCGCAGCGTGCGGCGCTGGACCAGGACGGCGGCGACGATGATCGCGCCCTTGGCGATCTGCTGGACGTCGCTCTGCAGGTTGTTGAGCACGAAGATGTTGGTGATGGTGGTGAAGACGAGTACGCCGAGCACCGAGCCGACGATGGTTCCGCGGCCGCCGCTCAGCAGCGTTCCGCCGATGATGGCGGCGGCGATGGCGTCGAGTTCGTACAGATTGCCGTTGGTGTTCTGGCCGGAGCCGGACAGGATGATCAGCAGGAAGGCCGCGATGCCGCAGCACAGCCCGGAGAGCAGATAGAGGAAGAGGCGCTGCCTGCGCACGTCGATCCCCGCCAGCCGGGCGGCTTCCGCGTTGCCGCCGACCGCGACCGTGCGCCGCCCGAAGGTCGTACGGTTCAGCACCAGCCAGCCGATGACGGTGACGGCCGCGAAGACCAGCACCAGCGGCGGTATGCCGAGGATGTACGAGTCCGGGATGCCCAGGTCGAGGACGGACTGGACGCTCACGATCTGCGTCCTGCCGTCGGTGATCTGCAGGGCGAGGCCGCGCGCCGAGGCGAGCATGGCCAGTGTGGCGATGAACGGCACAATGCCGCCGTACGCCACGAGCAGCCCGTTCACCAGGCCGCAGCCCAGCCCCACGACCACCGCGGTGAAGAGGATGCCCACGAAGCCGTACTCCTGTGTGGCCACCGTCGTCGCCCACACCGAGGCGAGTGCGACGATCGCCCCGACCGACAGATCGATGCCGCCGCTGATGATGACGAAGGTCATGCCGACGGTGACGACGCCGATCACCGAGGCCTGGGTGAGGACGAGCTGGAGGTTGCTCGTGTCGAGGAACTGGTCGGGCTTGGTGAAGCCGCCGACCGCGACGAGCACGGCGAGTACGCCGAGCAGCGACAGATTGCGGACGTCGAGGCGCAGCCCCAGTGACCGCGGTCCCCCGTGCCTGGCTGCGGACTCGGGAGACGTCGCGGAGACGGTTCCGGCGTCGGCCCCGTCCTGCTGGGCCGGCGAGACTGGCTGCTGTGTCACCGGGACTCCTTTCGCGTCGATGTGGCGGCCCGGCCGGCGCTCCGCCCCGCGGTTCCGGCGGAACCGTCGGGGCTCCCTTCCAGCACGAGGTCGAGTACGCGGTGCTCGTCCAGTTCACGGGCCGGCGCGGTGTGCACCACCCGTCCCTCGCGGAGCACCAGCACCCGGTCGGCGAGGCCCAGCACCTCCGGCACCTCGCTGGACACGAGCAGCACGGCAAGGCCCTCGTCGGCCAGCCGTCTGATCACGGCGTAGAGCTCGGCGCGAGCGCCCACGTCCACGCCGCGCGTCGGTTCGTCGAGCAGGAGCACCCGGCAGCCGCGCAGCAGCCACCGCGCCAGTACGGCCTTCTGCTGGTTGCCGCCGGACAGGGTGCGGATGGGGGCGTCGGGGTTGTCGGGCCGCAGGGACAGCTTGCGGGTGGCCTGCCGGGCGGCGTCGCGTTCACCCGTACGGTTGAGCCAGCCGGCTCGCGAGAAGCGGGACAGCGACGACACCGACACATTGCGGGTGACGGATTCGAGCATCAGCAGGCCCTGGGCCTTGCGCTCCTCGGGGGCCAGCCCGAGCCCGGCGCGCACCGCGGCCCGGACGCTGCCCGGCCTGAGGGGGCGCCCGTCGACGTACACGCGTCCCGCGCCGGGGCGGCGCGCGCCGTAGACGGTCTCCAGGATCTCGGAGCGGCCCGAGCCGACCAGACCGGCGAGGCCGACGATCTCGCCCGGGCGCACCTCGAGGTCGAGCGGGGCGAACTCGCCCTCCCTGGCGAGCCCTTCGGTCCGCAGCACCGGTTCGCCGTCCGGCGGCCGGACGGGCCTCTCCGGGAAGACGTACTCGACATTACGGCCGGTCATCAGGGCGACCACCTCGCGGGTGGGCGTGTCCTTCGCCGGGAGCCCCACAGCCACCGCACGGCCGTCCTTGAGGACGGTCACCCGGTCGCCGATGCGCCGGATCTCCTCCAGCCGGTGGGAGATGTAGACGACCGCGACACCCTCGGCGGTCAGGTCCGCGACGATACGGAAGAGGTTGGCGGTCTCGTCGGGGTCGAGCGCGGCCGACGGCTCGTCCATCACGATCAGCCGGACGTCATGGGAGAGTGCGCGGGCCATGGAGACGATCTGCTGCTGCGCGGCGGAGAGCGATCCGACGAGCCGGCCGGGATCGATCTCGGGATGGCCGAGCCTGTGGAGCAGCGCGCCTGTGGTGGTACGCGCCTCCCGCCCGTTCACGACGAAGCCGGCGGTGGTCGGCTCATGGCCGAGGAAGACGTTCTCGGCGACCGAGAGCCCCTCCACCAGGTCGAGTTCCTGGTAGATGGTGGCGATGCCGCGGCGCATGGCGGCGATGGGCGACTTCAGGGCCACCTGCTCGCCGTGCCAGGTGATCGTTCCGTCGTCGGGCTGATGGGCCCCGGCGAGCACCTTGATGAGGGTCGACTTGCCGGCGCCGTTCTGCCCGAGCAGACAGTGCACTTCGCCGGCCTGGACCTCCAGGTCGACGCCGTCGAGGGCACGTACGCCGGGGAAGGACTTGGTGATGCCGGACATGGTGAGCAGGGGTGGTTGCGCTGGTGCCATGACGGTTCCCCTCGGCGGGTGCGGCCGGTGAGCGGGCAGGGCAGAACCAGGTGCGGCGATGCGGTCGTACGGGCCCGGAGGGCCCGGGATCAGGCGGGTGAGAAGAGGTGGTCGCTGATGAGCCGGGCGGCCCCGATGACCCCGGCGACCGGCCCCAACTCTCCCAGCACGATGGGCAGGTTGCCGGTGGCCAGCGGCAGCGACTGACGGTAGACCTGGGTGCGGACGGCGGCGAGCAGATTGTGGCCGAGGCCGGTGACCCCGCCGCCGATCACGACCAGACCCGGGTTGAAGAAGCTGACGAGACCGGCGATGACCTGGCCGACCCGGTTGCCGCCCTCGCGGATCAGCTGGAGCGAGGTGGCGTCCCCGGCGGCTGCCGCCGCCGCGACGTCGACGGCGGTGAGCCGGCCCGAGGCCTCCAGCTTCGCGGCCAGCTCCTGCGAGCGGCCGGTGCGCGCCGCGTCCTCGGCGTCGCGGGCGAGGGCCGCCCCGCTGAAGTGGGCCTCCAGGCAGCCCCGGTTGCCGCAGGCGCAGGCGCGGCCGTCCGGGTCGACCTGGATATGGCCGATGTCGCCGGCGCTTCCGGTCGTCCCCCGGTAGACATGGCCGCCGACGACGATGCCGCAGCCGATGCCCGTACCGATCTTGACGCAGAGGAAGTCGCCGACCGAGCGGGCGACGCCCGCGTGCTGTTCCCCCATCGCCATCAGATTGACGTCGTTGTCGACCATGACGGGGCAGCCAAGCTCCTGGCTGAGTGCCTCGCGCACCGGGAAGCCGTCCCAGCCGGGCATGATCGGCGGGGCGACCGGGATGCCCTCGGGGAAGCGGACCGGCCCCGGTACGCCGATCCCGGCACCGTCGAAACCCTCGGCGATACCGGACGCCTTGAGCTTGGCGGCCATCGCCAGCACCTGCTCGAAGACGGCAACCGGGCCCTCACGGACGTCCATGGGCTGGTTGAGGTGGCCCAGGACTTCCAACTCGGGGTTGGTGACGGCGACATCGATGCTGGTGGCGCCGATGTCGACCCCGAGGAAGCGGAGTTCCGGCGCGAGGCGGATGTTGTGCGAGCGCCGGCCGCCACGGGACGCGGCGAAGCCGTCCGCGACGATCAGCCCCGTCTCCAGCAGCCGGTCCACCTCGACGGCGAGCTTGGACCGCGAGAGGTCGATCTGATCGCCGAGCTGGGCACGGGAGTTGGGGCCACCGTCACGGAGCAGCCGGAGCAGCCGTGCCTGGTGCGCGTTCGCGGGCCGAGCTGTCATGCGCCTCACGAATCCCTCCCCGCCTCTTCGGCTGTCTGCCGGGCTTTCGAGGGAACGTAGCAGCGCTTGACCTGAGTGGGAAGAAGTTGCGCAGCAATCCACTTCAACTTTTTCCTCCGACAGGACAAAGTCGCCCGCGCTCCTCATCCCGAGTGTCCTGCGGCCTGAATCACCGTGTTGCCACCGCCGCGCTCAGGAAAGGATCTCCGTCATGACCCCAGCTGACATCCTTGCCGCGGTGCCGTTCGCCGCCCACCTGGACATCGTTCTCGAAGAGGCGGCGCCGGAGCGCACCGTCGGCACCCTGGACTGGTCGGCCAAGCTGTGCACGGTGGGCGACGTCCTGCACGGCGGTGCCCTCATGACGCTGGCCGACACGGTCGGCGCGGTGTGCGCGTTCCTCAACCTGCCGCCGGGAGCGGCCACTTCGACGGTGGAGTCGAAGACTAACTTCTTCCGCGCCGTACGGGGCGGCACCGTCCGCGCGACCGCCCGGCCGCTGCACATCGGGAGCAGCTTCGTCGTGGTGCAGACCGAGGTGCATGACGCGGACGGCCGACCGGTGGGCCAGACGACCCAGACACAGGCCGTGCTGGGCCCCCGGCGAAATTAGGGCGAGCTCGACCCGGAGCAGGTCGGCGCCCTGCGCGAGCAGGCGCCGGGCCAGGTTCTCCGTGAGCACGCCACCTGCTGGACCGCTCCCGCACCAGCTGACGGCCGACGTCAGCACGCTGGGTCCTGGGCGATCCGACGACCCTCACGTACGGTAAGGGCAGCGGATGACCTCGGCCCGGAACGCAGCGCGCACTCGTCGTGTCCATCAGCTCTCCGTGGCCGCCGCCCCCGCGGCTTCACCCGGCCGAGGTGCGTGGACTGCCGCACCGGGACGACGATGGTCGGGTGGCAGGCTTCCAAGGGTGACGGCGACCGCGGCGACGGGAAGAGGGGGACAGCGTGCCTGAAGTCACTGTCCTGCGCGACCTTCGTCGGCTCCAGAGAGAACCCGTCGTCGTACAGACGGTGCGTTCCACCGGCGCCGCCGTCCTTTCGTACGTGGTCGCCCTCCAGCTGAGCAGCGAGCCCGCGCCCCTCACCGCCCCGCTGACCGCCCTGCTCGTCGTCCAGGTCACCTTGTACACCACGCTCACCACCAGCATCCGCAGGGTGAACTCGG